>NZ_APNG01000023.1:0-57404 GCF_040361255.1 Salinisphaera sp. T5B8 | reverse complement strand
GCCCATGATGAGCCTTCTTTGAAGTGTCCGCATTAACGGGTGAGAACCCTAATCACGCGATTTCCCAAAGGTTGGGTCTGCAAAACAAAATTTAATGGGTCTACCGGAAACTACGGTTTGCGAGAACGCCGCCTGGGCCGATCATGAGCCGATGCATTCCCCGCCCGGCTCGCCGGGTTTCGACGCGTTGCGCTCATGGCCAAGCCAATCAGTTTTTTCGTTCATCACCAGGGCCGCGGGCATGCCCAGCGCACGATGGCCATTGTGCGTGAGCTGCCGGCAAGCCAGCCGGTGAGCGTGCTCACGGCCGACCCGTCCTTGTTCGACGGCTTCGAGCGCGATATCGAGATCGTGCCCCTGCCGAACATGATCGGCGCGCCCGTGCCCACGCCCGCGCTCTACGATCAACCCACGCCGGCGGTCATGCATTGCGTGCCACTGGGGCTGGCGCCGATGCGTCAGACCATGCGCCGTATCCTCGATCATCTCGACGACCGGGGCACGGGGCTGTTCGTGATCGATGTATCGGCCGAATTGGCCCTGCTCGCACGTATCGCCAGCGTGCCGGCCATCAAGATCCGCATGCACGGCAACCGTAGCGATGCCGGCCACACCGCAGCCTACGATGCCTGTACCGGCATGCTTGCCCCTTTCGATGCCCGCCTGGAACAGCCCGACTATCCCGACTGGGCGCGGGCCAAGACCTTCTACAGCGGCGGGCTGTGCACCAGCAGTCAGCGCCGCGACGACCGCGCCGAGGCACGCCGCGCGCTGGGCCTGCCGGCAGAGCGCGAACTCGTGGTGGCCATCACCGGCGGCGGCGGTGCCGGCACACCCTACGCCCCACTGACCATGGCCGCGCGTGCCGCGCCCGACACCCTGTTCGTCACCGTGGGGCCGTTGCATCGCGAAGGCCATGAAACGGATTTCGCCAATCTGGTCAACCACGGCTGGGTATCGCATACCAGCGATTACATTGCCGCCGCCGATATCGTGATCGCCTCGGCCGGCGACAACACCGTGCACGAAATCATGCGTACCGGCCGGCCCTATATCTGTGCGCCGGAATGGCGTTATTTCGACGAACAGCAACGCAAGGCCGAGTCGTTGGCGGCGGTGGGTGCGGCCATTCATCTGCCGCGCTGGCCGGGCGATCTCGAAGGCTGGCGCGATCTGCTCGAACGCGCTCGCGCGCTCGATATCGAATGCCAACGCGGTCTTCACGATCCACACGCCGCCGCGCGGGCCGCGGGCTGGCTGATGTCGCGCATGGACACGCTCTGGCAGGAGGAAACGCGACAGGGCCGCCGCGCGGCGCCACAGGTATCGATCGCGGCCACCGGCACATAAGGCTTGGCGCCCCGCCCAAACGCACGCTTTTTTTCGCCTTGATCAGGCGGTTAGAACCGCTGACGAGATCAGCTGTACTGATCGCGGCCTAACAGGCCGGCCCTAGCCGTAGCGCACGGCGCCATCCAGGCGGGCGGCCTCGATCTCGGCCGCGCTCGGGCGGCGTCGAACCACGATATCGTCCGCCGCGGGGCTCCAGTCGATCAACCCTGCTTCGCGAAACAGGCCCAGCCAGTAACCCATACACCAACGCCCCCAGCGGGCACGAAAACGGCGTGCATTGGTCACGATCGCATCGAAATGCGGGTACGGCGGTCGATAGAGCGGATGGTGCTGATGCCAGGCACGTGCGCCGGCCAGCCAGTAGAAATCCACACCGGCCGCAGCCAGGCGCCAGGCATAGTCGGTTTCTTCGCCGCCATAGCCTTCGTAGGCTTCATCGAAGCCCCGAGCGCGCAGATGATCTTGCCGACGCAGGGCGAACGATAGCCCCCAGAGCTGGCCGGCATCGCCTTCGGGCACTGGCGCGTCGGTATCCAGCGCGGGACGTGCGGGGTGGATCTCGCCGAGTTGATCCAGGCGATCGAAATCCGGCGTGCCGGCGGCGTTGACGCGCACGGCATCGGCGGGTAGATAGCGCACCTCGCCCATGAACAGGCCCGCGCGCTCGGCCAGTGCATGGCGATAGCATCGCACCAGCTCGGGCGCGGGGATGCAGTCCACATCCAGAAAGATCAGCCCTTCGTGGGCCGCGTATTCGGCCGCGAGATTGCGAGCCCGCGCCAGCGGCAACGCCGAACCGGCGACCTGGATATGGCGTACGTCGAAATCCGTGGCGGGCAGGTCATGCTCGATTTCCGGTTGCATCCAGGCGATGACGAGCTCGTCGGGCCGCTGCGACTGGGCATTGAGCCCGTGCATGAGATTGACCAGATGCCCGTGCCGGCCCCGTACCAGGGTGAGTACGCTCGTTTTCACGAGGCGTGGCACCGGGCCTGGAAATGCGCCACGCCCTCGATCACCCCGCGTGCATGTCCGGCACTTGCGAAATACGCATGGGTCAGGCCGCATGCTTTGGCCAAGCCGTCGCGGTGGTTGGCCACCACGATCGCACAGGGCAGCGTTTGCAGCATTTCCAGATCGTTGGCGGAGTCGCCGGCCACATAGACGCGCTCCTGGTGGATATCGGCTTCATCGGCCAGATAGGCCACCGCCGCGCCTTTCGAGGCATGTACCGGCAGCACATCCACACAGCGCTCGTTGCTGTGGATCACCCGCGCCTCGAGGCCGTGTTCGGCGAGCAATCGGCGCAGGCGCGGTGCGATGTCGATGCCTGCCTCGCACAGATAGCTGATCTTGTGCGCCCGCTGTTCCAGCGGCGACTGGGCGACCAGCTCGGGCACGGCATCGAGCACCTCGGCTACCGCCGCGCGTTGCCAGCCACGGTCGATCCGCTCGGCCCAGCGCGTATCGCGCACGTAGCGCACGCCATCGTCGGCCAGGCGATAGATCTCCGCGCCGACCGAGGTGATCAGAAAATCGGGCCACTCGATACCGGCCTGCTCGAGAATCAACAAGGCGCTGTGAAAACTGCGCCCGGTCGCCACGCCGAAACGTAGCCGCGGCTGGCCGGCATACCAGGCATTGAAACGGATCACGCCCTGGCTACAGCCCACCAGCGTGCCATCGATATCGCAGGCGAGCATGGCGTCGAAACGACTGCAGCGTTTGGCCACACGTTCCCCGGTGCTGCCGCTCAGGCGATGCAGCAGGCGATGGTAATAATCGACATGCCGGCTCCAGTCGAACACGGACGTGGCCTTGCGCCCACTCGCCTGGCAGGCGATCCAGCGCTCGTGGTCGTCGAACAGCGCGAGCGCGGCCGCGGCGATCGCATCGGTCGAACACGGGTTGACCAGCACGCCGTTGTGGCACTGCTCGATGATATCGTTCGGCCCGCCGGAATCGGTGGCGACGACCGGTAGCCCGGCCGCGGCGGCTTCCAGCAGGGTCAAGCCGAACGGTTCGTTGAACGCGACATTGGCAAACAACCCACCGCGTACCCGCGCCCAGGCATAGACACTGGGCACATCGGCCCCGTGATGCTTCTTGGGATAGGCCACCCGCCCATAGAGATCGTAGTGGTCGATCAGCGCCAGCATATCGCGCAGGTTGTCGGCGATTTCCGGCTCCAGCGCATCGAGCGACTGGCGCTCCCCGGCCAGAATCACCAGGTTCGCGCGCTCCTGCAACGCCGGGGACTCGCCATAAGCGCGAATCAGGCTCGCCAGGTTCTTGCGCGTGACCGGGCGTGCGATGGCCAGCAGCGCCGGCTTGTCCGGCTCGGTCAAAAAACGCGAGAGCATGGCATGCACCCGCGCATTGGGCTGCGACTGGGCAAAGGCCTGTAAGTCGCTGGCCGGGCGGATCACGCGTATGCGCCCGGGGTCGTAATCGGGGTATTGCGCATACTGAAGTTCGGCTTCGTCACGCGAACTGGCAATGACCAGACTGGCATCGCGCAGCGCCGCGTTTTCGGTGGCGATGCGCCGGTCGAGCGCGCGTTCGGCTGGCGTGTCCACGTCTTCGTCGCGGCGCGTGGCAGCGGTGTAATCCCGCTTGGGCTGGCCCAGCGAATGCGCGGTGAACACGAACGGAATACCGCGGCGTTGCTTGACCAGCCCGGCGATATGCCCCGCATCGGCATAGTGGGCATGCAACAGCTGCGGCGCGCGCTCGAGGCGATCGATATAGTCGACCAGCGCATCGCCGAATGCCGGCAGCTGATCCCAGAGTGCTTCCTTACTGCGATAGGCCGGATCGGGCGTGGGCAGGCGCACGATGCGCACCTTCGGGTTCACGTATTCGCAGCCAATGCGATAGTCCCCGTCGGTGAAATCCGCATCGAACGCACGCGTGACGATATCGATACGCTCGATATCGCGATCACGCGCCGAGGTCTGCGCCAGTTCCAGCAGATAGCGAATATGCCCACCGGTGTCGGCGGTAATGCCGTATTCGACATCGTGGGCTCGAAGACACCCTTGCAGGGCGATGTGCATGATAAACATGGGCGCGCTATATCCTGTGTCGCCGTGAACCATCATCCCCGTGCCATGAACCCGAACCGAGCGCTGCGTATCGCGCAGGTATCACCCGTCATTCTGCCTTTGCCGGCCCGCGAGGCCGGCGGCACCGAGCGTATCGTGGTCGACCTGAGCCATGCGCTGAACGCACTCGGCCATCAGGTCACCGTATTCGCAAGCGCCGACAGCGAGCTCGATCTGCCCTGCGTGAGCGCACTCGAAAGCCTGGCCTTTTTCGAAGCCGGCGACACACCCGTGCCGCCCGGCCTGCCCGGCGTACTCGAAGCCGCGCTTCTGGAACGGCTGCGTGAACGCCTGGACGATTTCGATATCGTGCATTGCCACGGCGAGTTCTTTCATGCCGCCCTGCTCGGCGAGCGGCGCAAACACAGCCTCACCACCATCCACTGGCGTACCGACGAACTCGACCGCCAGCTGTTCTTCTCGGCCTTTGCGGATCTGCCCGTCGCCGCCATTTCGGCCAGTCAGGCAGCCACGATACCGTCTTCCAACTGTCGCGGCGTGGTCGCGCACGGGCTCGACCCGGCACGCTTTGCGCTGCCGCCGACAAACGCCAGACGCGACACGCTGGTATTCATCGGCCGCATGACCGATCAGAAACGCCCCGACCGTGCGATCGAGATTGCCAGACGTTGCGAACATGCGCTCAAACTAGCGGGAAGTCGCGACCCCGGAAATCCGTACTATTTCGAACACCACGTGCGTCCCGCGCTCGGCGGTGCCATCGAGCACGTCGGCGCGGTCGACGATGCCGGCAAGCGCGCACTACTCGCCGAGGCCCGCGCGCTGGTCTTTCCTATCGACTGGCCGGAGCCCTTCGGGCTGGTCATGATCGAAGCCATGGCCTGCGGCACGCCGGTTATCGCATGGAATCACGGCGCGGTGCCCGAAGTCGTCGAACACGGCGTAACTGGCTTTATCGTCGACAGCATCGACGACGCCGTGGCCGCCGTGGCCCGCCTGCCCGAACTCGACGCCGCCACGATTCGAGCCCGCTTTCTCGAACGCTTTAGCGCCGACCGCATGGCCCGCGATTATGTCGCACTCTATCGTCAGCTGCTCGCTGATGCCTGAACCCGTACGCGCACACATCGGCCCAGGCCCCGGCAAACGCCCGCATAACTACGCATTACCCGGTTTGCCCCCAGGGGCTACCATCGGCGCCCATGCCCAGCCAAGCGAGCACGCGCCATGTCTGAGGGGATTGCGCACGCCTGTACCCCAGGTGGCGCGCCCACGCTGTCGATGCACCCGATGACCGGCCTGCGTACCCGTATCGCGGTCTGCATCCCCGTGCGCGACGAACGCGACGGCCTGCCGGCGTTGCTCGACGCCTTTGCCCGCCAGACGGCAAGCCGCGATTGTTTTGCCATCTGTCTGTTGTTCGATGGCTGCGACGACGGCGGCCAGGCCTACGTACAGGCGCGCCAATCGCAACTCGACTACCGCCTGACCAGCGCGCGTATTGCGCGCCAGCCCGAAGCCCGTGCCGGACGGGCACGGCGCGCGGCCATGGATCTGGGCGCGCGCCTGCTCGCCCGCGTGCGCCGGCCGGGCGATATCGAACTGCTGCTGACCACCGATGCCGATTCCATTCCCGCGCCGGACTGGATCGAAGCCAGCATCCGCGCGCTCGAACAGGCCGATGTCGTAGCCGGCTATATCGAACGCCCCGACGCCGCGCCCGCCGAGCTGCACCGGCGCGTGGAACGCTACTGGGAACGCCTGCGCAGTCTGCAGCGCACGGTCGACCCCCTCGTGCACGACCCGGCGCCCTCGCACCATTCGCAGGGCGGCGCGAGCCTGGGTTTTCGCGCCGATGTCTATGCTGCGCTCGGCGGTTTTGCCGATGTGGCCAGTCACGAAGACGTGGGCCTGGTCACCGCCGCCCGCAAAGCCGGCTACCGCATACGCCACGATCGCAACGTACGCGTAGCCACCTCCTCGCGCGTGTGCGGGCGCGCGACCGACGGCCTGGCCGATACGCTGCGCGCCCGCCAGGCCAGCCGCGCCATGCCCGCCGTGGAAGACCCGGATAACGCCCTTGCGCGTTATCGCCTGAGCGCACTGGCACGGCAGGCCTTCGACACCCTCGACGACATGACCATCGCGCAGGCGCTCGCCAAACGCGCCGGCCGCGACACCGACGAGGTGCGCGCGATCGCCGCCCAGTGCACAAGCGCCGAAGGCTTTGTCATGCGCATCGCGCCCGAACCGGCGAACGCCCAGGATCTCGCGCTGGATCTCGCCGAACACCGTCTCGCCCGGCTGGAAACTGCCCATCAATGTCCGCACGCATGAACGATCTCGCCGACACGCTCGCCGCCCTCGACCGCACAGCCGGCGACGCCGCCTATATGGCCGACGGCATCGCCTGCCTGCAACAGGGCCTGAATCTGGACGACCCGGCCGATCTCGATACCTATCGCCGACTGCTGCGCCGTCTCTATACCGCCGGGCGTTTCGACCTGCCCCTGGCGCGCCTGTTCGAAGGCCATATCGATGCGCTGCAGATCATTGCCCGCTACGGCGAGGCCGATACGGCCGCGCGCCTGCACGCCGCGGCCCGTGACGGCGCGCAATTCGGTGTCTGGAATGCACCGCTGGCCGGTGAAGGCTTGACGCTCGATAACCAACGCCTCGATGGCGGCAAGGCCTTCGCCTCCGGCGCGGGGCTGATCAGTCACGCACTCGTTAGTGCCGAGATAGCGGGCCAAACGCGCAAGCAACTGTTGGTGGTCGATCTCAACGACACACCGCCGACCATCGATACCCAGTGGTGGCAGGTACTGGGCATGCAGCGTTCGCATACCCATCTCGTACGCTGGCATAACGCCCCGCTCACCGAGGCCGACGCCCTGATCGGCCAGCCCGGCGACTACGAACGCGAACCCTGGCTCAGCGCCGGCGCGCTACGCTTCGTGGCCGTGCATGCCGGGGGCATCGCCGGTGTCTTCGATGGCGTACGCCGGCATCTGGTCGCCCGCGAACGCGAGCGCGACCCGCATCAGGCCGCACGCCTCGGACGCCTGTTCGGCCTGGCCGACAGCGCGGCCGCCATGGTCGAGCGCACCGCTGCACGCCTGTATGAAACCGAGGCCGACTGCCATCCCGCGCTGGTCGCCAACGCCCGCAGCAGCGTGCTCGACATGGGCGAACAAGCACTCACCCTGGCCCAGCAATGCGTCGGCCTGTCCGCGTTTTTCGAAACCGAACCACTTTGTGCCCACATGGCCGATCTGATGGTCTATCTGCGCCAGCCCGCGCCCGACGCCCAGCGCGTGAAAGCCGGTGCGGCCGCGGCCGCCGGCACGATCGCGCTCTCGCTGTGAACGCGTGCGATCTCGATCATGTGGTGCGTGCCCATGTCGTGGCCCCGCACCCGGACGACGAAGCCATCGGTGCCTTCGGGCTAATCGCCGCCCTGCGCGCGCGCGGCGCGATCGTCGATGTCACGCTGGTCACCGACGGCGGCGCCTCACACCGCAACAGCCGGCGGTTTCCGCGTGCGCGCCTGCGCGATATCCGTTACGCCGAAACCCGACGCGTGCTGCGCCGCGCCGGCATTCGCCGCCAGGATCTGCGCTTTCTCGGCTACGCTGACGGCGATCTCGGTTTCGCCGGCCACGCCACCGTCGCGCGCCTGGCCCGCGATCTCGCCCGTCGGCCGCGCCCGGACCTGATCGTTACGCCGTCGGTTAACGACAACCATGCCGATCACCGCGCCACCGCCGCCGCGGTCAAACGCGCCTGGCCGGACTCGATCGCGCGGCTGTCCTATCTGGTCTGGCCGCGTCTCCAGCCCCACCGGCCGCGCCCGCGTGGGCGCCTGCTGCGCCTACCGCTGCGCTCGCGCGCGAAGATGAAACAGGCCGCGCTCAAACTCTATCGCAGCCAGACCGGCCAGATCGTCGACGACAGCGACGGCTTTGAAATCGACCGCAACCTGCTCGTACGCTTCGGCCATCCGGTCGAACGGTTTGGCAATCGTCCATGAAATCCGCAGCCCGCCACGCCATCGACCTCGCCGGCTTCGAAGCCAAATTCCGCGCCGGCCCCGACCCCTGGCACACGTTGACCGCCCGCGACGAAGCCATCAAGCGCCAGCGCATCCTGCGCGCGCTTGGCGACGGCCCCATCGCCCGCATTCTGGAACTGGGCAGCGGCAACGGCTCCAACAGCCAGGCCCTCGCCCGACGCGCACTCAAGCTGCATACCTGCGACGGCAGCGCCAGCGCGACCCAGCTCACCCGCCAGGCCCTGGCCGACGCCCCCAACGCCCACGCCTGGCACATCGCCCTGCCCGCACCGCTGCCCGGCCACCGCTACGAAGCCGTGGTCATCGCCGAACTGCTCTACTACCTCGCCCCGCGCGCCATGCAGCGCCTGGCCAAAGACGTCGCCAATGCCCTCGCCCCCGGCGCCCGGCTCGTGCTCGCCCACCACCAGATCGAATTCCCCGACAACACCCAGCGCACCGCCGGCATTCACGACCGCTTTATCAACGCCCTCGGCCGATCGGTTACGAAGGTTCGCCAGTTCCGAAGCCAGCGCTGGATCGTGGACGGGTACCGCGCCTGACCTAAAGCACTAAGCCGGCAAATCGCCTAGCTTGATCGCCTTTAAATGGGTGGCCGACCGGCGAAATACGTTATGTTCTGGGAAGCGATCTCGGATGAAATCAATTAGCAGGATGCCGCCATGAATACATCGACATTACGCAATCTTTCAGTCGAACAGCGTATTCATTTAGTCGAAGAACTCTGGGACAGTATCGCCGCGGACCAAGGCGTGCTTGCCTTGTCTGACGCGCAGCGGCAAGAGCTGGACCGCCGCCTGGCCGCATACGAACTTGATCATAATCCCGGCCGTCCCGCAGACGACGTCGTGGCAGATATTCGCAAGCGGTTATGAGCTCGCGGCTATGCGTGCGCCCCGAAGCGGAACGAGACCTTGAAGATGCGGCCACATGGTATGCGGAGCAACGCCCAGGATTAGGTCAAGAATTCCTCGATGAAGCCGTCCGAGCATTCGAGCAGATTGCCGAGGAACCGAGACTTTATCCCTTCGTGCACCGCACCACGCGTCGCGCATTAATTCGGCGCTTCCCGTTCGCCGTGTTCTACCGCGTCGAACCCGAGTTCATCGTTGTTGTGGCGGTCATGCACGGCAGCCGCGACCCGCAGCATTGGAAGCAGAGAACGTAAAGCGGCTTTGGCGCGCGCGTTATCTGTGAAGCTCGGTTCATCCCCGCGGGTGCGGGGAACACAGCTCGATCGGGTCATCCGTCCAGCCGTCACCCGGTTCATCCCCGCGGGTGCGGGGAACACATATCAGGAACGCTCGACTTGCTTCTGCGCGACGGTTCATCCCCGCGGGTGCGGGGAACACGGCATGACGCGCTCCCCGGTTTGTGTAGCAGTGCGGTTCATCCCCGCGGGTGCGGGGAACACGCGGGCGTGAGGGTGAGGATTTCGCGGCCGATCGGTTCATCCCCGCGGGTGCGGGGAACACGACTAGGCAGTAAAAAGCCCGCCGAAGCGGGCCGGTTCATCCCCGCGGGTGCGGGGAACACAGATCAACTATGCCCAGCTTCTGGGTATTAACCGGTTCATCCCCGCGGGTGCGGGGAACACATCAGTACGCCTAACACCCAATAGGCCGCGAACGGTTCATCCCCGCGGGTGCGGGGAACACAAAACGACAGGCTCCGCGCCCGAGTCGCCGAGCGGTTCATCCCCGCGGGTGCGGGGAACACCTCCGGCGGCATTTCGAGCGAAAACACCATGACGGTTCATCCCCGCGGGTGCGGGGAACACGCCAGCGACATTGGCTACAGTCCTTGCCATCACGGTTCATCCCCGCGGGTGCGGGGAACACCGCGTCCCTCCAAATATCGGCGGAGGGGGTGACGGTTCATCCCCGCGGGTGCGGGGAACACTGTCGATTAGTCTCGCGCCACCCTGCCCGCGTCGGTTCATCCCCGCGGGTGCGGGGAACACATCCCGTTTATAACTGGCTGATGCGAACCAGCCGGTTCATCCCCGCGGGTGCGGGGAACACTCTCGCTGCTGCTAGTTCGCGCTCTATATTGGCGGTTCATCCCCGCGGGTGCGGGGAACACGCAGTGGTAGGCCATGGCCCGAGCGCCGAGCTCGGTTCATCCCCGCGGGTGCGGGGAACACCAGACCTGTGTTACCAGCCCGCCGTATTTCGGCGGTTCATCCCCGCGGGTGCGGGGAACACAACACCCGAAGTCAGCAACGTGGGTACCGCCACGGTTCATCCCCGCGGGTGCGGGGAACACGGCCGGAATATGCGGCACCTGATCGGCGAGCACGGTTCATCCCCGCGGGTGCGGGGAACACTGATCAATGTGATGCCGGCCTGTTTTCCGGTACGGTTCATCCCCGCGGGTGCGGGGAACACAAGCAACTGCTCGATGCTCAAATACGTAGCCGCGGTTCATCCCCGCGGGTGCGGGGAACACGGTTGCGCTGCCTGTGGCGATAGTGGCGCCTGCGGTTCATCCCCGCGGGTGCGGGGAACACCCGTATGACAGCACCGCCCCTTTTACGAGTGACGGTTCATCCCCGCGGGTGCGGGGAACACATCGTTCGCCAGAACGGCGTAAACCGCGATTACGGTTCATCCCCGCGGGTGCGGGGAACACGGGTCCAGTTTTCGCGAGCCGAAGGTGAGAAACGGTTCATCCCCGCGGGTGCGGGGAACACTACTAAACTGGCGTCGCGCCGTGGGCATGAGCCGGTTCATCCCCGCGGGTGCGGGGAACACGTGACGATCGTGACGCTGTGACACGGCCGCCTCGGTTCATCCCCGCGGGTGCGGGGAACACGCACACCAAGGAGTATTGCTCCAACCAGTGTGCGGTTCATCCCCGCGGGTGCGGGGAACACGAACGCGGTGGTGTGCGTCGCCGTATTTTCGGCCGGTTCATCCCCGCGGGTGCGGGGAACACAACTATGTCCGAGGCTCGCGACAAGATGCGAACGGTTCATCCCCGCGGGTGCGGGGAACACTCTAATTATAACCCACTGATTACACAGGGCAATTCAGAAATCTGACAATCCACCAGCCGATTTGCTGGATTTTTAACCAATTTGAATTGTTAAAGATCGAGCGTTTTCAGCTACTTATCTTCGGGCGGCAGGAAGCGCACCAGACGCAGTCCGTCGTGGTCGATTGGTATGCGTCGGTTGACGCCGACGGTCTGGAATTCGAAACCCGATTCGTGGCGACTGGCCCAGGCCATGGCGACATTGCCGTCTTCGACCAGCACTTCGATTTGTTCCCAGATCATTTCGCGCACGCGCTTACTGACATCGCCGACATAAACGCCCGCCCGGATCTCGAGCAGCCAGACGGCAAGCCGACCACGCAATCGCGGCGGCACCGCCTCGGTTACGACGACGAGCATGGCCATGTCAGCCGCTACGGTGGCCGGCGTCGCCCAGCGATTCGGGCGTGGGAATGGCGGGCGGCACCTGATCGGGCGAAGGCGGCGGTGGTTCGATCTCGCCGGCGGCGAGAATCTCTTCGATCATCGGAATGATTCGATTGAGCAGTTTGGTCTTGGTGAACGCATCTCGACAGGCAATGCGTACCTCACGATCCGGTTTGGCCACGCCCTTTGCCGCGACGCGAAAGGCGGCCGGTACAACGGTTTCGAATTTAACGATATCGGCAATGTCGTACACGAAGCTCTGCGGCTTGCCGGTATGCAAAAAACCGATCGCAGGCGCGTAGCCGGCGGCCAGGATTGCGGCTTCGGTAATGCCATACAAACAGGCCGTGGCGGCGGATAACGCCTTGTTGATGGGGTCGGAGGCGTCCCAGTCGTTCGGATCGTAGCGGCGACCGTGCCACTTCAGTCCGTATTGCTTGGCAAGCTGCTGATAAAGCTTGCGAACCCGCGCACCTTCGATGCCACGCAATTGATCCACGCTGCGACGCGACGGCGGCGCTTCACCAAAGCGCATTTCGAACATTTTGCGCACGACCTTCAAGCGCAGGTCGTCCTCGAGCGCAAGCCGCGCCTGATACAGCAGCTTGTCGGAGCGCGCCCCGCCCGGCTGGCCGGCACTATACAGACGCACACCGGCTTCACCCACCCAGATGAGCAATGTGCCCACCGTCGAGGCGAGCTTGATCGCGGCATGCGAAACCCGCGTGCCCGGTTCGAGCAAAATGCAGGCGGTCGTGCCCACCGGAATATGCATACGCTCGCCGTTGACTTCATCGACCACCACGAACGCGCCGTCCCGCACGTCGATCTGGCCGCGCCCGACGAAGACCATTGAGCGACGGTCTTTGATGGGGATGGGTTTGAGCGGAATGAAGGCCATAGCGAGTCGCCGATTTCAGCGCGGCGCGAGGCTCAACAATCCGAATCCGAATGCCTTACCAGGACCAATGCCCTGTTCCACCGCAGCCTGTAAGGCAGGCGCATCGGTGGCCTTTAGAACCCCTTCGAAACAAGCTTGTTGCAGACAGATCGTGTCGTTTTTCAGATGTACGACGTCGCTTGCCGTGACCAACACGTTCTGTATCTCGAAGCCGCATTTAGTGCCCTTGCGTTCGAGCCATGCCTGTTGCTCGAATTCGGTTTGCAACCCGTAGCGCTTGCCTTGTTGCGTAATCGTCGGGTTCGCGAACAGCCGGAAACGGTAATACCGCTCGATCTGAATGAGCCGAGCCGGGTCGATTTCTTTGGCTTCCGGCGCTCTTTTGAGATAGCCCTTTTCTTCGAAACCCCGCCAATCCGGTTCGACGATCGATTGAACCATCAGGACAGGGGCCCGCCATACTGCTTCGGGCTCGACGCGCCAGAGAAAACGCGGCGGCGCCTCGTCGCCTTCGGTTACGAATGCACGCACCAGAGAGCGGTGCATGTCATAGGCGTCGGCAAGATCGCGACGAACCGCGCTATGCCGCAGGTCAAGCGTCAGTCGTGTCAGGAACATTGCCGACCTCCAGTTTCAGATCGAATGTCTTGACGAAACGCGGACCAAACCGGCGCTCGGAGAATGGTGCAATCGGTTGATCGACCCGAACGGTGCCTTCCTCGGCATCTTCGATCACGACGCGTCGCTTCGGGGTGTTCTCACTACCGTCTTGTTCGGTCAGCAGCGCCACCGACCCGAGCACGTCCAACAGCCCCCCATCGCGCAATCCGTCCGGCATGAAGACCGGGCAAGACGGAGCAAAACTCTTACGTCCGAGGCACAACGGCCAGTGTGGCGTGCGCAGGGCGTTGTGGACTTGTGCCAGCAATTCACGCTCGCCTTCCAGCGCAACGAGGAAAACCGCGTCCGACAGGTAATAGCGCTGGCTGACCACCGTGCGATTCGCATCGGCCTTGCCGGATGACGCAACCACGCCGGTCGCGGTGTGATAGTCGCGCATCGGAATACCTTCGCGATCGACCCGCACGGCCATCCGCAATGCTGCGAGATCGGCGACCGGCTCGGCTCGATCGCGTCCGAGTGCGGCACAGATGAGGCCCAGCACGCCCGACTTGGACGGCTCGAGCTGTGTATCGCGCTCGTCGAACCGGCTGGTCGTGCCCCAGGATTGCATGGGCCCGGCCAGGCGCATCAGCAGTGTGGCCACGACTACGCCTCCAGTGCTGTATCTGCAATGTTGCGTACACGTTGGGCAAGCTGACCCAGATTCGGCACCGCCTCACTTTGATCGTTGTTTTCCCACTGGCCGGTCAGATCCAGATAGAGCCACTGGTCCTGGCCGTCGCTGTAAACAGCCGATAGCTTCTGGTCGGTCTTCTGCAATCGTTGCACCGATTGTTCCGTGAGCGACTCGCGCAGATCCGCCGTCACGGGCTTTTCGAACGCGTTGGCAAGACTCATCGGCGCGACATGACGCAGGCTCACACCGATAAAATCCGGCGCGTTGTGCGCCGCGAAGGTGTTCTGTTTGCCCGTGGGCACAGCACGCACGAACGCTGTGGCAAATGCCTCGATCGCCGACAAGGCCAGCTCACGATCGCCCTGCAGGTTGTCGAGCAGCTTGTTGATGTCGAGTACCGCGTAGCGATAGAAAGTCGCGGAGTTGAATTCGATCTGACCGATCATGTCCGCACCCGGCTCATCCTCGGGCCCCAGGTCGTCGTCGACCGCCGTGTAATAGTCGAATTCGCGTTCCACGCGATGCGTACTGATCGCATGAGCCACCTGGCAGGCAGCGTCCTGGTTGACCGCCGGCAGATCGGCGAGCATGCGGCCGAACAGCGCAATGTCCACGGCCTTGCCGCCATCGAGAAGCGCCTTGGCTTTCTTGGTCACCTCCGGCGGCGCAGCGGCCTTGCGCTGTTTCTTGTTGGCGGCCGAATCGACATCGGCCAGCTCATCCCAGTGCTCGTCGACCAGCTCGGCAAAGCCTGTAATTTCCTTCTCGCCTAGAAAGAGCAGGTATTCGGTCTTTTCGCTGTCCTTCTTGGACAGGCTAAGCCCTGCTGCCGCCAGCGCGCTTTCGATCTTGCCCGCGGCCTCTTCAGGATCGCGATCGATGAGTCGCTCGATCAGCAATCGCTTGAGGCGTTTGGTGCGAATGCCGCGATGC
This sequence comes from Salinisphaera sp. T5B8, assembly GCF_040361255.1. NCBI lineage: Bacteria > Pseudomonadati > Pseudomonadota > Gammaproteobacteria > Salinisphaerales > Salinisphaeraceae > Salinisphaera > Salinisphaera sp. T5B8. Next base: position 42,348 of record NZ_APNG01000023.1, on the reverse strand, counting down.
GACTCATCGATGAGGTTGTATTCGGCCGCCGCCAATCGCGTGGCCCGCTTGAAGCACTGGCTGCTGACCCGTGCCCGACGATGTCCACCGAAGATGGCGTCCTTGGGCGCGCCGGTGTCGTCGCGATTGAGATTCGACGGTGCGAAGTTCTGGATGATGTGGAATTCGAGGAATGCACGCATGTTCAGGCCCCCTGCTCTTGTAGTGTTTCGGATTGGGTATCGTGTTCGTCGCGGCGCGGTATCCAGTAGAAATCCCGCGCCCAGCGTTGGCGCCGCCGATCCAGCCGCGCGATGTTCGGGGAGCGCGCCAACCAGATCGCCAGATCTTTGATGAGCCGTGTCGGGTCGTAGCCGATCCCCGTATCGCGCAGCAGGCCCATCGCCTGGCGTAGATGATCGGCCATGGTGTCGGGCGAGGCGCCGAGTACCGCAATGAAACGGCGTTCGATGCTTTCGCCGTCGTCTTTTTGCTGCGCGGCGAGCTTATTGAGTGCTTTGGCCAGGCTTCGGTTCGGCTCGTACACCGGATGGATCGCGAACAGACCCGCCACGAGATAGCGGGCGCGACGTCTCGGATCGTTGCTTTTCCACGCCGGGTCGACGAAGGGTTCTACCCACGGGAACACCGCCGGGTCCTCGCCCGGCGGCAACGTCAGGCTTCGACGCAGACGCGCCAGCCCGCTGGATTCGTCTTTCGTAAGGGTTACGAGGTGTTTCGTGAAGACCTCCGGATCGCTGTTTACCACCCGATCCGCGAACACCGCCCGATAGAAGCCGCGCCCCCAGCGTTGTCGCATCGCACGCCACCGATGCTCTTCCTTGCGCGGGTCGAGCCACAGGGCGATATCGGATATCAACTGGGCGTAATCGAATCCGTAGCCGTCCGCTGCGAGCAGCGTCGTGGCCTGGCGTAGTCGCGCCACGATCTGCTGTTCATCGGCTTCCAGCAACGCGATGAAACGCTGTTCGACGCTCGGGTTGTCTCGTGTACGCCAGAGCGCGCCGAACGCTTCGGCAAAAGAGGTACGGGCGCGCTCCGGATGGCTGGCGAACAGGCCAGCCACGAGATACAGCGCGCGCCGATACGGGTCGTCGGCTTGTCGATCGCCACCCACGAAACGCTCCACGAGCGTTATTGCTTTTGGATCTTCACCAAGTTCTCGCGTCAGGCTGTGACGCAGATGGGCGATCGCGCCGCGATCGTTCTGATGGAGCGTTTCGAGATAGTCGACGAATGTCTGCGCATGCGATGTCATGACTTGTCTCCGGGCGCTGCGCGTTTATTGGTGGGCGCATGTTTGGCGAGCAGCCCGATCAAACGCGGATAATGGCGGGCCTCTGAACGCAAGCCGCGGGGCGTACTCCCCAGTCCAACAACGACATCGTTCCAGGCGCGCCGCGCCGCTCGATCCAGCGCCTCGTTCCAGTGTTGCGTCGCCGCCGTGAAATCACCGGCGCCGAGTTGTTGCATAAGCTCGGGCAAAGCGCGTTCGGCCGCAGAAAAATAAGTCGCTGTAAGCGGCCCGGCTGCCAGCAGGCTCTGGGCTCGTGTCTTGGTTTCCTTGTTATCCGGATCGGGCATGCTGTGCACGAGCATCGCGCGGGCGAGTGCTCGCAACGCGTAGTACAGCGCTTCGGCACCCGCCACCTTCTGCTGGAGTGTTTCGGAGCGATCCGGATCGATCAGGACGTTTGCAGGCAGCACGATCTGTTCCATGCGCCACCGCAGCAACTTGGCTTGATCGCTCGCCAAGCCGGCCACCATCAACGGCTGGTGACGATGCGCACCGGGCCCGAGTGCTCGGTGCAGACTGGCCGCATAGGCCATGACCGCCGCTGGGCGTCGATTTTCGTTTTCTGTCGCAGGCCCGGGTACGAGCGCGGGCAGATCGCGCCAGGTCGCGCGCCCCTCGGTAAAGCTGATGCGCACCGGGCCGTTCTGCCCGGCACGAAAGCTGGCCATCGGATCGGGCTGGATATCGCTATCGCCCAATGCCAAACCGGCGCCAAAGCGCAGCCAGCGGATATTGCCGTTGTCTTCTCGCTGAAACAGCACGGCACGGCTTTGGCGCGTGTAGCGGTCGTTGGGCCCGGTGGCCAGAACCGGCACACCGCTAAGTTGGCTTTCGGTCAACGGCTCGCGCTCCCAGCTCGGTTTATCCGGTTCGGCATCGGATCGTCTCTGGTCGGGATGCAGCGCCAGGGCGATCGTCTCCGCAAGATTCTGGCCGAGTGGTATGACCGCGGCGGTATTGGCCAGCGGCCCGGCCTTATCCGCGCTGCGAAATACCTTGACCAGACCACCCGGGGTGAATTGCAGAAAGCCGAGCAGCGTATTCAGCGCCTGCGCCGGTGTGAGTTCCGCCGGCTCGCTATCGAACGCATGGTCGAACACCACCGGCGTGTTTCCGGTCGCACTCGCCAGTGATATCTGGGCCACGCTTTTGCGTTTATCGTGGGTCGGCTTCGCCGTATCCAGAACGGCCGCCTGCATGAACGGATGCGTGTCGTGGAATAGCCAGAAGCGATCCTGCCAGTACTCCAGATACGTGCGTATCGCCTCGATGGGCAGGCCATCGCGATACCAGCCGGCCCGCTCGGATTCGCGCCACCGCCCCTGCGCCATCGTGATCGCGCGATGGGTGATCGCCAGCAGCAACCGGTATTGCGCAACGAGCGTCGGCGGCGCAGTGTCGGCCAGCGCCACGATGTCTCGGCTGCGTTCGAACGTCTCGATCAATCCCATCGAGGTGACCGTGCCATCTGTCAGGCAGACCGACAGCCAGGGCTCTCGAAGCAGATCGTACGCCGGAACGGAAAGCTGGGCTCCTATCCGGTTTCTCTCGTTCGTGTCTGTCATGTAACCCCCGTACCGATGCGCGCCCGAGCCACGAATTTTACGTCTTCCATAAATAGTAGACCTTTAAGCATTAGGTTCGTCACCTAGACGATTGGCTTATAGTCGAGCCCTCTGCGCCAGCAGAGATGAACCGAGTAGCCCTTTCGCATAGCGGCGAAATGCTCGCTTTCCCCACGAAAGCGGGGACGACGAGGGGAAGAATTTCTTCCCCTCACTTCTCACCTGCTTCATAAACAAGGCCCAGTGCTGGGTCCAGATAGAGCGACTGACCGCCCAGCTCACAACGCCCGGCGACCAGCGGCATTGGATAGAGATGGCGCAGAAGCGGATGCTCGTCGAATGCCGGTGGCCGCTCTGCCTGCTGGCAATGGAGCACGACCGCCTTGCGCGACACGCGCAACTGGCGGGCATAGAGTTGGCGTGCAATATCGTCGGACGGCACTTTCTCTGGATCGATGACGGTTCCGTCGACAGTCCAGGCGCCGTCGATGACATCGATGGGTACGAGATTCACGGAGTCCGGACCGAGCCGGGTCACATTACGCATGCCCTGCTCGTCATCACCGCCGAACGGCTTGTTCTGGTAGGCCCGAGCCGGCTCGTCCTCCGGGTCCAATGAAATATCGATCGCCTGCTGGTGCTTGCCTTTCTCGGTCCCCAAATGAGCACCGTAGGATTCGATTTCGATGAAATCGCGAATCTGCTCACTTATCGCGTCTGACAATTCCGGAAAGCTATAGACATGCTGGACCAGCGCATCGATATCGCTCGGCAGGTTGAGGAGGTCGCGCTCGCGAAGACAGGCCCAGGTATGTCCGAGCACGAGCGGGTCGTAGACATATTCCCAGGCGGTTTCCTTGAGCGACGGCAAGTGATCGTGATGCAACCCCGCGATCCACAGGCGCGCGTGCTCATGCGCGGCCGGACGCAGCCGGTCGTGGCGATGCATGCGCCCCGCTCGCTGCAGAAGCAGATCGATAGGCGCGAGATCGCTCAGCATGAAATCGAAGTCCAGATCGAGCGATTGTTCGGCGACCTGGGTCGCAATCAGCAAGCCCTTGGCGGGCCGCCCCTCGGCGTTGGAGTCGCTCGATTCACCGAAGAGTGCGAGCACGCGCTTTTCGATGTCGGCGCGCTGATCTGCCGGAAATCGCGCATGAAACAGCACTGTTTCGATACCGATTGCATGCGTGTGCGGCTCGAGCAACCGAAACAGTTGTTGCGCGCGATCGACCGTATTGACGATTACCGCTCCGCAACCACCCTCCTCAAGCAAGGCGATCGCCTGCTCCTTGATCGCCTCCAACGACTCGTCGAGCCCGTGCACCGTAATGGGCGCCTGCGGCCGGTAGCCAACCGTCATGCCGCGGACCGAGTGCGCATCGATTTGTGTTAACCGCGGGTAGTCGCTTTGGGGCAGCTCCTGCGGATCGGCACCCCAGGCCCGAACCAGCCGATCCCGTTTGGCCTGCGGCAGCGTCGCACTCATGAGCACGACCGAACTGCCCATGGCCCTCAACCAACGTACGAGCGCCTCGATCAACACGCTGGTGTAGGTGTCGTACGCATGCACCTCATCCAGGACGACCACTCGGTTTGCCAAGCCCCATAACCGCACGAAATGATGTTTGGCATTGAGCACACCGAGCAGTGCTTGGTCGACCGTGCCCACCCCGTACGGCGCCAGCAATGGCCGACGCCGTTGGGAAAACCAGACCGACGCCGACACGCTTTCCCGATTGTCGTGCGCAATACCGCGCAGATGGCGTAGCTGCTCGTTCATCGCCGCACCGCCGTGCACGAGTTTCACCGTCGTCGTTTCGTCGAAGGCACGGAGAAACTCTCGGGTACGGTCGAAAAGCGCGTTGCCGGTCGCCTGGGTCGGCAAAGCGACATACAGTCCGCGATGCGCGTTCATGGCCTGCAGGCGAAGATAGGCCAGATACGCCAACTCGGTCTTGCCCTCGCCCATCGGCGCTTCGACCAAGAGCAACGTCGGCCCTTGCGCATCTTGCAGTAACGCCTCGCCGGCCTGCTGCAACGGGCGCGGCGCCGTGGGTTTGCCGCGGATGCGGCCAAGGAGAGCGTCCACCGGTAAAGGCTCGGACAGAAGTTGTCGAAACCGCGGCCAACCGGCATCCGCCAACGCGGCGCTCGCCAGCTCGCGCGCCGACTGGTAGTACGCTTGCAAATCGTCATGTCGCTCGCCGAGAGCGAACCACGACACATTGGAGGCGATCCAATCCGCGGTACTGGTCAAGCCGGCCAGCCAGTTCACCGCGACCAGATCCAGATCTTCGTGGCTTGGACAGCCTTGCGGATCGAGCGTGCGCCAATACACATCGAGTATTTCGCGGCGTGCGCGCGCCCACTCGGCAGACTCGCCGACAGGCCGACCATGGCGGGTTTCGTCCGCGCGGAAGTGACGGCCGTGATGCGCGGCGATCGCCTGCACGATGGCCAGCACCCAACTCCACGGTGCGCGAGTCAGCTCGCCGAGCGGCTCTGCAAGGAGTGCCGCGGTGGCCAACGAATGGTTGCCCCGCTCCTCTGCCTGATCTGGAAAACCAAGGCCGGCGGCCTCGGCACGCGCATGACCGGTTGGCCACTTGATGACGAAACCCGGAATGGCTTTACCGAAATCGTGTAAGCCGGCAATCGCGGCAATCCAGCGCCTACAGCTTTCCCGGGGCAATCCGAGCGCGCGGCTGGCCCAATCCAGGCTTGTGAGTGGCTCATGTTGAAGCAGTGTTTCCACAACCGCCGCCACGTCCAGCATATGCGCCAGCAAATTGTGACCGGCGCTTTCTTCATCCGCCGCGCTTTTCGACCAGATCGAACGTGCCTGCGGACTTAACGCAGAAAATGTGGCTATGGATTGGTGTAGGCCTTCTCGGCCTTCTCGTTCTGACATGCCCTTGCTCTCTTTCTAGCCCGCATCGTCAGCATGAAACACGCGGTGGGTCAATTCGTGACCCTGCAAGAACAAATGCGAGAAAAGTACAAAGAGCGAAGAAGACCAAGCGCGGCTTCGCTACTTGATATGCAGCCACAACAAAGGCCGACGTTCCGGAAAACGCATGGCGACTAATCCCATCAGCTACGTGGCGAATTACCTGGCCACGAGTGCGCGAGCCTCGGCTGGCAGGCGATTCATGCGCGCGGGCGTTAAGGGAGATCGGGGCGGTCCTGAGCATGAGTGATTGTGACTCATCCTCGAGCCCGGGGAACTGGGCCTGATCGTTCAGGCGCTTTAGCCTGTTGAATGGTCCATCCCGCGTGTGCGGGGAACGGTCCTTGTTCAGCGTGGTGCCGACGTTGATCGCCGGTTCATCCCCGCGCATGCGGGGAACGGGCCTGCAGCATGGCCAGACGCAGATCGTCGATCGGTTCATCCCCGCGCATGCGGGGAACGGCGGCAGACCACGCAGCGCAGCGAACATCAGACCGGTTCATCCCCGCGCATGCGGGGAACGGGCCGACAGTCCGCGCAACGCCTTCTACCTGTACGGTTCATCCCCGCGCATGCGGGGAACGGACGTTGTGCAGCGTCGCCGTGGGCTTATCGTCCGGTTCATCCCCGCGCATGCGGGGAACGGGCGCTAAGCGAGCCTTTCGAATTGTCGAGTGCGCGGTTCATCCCCGCGCATGCGGGGAACGGGGCCTGCTGGATCGCCGTTGCACGGGCGCTGGCGGTTCATCCCGCGCATGCGGGGAACGGTCGAACGTCGGCCGGGCCGCATCGCCCGAGAACGGTTCATCCCCGCGCATGCGGGGAACGGGCGGCGTGATCCGCCTCGCTGAACTGATCCTGCGGTTCATCCCCGCGCATGCGGGGAACGGATCGACCGGGCACGGTTCGTCGAGCACGTTGCCGGTTCATCCCCGCGCATGCGGGGAACGGAACAAGAACCAGACCCAGAAAAGACCCAGACCCGGTTCATCCCCGCGCATGCGGGGAACGGACCACGAATCTCGATGCGGGCGAAACCGCATTCGGTTCATCCCCGCGCATGCGGGGAACGGGAGCCGGTAATCACAGGCACGTTGGAGATCGGCGGTTCATCCCCGCGCATGCGGGGAACGGATCCGGCGCATGGTGTTCGCCGCCAGCGGGCGCGGTTCATCCCCGCGCATGCGGGGAACGGGTCGGCACCGGGCGTCTCGTGGCCGCCGTAGTGCGGTTCATCCCCGCGCATGCGGGGAACGGATGGCCATTAGTGGGCCTCCTGCTGGTTGCTGCCGGTTCATCCCCGCGCATGCGGGGAACGGTTGCCCGGTATCTATACCGGCCTCCCTGAGTTCGGTTCATCCCCGCGCATGCGGGGAACGGACCTGTTCGACCGAGTTAATTGAGCTTATAGCCGGTTCATCCCCGCGCATGCGGGGAACGGTCAAGCCAGACACGCGCCGAATCTACCTAGCACGGTTCATCCCCGCGCATGCGGGGAACGGGGGCCGAGCATCAAGTTCGAGTTCGGCCGGACCGGTTCATCCCCGCGCATGCGGGGAACGGAGATTCTCGTTTACTAGATCCAACAACACCGGCGGTTCATCCCCGCGCATGCGGGGAACGGACACTATCGCGCTCAGAGACGCAGCAGGGCGCCGGTTCATCCCCGCGCATGCGGGGAACGGTACGGCGTGTCTGAGCGGTTCCAGAGCGATACCGGTTCATCCCCGCGCATGCGGGGAACGGTATAACGCTGGAGAATCAGCTTTCGGATCGAGCGGTTCATCCCCGCGCATGCGGGGAACGGCTCGTGGCAAGCGCGAGGCTCTTAAATGACAGAGGTTCATCCCCGCGCATGCGGGGAACGGTCTAATCATAACTGCTTATTTTTAAAGAGCGAATTAAGGACTGGAAATTCCACCAAGCTGAACGAGTTGTTCAGCTTGGAAAATGGGCGCCGCCATGCGCGGGACAATGGCGCTATTCGAAGCGCGAAACGGCTTATTCATCCGGCCTCAAATCAGCTGACACGGTCAACTGTTTGCAATTCCGTTGCAAAACAAAACGCCAGCGTCTGTCGGTATTTCATTTGCCAGTGGCTTCACCCCTTCGACCGCAACACCCAAGCGCGCCTACGCGCATTATTAACCCGAAAACCCCGGTTTTATGCGGCTTCATAAAGCGACGCACAAAGCCACCGGCGCATTGGCCGCATCCATGCGATTAACTATTTATACAGACTTTACAAAGTTGACAGAATTCATGGATGGACGGACTATACGACTGTCAGACGTCACAAGGAGTTTGCGTCATGGCATCCGAAAACGTGAGCGATCGAGGCCATGGATTGACTTCGTGGCTCGAAAGCGAGTTCGACAAACTCGATAGCGACCGGCAAAAACTGATCGGCCGGTTGGTCATGCGTCTTGCGGCTGACAATCTCAGTCACAAGCATGGTGCGTTCGTTAGCAGCTCCAGCCATGCGAAACGGGCTCTTCATCGCGGCCGGAACGACTTCATTACGGAGGTCATGCGCCTTGAAACGCTCATGAATCCGCCGGAGGACGAGGAAGTCGTTTACTTGGCGTCCACGAACGCGCCGGTTGACGCGTTCTTCGAGTCCGAGTTCGAGCGTGTACCTTTCGCCCAGAGCGTCCGGCTACCCGAGACGGGGTTTGAAGCGCCCTCGCGTTCACAAACCGGTGAGCTGATTGAAGCGCTGAATGCTAGCGACCCCGCTGCGCCGCCGGACAATGTGAAACCGGGCATTCTTACGCGCGAGCAGGCTCAGGCGAGGATGGCCGAGCGGACATTTGCGCCTGACCCGTCCCGCAGCCAAAGCGACGAGATGCTCTCCGCCCGGGCAATGGCCGACTACCTGAATGCATCGCACACCACGATCTACAACCGCTATAGAGACGGTCGAATTATCGGCTTGTCGCAAGAGGTCGGCGGCGTGGTGTTCCCCAAGACCCAGTTCGCCGAAGACGTTAGTCCGCGTGGCCCTGTCTGGTTGCCCGGCCTGGACAAGATCGTCGCCATTCACGGCAATGGCTGGCCCGCGTGGCTTTGGCTGAACGAACCTCGCGATGAGTTCGGCGACGAGACTGCGCTGGATCGCTTGCATGCCGGGGATCATTCCTCCGTGATCGTGGCTCTCAACCGCGAGGAAGAAGGGAGCTTCGTGTAATGGCGTACAACGCACACGATCTCAGGGAGTCTGCTTATCAAGGCCCCGCTCGCCGCGCCACGCCCATCCGCCAGTCTCGTAACCGACGCTGGCGGGTGGATACCTATCGGGTAGCGTGAAAGCAGGTGCGGTTCGTCGTAAACGCCGTCGATGACGTCCTTGAGCACAGCTGGGCACGCTGGCCCTCTTTGTGCCATGGCCCAAGTATCATACGCAGCCCGAACCAAGCCATAGAAGCCATCATTCATGTCCTGCCCGCCTTGCCCTCATTGCCAATCTGAATTCGTCTATCAGGATCAAAACCTGCTCGTTTGCCCCGAGTGCGCCCACGAGTGGAACCCTTCTGAGGCCGAGGCAGAGACGGAAGACGCCGTAACAGTCAAAGATGCCCACGGCACGCCGTTAGCGGAAGGCGACAAGGTCACCATGATCAAAGACCTCAAGGTCAAGGGCAGCTCACTGGTGCTCAAGGTGGGCACGAAAGCGGTCATCAAACGGCTTGCTGATAGCAAGGATCACCAGCTGGACTGCAAGGTCGACGGCGTCGGCGACATGATGGTGACCGCTCAGTTTGTGAAAAAGGCCTGAGCCAAGCTCAGGAATCTCGATCCGTCGAACGACCCCTGAATGGCGGACGCTTGGTGGCTGCCCGTAGCAGCTAACAAGGAAACGGATAACGCCCCGCGGCCAACGATGTTCGGCCGCTACGCAAACAACCACCGCGCGGATATGCACAGCCCATGCAGCCCGTCTCTTGCGTGCAAATTTTGTTGCTGCTATAAATTGAACACCGTTTAATTAATACGGATCGCGACATGGCTTCCGGACAGTTCAGGCTTCTTGGCGAGCGGCGGTTTTCGCCGTTCTTCTTCACCCAGTTCCTTGGGGCGTTCAACGACAATCTGTTCAAGAATGCGTTGGTGATCCTCATCGCCTTTCAGGGCTCGAGCTGGGCGATGACCGAGGGCGGCATGAGCACGAACGTGCTGGTGAACGTGGCGGCGGCGTTGTTCATTCTGCCCTTCTTTCTGTTCTCGGCCACGGCCGGCCAGATTGCGGACAAGTACGACAAGGCCACGCTCATGCGCTGGATCAAGGCGCTGGAGATCGTGATCATGGCGGGTGCTGCAGTGGCGTTTGCGCTGCACAGCCTGACGCTGTTGATGGTGCTTTTGTTTCTGATGGGCGCGCAGAGCACGTTGTTCGGGCCGGTGAAATACGGCTATCTGCCGGCGCATCTGGATAACCGCGAACTCACCGGCGGCAACGGCATGGTGGAGCTGGGCACGTTCCTGGCGATTCTGCTGGGCACGATCGCGGGCGGCCAGCTGGTGCATACCGTGGGCGACCGGACGGTGGTGATCGGCGCGAGCGTGCTGGCCTTCGCCGTGCTGGGCTGGCTGGTGAGCCTGCTCATTCCGCGTACCGCGCCCAATGCGCCGGCCATCAAGCTCAACTGGAATCCGGTGAGCGAGACGATACGCATCGTCGGCTATGCGCGTGAAAACCGTACGATCTTTCTGTCGATCATGGGTATCAGCTGGTTCTGGGCGGTGGGCGCGATGTATCTGGCGCAGCTGCCCAACTATGTGCGCGTGGATCTGGGCGGCGACGAGACGGTGGTCACCCTTTTGCTGGCGCTGTTTTCTCTGGGCATTGGCATTGGTTCGATGCTGTGCGACCGCTTGTCGGGCGGGCGTATCGAGCTGGGACTGGTGCCCTTCGGCGCGGCGGGCCTGGTGTTGTTCAGTCTGCATCTGGGCTTTGCCGGCGTGGCCGATCACGCGGGCGAGGCCGACTTGTGGGCGTTTCTGGCGCTGGATGGCAGTTGGCGCATATTGGCCGATCTGGGCCTGATCGGGTTGTTCGGCGGTTTTTATATCGTGCCGCTGTACGCTCTCATCCAGGAGCGTGCGCCGCGTGATCGGCTGTCGCGCATCATCGCGGCGAACAGCATCATCAATGCCCTGTTCATGGTGCTGGCGTCGCTCTACGCGGTGGGCGCGCTGCAGCTGGGGCTGAGCATTCCCGGGCTGTTTCTGGCGACGGCCGTAATGACCGCGGCGGTGGTGGTGTTCATCTTCACGCTGGTGCCCGAGTTCACCATGCGTTTCATCATCTGGCTGCTCGTGAGCACGATCTATCGCGTGCGCAAACGCGGTCTGGACAACATCCCGGATGAGGGCGGCGTGCTGCTGGTGTGCAATCACGTGAGCTTCATGGACGGGCTCATCCTGGGCGGCTCGGTGCGCCGGCCGGCCCGGTTCGTGATGTATCACACCATCTTCGATGTGCCGGTGCTGTCGTTCATTTTCCGTACCGGCAAGGCCATCCCCATTGCCCCGGCCAAGGAAGACCCGGAGCGCCTGGAAGCCGCCTACGACGCCATCGCTCGCGAGCTGGAAGATGGTCAGGTGGTGTGCCTGTTCCCGGAAGGCGCGATTACGCGTGACGGCGAGCTGCAGGAATTCCGCCAGGGCGTGGAACGCGTGGTGCAACGCACGCCCGTGCCGGTGGTACCGATGGCCCTGCGCGGCATGTGGGGCAGCTTCTTTTCGCGCAAGGGCGGCCCGGCGATGCAGCGCCTGCCGCAACGTTTTCGCTCGCATATCGAATTAATCGCGGGCGAAGCCGTGCCCCCGGAACAGGTCAGGGCGGCCGATCTGCAACAGCGCGTGCAAACCATGCTCGATAGTGGCGAGCCGCTGCCAGCGCAGGATGCGCCCACGGGCGCAAGGCCGACGGGCGCTACGCCGTCCGCGCCGTAAGGCCGGCCAGATAGTTGCTGACAAGGTCGTCGGTCAGGTGCTCGGTAGCCTGGCCGCCGACCATATGCAGCTTGCCGGTCAGGGTGAGAATGCATACGCCGTGCACCCCGCTCCACAACGCCTGGGCAGCGGCGTCGAGCGCAGCACCTTGGGCACCGGATACCTGCGCGAGCGGTTCCATGATCAGTGCCACCAGCGCCCCAATCCGGTCGTCGATATAGTCCGGGCCGGGCACGGTTTCCGGCAGCCGGTGTTCGAAACAGGCGCGCCAGAGGTTGGGATGCGCGCGGGCAAATTCGGCATAGGCCCGGGCCACATGCAACAGCTGTTCGGTGGGCTCGGCATGGGCGGCCGCAGCCTGCTGCATGGGCACGCGCAGCCGATCGAGCGTACGCGCATTCACATGCAGAATGACGTCGTCGAGATTGGCGAACACCAGATAGATCGTACCCGGCGTATAACCGATCTCGCGGGCGATGGCGCGCGCGCTCAAACCGGCCAGCCCCTTGTCGACCATCAACTGCTCAGCGGCGTCCAGGATGAGTTCGTGGAGCTGTTCGCGGGTGTGTTCGCTACGGCGTGCCATCCAGGCGCCCTCGATTTTGCAGCGGGTTCCGGCCCGACCGCGACCGCGGCGCCCCGCCGTTGATCGCCGGTTCTATCGGCGCAGCAGCGGGGCCGGCTTCGCGGTTTCACGTCGATTGCCGACCGCTTGAAAAGCCAATCCCGACGCATCATAACGCGTTTTTGAACAGCGTTTATTTTACCGCGCGTGCCGGGGCAGCAGCCCGCGCTCGACTGCCCCGAACACCGCGCGTGATCGCGCGCCCTACAGCGTGGACTGCAAATGCCCGCCGTCGACGGCGATCGTGCTGCCGGTCATGTAGCGCCCGGCATCGGAGGCGAGCAACAACAACGCGCCGACGAGATCCTCGACCTGGCCGAGCTGGCGCTGCGGGATACGCTTGAGCATCTTCTGGCCCGCCTCGGTGTCGAAAAAGCCGCGGTTGATATCGGTGGAGATATAGCCGGGCGCGATCGCGTTCACGCGGATACCGTAGCGGGCCCATTCCAGTGCAAGGCTACGCGTGAGTTGTTCCAGCGCGCTCTTGGAGGCGGCATAGGGCGCGACCGCCGAGGCCACGCGGTGGCCGAGAATGGAGGTGATATTGACGATACTGCCCGGCTTTTCCGCCTGGCGCAGACGTCGGCCACATTCGACCGCCACCCGCCAGCAGCCGTTGAGATTGATATCGATCGTTTTCAGCCAGTCGGCTTCGCTCATGTCCATGGCCGGGGCGGCGATCGCCACGCCTGCGTTGCAGACGGCGATATCGACCGTACCGAATGCCTGCTCGGCCGCATCGAAACCGGCCGCGACGGACTCGGCGTCGCTCACGTCCATGGGTACGACGCTCGCTTCGCCGCCGGCCGCGCGTACGGCATCGGCCGCGGTCACCAGCGGGCCTTCGCGGCGCCCGCACAGCACGACTTTCGCCCCGGCTGCGGCCAGCGCCGTGGCAAAGCCGCTGCCCAGGCCGCCGCCCGCGCCGGTCACCAGGGCCACGCGGCCGGTCAGGTCGAATCGATCCGTCATGCTTATCTCCTCTTGTATTGATTGCGCGTGATGCCGCGCTCGCCGAGGCGGCATTTGAATTCATGGTCGCACACCGCAGGCGGTGGTCAGCTCAAATGCTCGCGCGCAATGGCGATAATACGTTCGCGCAGCCAGCGATGGGCCACGTCGTGATGATCGAGCGCGCCCCAGGCCATGCCGATATGAAACTCCGGCAGTTCCAGCGGCGGATCGAGCACGGCCAGGCCGAGATGGCGCGCCTGATAGCGGGCAATCCGGGCCGGCAGCGCGACGATCATGTTGCTGTTGGCCACCAGTTCGCGCGGCAGCTGATAGTGGCGGGTGAGCACGCTGATCTGGCGCGAGCGCCCGGAATCGGCCAGCACCTCGTCGATACGGCTCAGCCCGATCCCGGTCTGGGTGATCAGAATATGTTTTTCCGAAAGAAACGTCTCCAGCGTAAGCTCGCCGCCGGCCTCGACCAGCGCCGGATGATCCTTGCGGATCAGGCAGGCCATGCGGTCGCTCCAGAGCTGCTGCTGGTGGAAGTTGGCCGGCAGTTTGCCGAAACGGTTGACCAGCACATCGGCCTCGCCGCGCTCGATCTGGTCGATGGCGTCGCTACCGGCACTGAGGATATTCAGCGCGATATTCGGTGCCTCGCGCTCGAGCACGCCGACTACATGCGGCATGAGCACCGAGGCGGCATAGTCGGTAATCAGAATGGTGAACAGACGCTCGGCCGTGGCCGGTTCGAATGCCCGGTTAGGCGCAATCGCGCTTTCCAGCTGGGCCAGCGCATTGCGAACCGGGCGTTGCAGCTTGAGCGCGCGATCGGTGGGCTGCATGCCGCTGGCGGTGCGCACGAGCACCGGGTCGCCCAAAAGTTTGCGCAGACGTCGCAGCGCGTTGCTCATGGCCGGCTGGCTCATATCCATGGCCAGTGCGGCCTTCGTGACGCTGCGCTCGCGCAATAGCGCATCGAGAAACACAAGCAGGTTCAGGTCGATATCCCGAACATTCATTACGTGAATACATGCGCCGAGGAATATGGCGCAAGCATAGCACCACAGCCCTGGCTAGCGGCGCTTCTGCAGGAACTGATGGCCGCAGTCGATGCAGCGATAATAATTACGCAGATTCATTATCTTGCGAAAGCCATGACGACGCAGCGGCAGCACCCCGAAGCTGTCACACTTGGGGCACCGTTCACGATTGCGTTCGACTGTTTTAGCTGTCATTTTCGGGGGTTAACGATGACCAAATCCATACGATAGGACTTTAAAGAGCGCGGAACTCATTACGATACAACGACTCGCAGCGATCGCGTAACAATCGATCACTTACAATCTAATTGACGGTGAAAGAAATATCGCATAAAACCCTGAATTTTAATTCGCAAGCGTTATTTTCGTTCAACTCTTCATGAACCCTGCCAACAGGAAATCGCCGACCGGGCCGGAACCCATTCCAACGCAATGGCGGCCCCTTTTGTTTCTCGCAGCCAAGCGCAATATGGATCATAGCAGCCGCGTATGACAGAAACGATAAATTTACAAACAGATTTATTTTCCGATTGAGATGATGCGCTATGCCTGAGTCCAGATACCAGATCGTGGTGATCGCCCATGCGCCTTCGCCGAACACGCGCCGCCTACGGGATGCGGTATTGCGGGGCATCCGCCACCCGGATATCGAAGGCGTCGACGCGCGCTGGATCGCACCGCTTCAGGCCGGGCCCGACGATGTGCTCGGCGCCGATGCGGTGATCCTCGGCACACCGGAAAACCTCGGCACCATGAGCGGCGCGCTCAAGGATTTTTTCGACCGCAGCTACTACCACTGCCTCGATCACACCGATGCGCTGCCCTTTGCCTTCTATATCCGCGCCGGCCTGGACGGCACCGGCACACGCCGGGCCATCGAGAGCATTACCGGCGGGCTGCGCTGGAAAGCGGTGCAGGCGCCGCTCATCTGTCAGGACGAATTCGACCCCGCTTTCGAGGATCAGTGCGAAGAACTGGGGCTGATGATGGCGGCGGGGCTGGAATCCGGCCTGTTCTAGCCGGCCGGCGGGTGGGCCACCCAACCGGCTGACAGGATCGGCCGTTCTCGGCCGCTTCAACACTGCCCTCGATCACGAAATGGCGGCGCTATCCGCCGTTCTTGCTCGTGGCTCGGCGAATGCGAGCGAAGACGCAGATGGCGGTCGACCACGCCCAATCCTCGTAATTACGCCCCAGCACTGCACCAAAACCGGTCAAGCGCGCGCTGATGGGGCGCCGCGTGCGCGCCACGCCGCCCTTCACCTCGTTCAAGACAGCGATAGATAAGCGTTGCAAGACGCTGGCACAGGCGTTGCATAACCGTTGTATACATCCCTGTATGCAGCGCACATGACGATTTCCACCCTGGCCGATTGGCATAGCCGTTACGCAGACGGCGTACAGACGCCCCGCACGGCGCTTCATTCGCTCCACGGCGAGCTCACGAACGACGATCCTGCGTGGATTCATATCATCACGGGCCCCGAGCTGGATGCCCAGCTGGACGCGCTGGAGACGTTGCTGGACAACGCCGGCGGCGATCGCTCGGCCTTGCCGCTTTATGGCGTGCCCTTCGCGGTGAAGGACAATATCGATGTCGCCGGCCTGCCGACCACGGCCGCCTGCCCCGACTACGCCTATACGCCCACGCGTTCGGCAACCGCGGTCGAAAGGCTGCAGGCGGCGGGCGCGATTCTGCTGGGCAAGACCAATCTCGACCAGTTCGCCACCGGCCTGGTGGGCACGCGCTCGCCCTACGGCGCGGTGCCCAACGCGTTTGATCCGACCTATATCAGCGGCGGCTCGAGCTCCGGCTCGGCGTCGGTAGTCGCACGCGGGCGGGTGGCGTTCGCACTGGGTACCGATACCGCCGGCTCCGGCCGCGTGCCGGCCGGGTTCAACAATCTGGTGGGCGTCAAAGCCACCTGCGGGGCGATCAGTACCCGCGGCGTGGTGCCGGCCTGTCGATCGCTGGATTGCGTATCGATCTTCGCGCTGGATATGGCCGATGCCGAGTACCTACGCACGGTATTGACCGCCTTCGATACCGAGGACGCCTATTCGCGCAACCAACCTGTGCAGGCGCCGGCCGACCTCGCGAATAGCGCCACACCACGGCTGGGTATTCCCGCCGAACCCGAGTTTTATGGCGACGAGGCCGCGCGCCAGGCATTCGAGGCCAGTGTGACGCAATGGCAGGCGGCGGGCGCCGAGATCGTGGCTCTCGATTTCACACCTTTCCAGGAAGCCGCCGCGCTGCTCTATCAGGGCCCCTGGGTCGCCGAACGCTATGCCGCGGTCGGCGCCTTCATCGACGAACATCCCGACGCAGCGGACCCGGTGGTCGCCGACATCATTGCCGGCGGTAGCAAACCCAGCGCGGTCGATGCCTTTCGTGCCCAGTACGCGCTGGCCGCGCTCAAGCGCCAGGCCGATGCGCTCATCGAAAATGTCGATGCCCTACTGGTTCCGACCGCGCCAAGCATCTATCGCCAGGACGAAATCGCGGCCGAGCCGGTGGCGCTCAACAGTCGGCTGGGCACCTACACGAATTTCGTAAACCTGCTCAATTACTGTGCGTTGGCACTGCCGGGCGGTTTTCGTCGCGACGGCCTGCCGGCCGGCATCACGCTGATCGCCCCGGCCTGGCATGACGCCCGTCTGGCCGCACTGGGCGCGCGTTGGCAGAACCACCAGCCGTGGCCGCTGGGCACCGGCGAACGCCTGGCCTCGCAACTGGCCACGCCCGCCAGCGCCGACCCGGCGCCTCAGATGATTCGGGTGGCCGTGGTCGGTGCGCACCTGCGCGGCATGCCCTTGAACTGGCAACTCACCGAGCGCGACGCGGTGTTCGTGGAACAGACCGAAACCGCGCCGGAATACCGCCTGCTGGCGCTGGCCGGCACTACCCCGCCCAAGCCCGGGCTCATCCGAGGCGCCCACGGCGCGTCGATTCAGGTCGAGCTCTGGGACGTGCCGATCGAAGCGTTTGGCTCGTTCGTTGCACTCATACCCGCACCGCTGGGTATCGGCACGTTGCAGCTGGCCGATGGCCGCGAAGTGAAAGGTTTCATCTGTGAAGGCTGGGCCGCCGAGAGCGCGCACGACGTCACCGCGTTCGGCGGCTGGCGTGCCTACATCGCAGACCAGAACGCAAAGGCGAACGATCATGGCTGAACTGGATACCGTACTCATCGCCAACCGCGGCGAAATCGCGGTGCGTATCGCACGCACGCTCGAAAAGATCGGCGTGACGAGTGTGGCCATCTATTCCGATTCCGATCGCGACAGCGGCCATGTAAGTGCCGCCGATCAGGCCATCGCCCTGGGCGGCGAAAGCGCGGCCGACAGCTACCTCAACGTCGACGCCGTGCTGGCCGCCGCCCGCGAGGCCGGTGCCCAGGCGATCATCCCCGGCTACGGGTTTCTATCGGAAAACGCCGATTTCGCCCGTGCCTGCGAAGACGCCGGCATCGCCTTTGTCGGGCCCACGCCGGAGCAGATCGAACAGTTCGGCCTCAAGCACACCGCGCGCGAGCTGGCCGAAGCCGCAGGCGTGCCGCTGGCCCCCGGCACGGGCCTGCTCGACAGTCTGGACGCCGCCAAATCCGCGGCCACCGATCTGGGCTATCCGGTCATGCTCAAGTCCACGGCCGGCGGCGGCGGCATCGGGCTATCGCGCTGCAACGACGAAGCCGAGCTGGAAGCCGCCTTCGAAAAAGTCGCCCGTCTGGGGCAGAACTATTTCTCCGATAGCGGCGTGTTTCTGGAGCGGTTCATCGAATCCGCCCGGCATGTGGAAATCCAGATCTTCGGCGACGGCGCCGGCACGGTGGTCGCACTCGGCGAGCGCGACTGTTCCCTGCAGCGGCGCAACCAGAAAGTGGTGGAAGAAACCCCGGCACCGCATCTACCGGCCGCCACCCGCGAGGCCATGATGGCGGCCGCCGTGAGCCTGGGCGAGTCGGTGAACTATCGCTCGGCGGGCACGGTGGAATTCATTTACGACGGCGCGCGCGACGAATTCTATTTCCTGGAGGTCAACACCCGCCTGCAGGTCGAGCACCCGATTACCGAAGCGGTCACCGGCGTGGATCTGGTGGAATGGATGATCCGCAGTGCCGCCGGCAACCTGCGTAATCTGGCCACGTTCGAAGCCGACCCGCAGGGCTGTGCCATCGAGGTGCGCATCTATGCCGAGCAGCCGGCACGGGATTTCGCGCCCTCGCCCGGCACGCTCACCGAGGTGGTATTCGACGAGCACGCCCGGGTGGATACCTGGGTGGCCGCTGGCACCGAGGTGTCGTCGCATTTCGACCCGATGATCGCCAAGCTCATCGTGCACGGCAATACCCGCGACGAAGCCCTGGCCCGGCTGGCCAATGCCCTGGATGCCACGCGCCTGTCCGGTATTGCCACCAACCTCGAGTATCTGCGCCAGATCGTAGCCGACGACAAATTCTCGGCCGGCGAAGTCTCGACCGCCTTTCTGGCCGACTTCGACTACGCCCCGCCAGGCGTCGAGATCGTCAAACCCGGCACCTATACGAGCATTCAGGACTACCCGGGGCGCACCGGCTACTGGCATATCGGCGTGCCGCCGTCCGGGCCGATGGATGACTATGCCTTCCGGCTGGCCAACGCGATCGTGGGCAATCACGCGTCGGCCGCCGGTATCGAGTGCACCATTCTCGGGCCGGAGATCCTGTTTCATCGCGCCGCCACCATCGCCCTGACCGGCGCGCGCACCCCCGCCACGCTCGACGGCGAAGCGATCGATTTCTGGACGCCGGTTGATGTAGCGCCCGGCCAGACGCTGGTCGTGGGCAAGGCCGAATCCGGCTGTCGCAGCTATCTGGCGATTCGGGGCGGTATCGACGTACCGGACTATCTGGGCAGCAAATCCACCTTCGCGCTGGGCCAGTTCGGCGGCCATGCCGGCCGGCCGCTGCGCGCCACCGATATGCTCGCCATTTGCGACGCATCCCGTCCCAACAACCCCACGCCCGCGCCGATTCGCGAACCGGCCGCCGCGCCGGGCGAACTCGTGCCGGACTATGCCAACCACTGGGAAATCGGCGTGCTCTACGGCCCGCACGGCGCGCCCGATTTCTTTACCGAAGAATCGATCGAACAGTTTCTGGCCACGGATTGGGAAGTCCACTACAACTCCAACCGGCTAGGCATTCGCCTGAATGGCCCCAAGCCGACCTTCGCCCGTGAAAACGGCGGCGAAGCCGGCCTGCACCCGTCCAATATTCACGACACGGAATACGCGGTCGGCGCGATCAATTTCACCGGCGACATGCCGGTGATTCTCACCCGCGACGGACCGAGCCTGGGCGGTTTCGTATGCCCGGTGACCATCGCCGCCGCCGAATTGTGGAAAGTCGGCCAGGTCGCGCCGGGCGATACGATCCGCTTCGTACAGCTGGGCTTCGACGAGGCCATCGCTCGCCAGCGCGAACAAGACGCGGCCTGCAACGAACTGGCCGTGCCCGACACGCGCGATGCATTGCCCATTCCGCAACCCGCCGAGACGGTCTCGCCCTGCGTGCTCGCCGAGCGCGCGGGCGAAGGTAGCCGCCCGGCGGTGGCGTATCGCCAGGCCGGCGATAGCTACATCCTGATCGAATACGGGCCGAACGTGCTCGACCTGCGTTTTCGCCTGCGGGTGTATCTGCTCATGCAGGCGCTGGAGAAAAACCCCGTCGAGGGCATTCTGGAACTCTCGCCCGGGGTCCGTTCGCTGCAGGTCAACTACGACGGCCAGCGTATTCATCAGGATGCATTGATCGAGGCATTGCTGGCGATCGAGGCCGAACTGCCCGAGGTGGACGACCTCAAGCTGCCCACCCGCGTGCTGCACCTACCGCTGGCCTTCGAGGACAGCGCCACACTGGATGCGGTGTCCCGCTATCGCCAGTCGGTGCGCGATACCGCGCCCTGGCTGCCCAACAACGTGGACTTCATCCAGCGGATCAACGGGCTGGAAACACGCGAGGCAGTGCAGGAGACCATCCTCTCGGCCAGCTATATGGTGCTGGGCCTGGGCGACGTCTATCTGGGCGCGCCCTGTGCGGTGCCGGTCGATCCGCGCCACCGGCTGGTCACCTCCAAATACAACCCGGCCCGCACTTATACCGCCGAGGGCACGGTCGGCATTGGCGGCGTGTACATGTGCATTTACGGCATGGATTCGCCGGGCGGTTATCAGCTGGTCGGGCGCACGCTGCCGATCTGGAACAAGTTCGGCCATAACGAACAGTTCACCCCAGGCGAACCGTGGCTGCTGCGCTTTTTCGACCAGGTGCGCTATTACCCGGTCGACGAAGACACGCTCACCGACATGCGCGCGGCCTTTCGGGCCGGCCGGCTGCATGCCGAAATCACCGAGGAAGTCTTCGATTTCGCCGAATACCAGCGCTTTCTCGACGACAACGCCGAGGACATCGCCGCCTTTCGCGAACGCCAGAACGCGGCCTTCGCCAAGGAAGTCGAACACTGGCAGGCCCAGGCCGATGCCGAACCGGAAGAAAAAGCCGGCCCGGCCGCAGCACCAATCGATGACGATATCGACGGCGAAGCGGTCACGGCCGATGTGTCCGGCAATGTCTGGAAACTGCAGGTCGAACAGGGCGCGACAGTCGCCGCCGGCGACACGCTGGTGATCGTCGAGGCGATGAAGATGGAATTCAGCGTCGAAGCGCCCTGCGACGGCACGGTCAAGGCGCTGCGCTGCGAACAGGGCACGCTGGTTTCGGCCGGCGATGTACTGCTCGTCATCGAACCGAGCGAATAGTGAGCCTGCCCCGCACACCGGCCGTACCCACTGCCAACACGCGCCGCGGCCGGCGCGTGAACCTGGCCGATCGCGTGTATGCACAGCTCAAGGCCGATCTGTTCGATTTCACCCTCATGCCGGGCGATCGGCTGTCGGAAAACGAGATTGCCGAACGCACGCAGGCCAGCCGCACGCCGGTACGCGAAGCCCTGTTTCGCCTGCAACGCGATGGCTATGTCGATGTGCTGGACAAAGGCGGCTGGCACGTCAAACCGCTGGATTTCCATGCGTTCGACGAGCTCTACGACGTGCGCATCACGCTTGAGTGCGCGGCCGTGAAACGTCTGTGCGCGCTGGCCGAACGTCCGCCCGCGCTGGCCGGGCTGGACCGTACCTGGCAGATCGACAGCCAGGCCCGCGAAACCGACAGCACCACGCTCTGGCAACTCGACGAACAGTTTCACGCCACGCTGGTCGCTGCGGCGGGCAATGGCGAAATGGCGCGTATTCATCGCGATGTGACCGAACGCATTCGTATCGTACGGCGGCTGGATTTCGTCAAACCCGATCGCGTGGCCGCGACCTATGACGAACACGCCGCGATTCTGCGCCGCCTCGCCAACCGTCAGGCCGAGCCCGCGCAAGCACTGCTCACGACCCATATCAAGG
This sequence comes from Salinisphaera sp. T5B8, assembly GCF_040361255.1. NCBI lineage: Bacteria > Pseudomonadati > Pseudomonadota > Gammaproteobacteria > Salinisphaerales > Salinisphaeraceae > Salinisphaera > Salinisphaera sp. T5B8. Next base: position 20,500 of record NZ_APNG01000023.1, on the reverse strand, counting down.
CCAGCCGCGACGCGGTTCGCCAGATCACCCTGCACGGGCTCTACGAGGCCCGCGACACCATGCAGCGAAGCGCCGCCGACGGCGCCTCGCCCCATCGCGCATCTGCCACCACTGTAAATCCAGGGGGAACCCACGATGAAAACGAAAACACTGCATAAACTCGGCACACGCGTGCTCGCGCCCGCGCTGCTGGCGCTGGGCGTATCCACCGGCGCCCAGGCCGCCGATACGCAATGCCCGATCAAGGTCGGCGTACTGCATTCGCTGTCGGGCACGATGGCCATCAGCGAGTCCACCCTCAAGGACACCGCGCTGATGCTCATCAAGCAGCAGAACGAAAACGGCGGCCTGCTGGGCTGTCAGCTCGAGCCGGTGGTCGTCGACCCGGCCTCGAACTGGCCGCTGTTCGCGGAAAAAGCCCGCCAGCTGCTCGCCCAGGACAAGGTCGATGTGGTGTTCGGCACCTGGACATCGGTGTCGCGCAAGTCGGTATTGCCGGTATTCGAGGAATTGAACGGCCTGCTGTTCTATCCGGTGCAGTACGAAGGCGAGGAATCCTCACGCAACATCATCTATACGGGGGCCGCGCCCAATCAGCAGGCGATCCCGGCGGTGAATTATCTGATGAACGAGGTCGGCGTCGAGCGCTGGGTACTGCTGGGCACCGACTATGTCTACCCGCGGACCACCAACAAGATCCTCAAGCAGTATCTGATGGATCAGGGCGTGGCCGAGTCCGACATCATGATCAACTACACGCCGTTCGGACACTCCGACTGGCAGAGCATCGTCGCGCGGGTGAAAGCCTTCGGTTCGGTCGGCAAGAAGACCGCCGTGGTATCGACCATCAACGGCGATGCCAACGTGCCCTTCTACAAGGAACTGGCCAACCAGCAGATTTCGGCCGCCGATATCCCGGTGGTCGCCTTTTCGGTGGGCGAACAGGAACTGTCGGGTATCAGCACCGCACCGCTGGTCGGCCATCTGGCGGCCTGGAACTATTTCGAGAGCATCGATACACCGGCCAACGAACAGTTCATCAAGCACTGGCATGAGTACACCGGCGACGCCAAGCGCGTGACCAACGACCCGATGGAGGCCACCTATATCGGCTTCAACCTGTGGGTGAAGGCGGTCAAGAAAGCCGGTACCACGGATGTGGATACGGTCATCGATACCCTGCCCGGCCTCGAAGTCGACAACCTCACCGGTGGCACGGCCGAGGTGCTGCCCAACCACCACATCACCAAGCCGGTCTATATCGGCGAGATCACCGACGACGGCCAGTTCTCGGTGGTATGGGAAACCGACAAGGAAGTGCCCGGCGATGCCTGGTCCGACTATCTGCCCGACAGCGCCAAGCTCAAGGCCGACTGGGTCGAGCTGGACTGCGGCCACTACAACACCGAAACCAAGTCCTGCACGGGACAGAGTTCGGCGCAGTAGGTAGTCGACGCGCTTCGACCACGACGCACCGGGCCGCAACGGCCCGGTGCTTTCGCCCCACCGAACGAATCCGCCATGGACACGACCCGAACATACCGCGCAACACGCCGGCTCGGCGCGACGCTGCTCGTGCTGGCGTTTGCGAGCAGTCTGGCGATCGCCCAGCCAGCCACAAGCGACGACACGGCGCCCGCGGATACGCCCGCGCTGTCGCAGCCGTCGTCGCCCACCCTCGCGGGCGATACCGCGACACAAGACACCGCCGCCGACAACGACGACAGCGAAACGCCCGGCTTCGACTATGCCGGCACCATCGCTGCGCTCGCCGAGGCCAACTATCCGCAAAAACGGCGGATCGTGCGTGCACTGGCCAGCCATCCGCAGGCGCATACCGACGAACTGCTGGCGGCCTTCGCCGACAATCGGCTGGTTGTGCGTGAATCCGACGGCAAGGTTTTCGTCGCCGAAGACAACGGCGATACCTACGCCCTGCGCGACCCGGTCACCTTCGCCAGCGCCGGCAGCGCGCCGGCAGGCGATTTCGACCCGGTGCGCACCAATATCGGCCTGCGCCAGAACATCGGCGTGGCGCGTGCCCAGCTCGAGCTCGATGCCGACGATGCCGACACGCGCCTGGCCGCGGTCGAAACGATGTCGGCCAATCTCGACGACAACGCCGCCGATGCGATGCGTGCGCATCGCCCGAGCGAAACGGACGAACGCGTACAAACCGCCATCGACCGCGCGCTGGCGATCAACGATCTGAATACCGGCGACAACGCCGCCAAGCTGGCCGCGATCGAACGCCTGGCCGGCGACAACAGCCAGATGGTCTACAACCGTCTGAAGAACATGCTCATCCTAATCCCCGAGGACAGCCCCGATGCCGACCAGGCGCGTCTGCGCGCGGCGGCGGCCGCCCAGGTCGAACGCATCGACTGGTGGCGCAACGTCTACGACTATCTGGAAACCCTGTTCTTCGGCCTGAGTCTGGGCTCGATTCTGGTGCTGGCCGGTATCGGTCTGGCGATCACCTTCGGCGTGATGGGCGTGATCAACATGGCCCACGGCGAGCTGATCATGCTCGGCGCCTATACCGCGTTCGTCATGCAGCAGCTGTTGCCTGGCCATATCGGTCTGGCGCTCGTGCTCGCCGTGCCGGCGGCGTTTGTCGTCTCCGGCCTGGTGGGCATTCTCATCGAGCGCTCGATCGTGCAATGGCTGTATGGCCGACCGCTGGAAACGCTGCTGGCCACCTTCGGCGTGAGCCTGTTCCTGCAACAGCTGGTACGGAGCGTGTTCACCCCGCTCAACCGCAGTGTCGCCGCGCCAGAATGGATGAGCGGGCTGATCCGCTTCAACGATCTGTTCGCGCTCACCGCCAATCGCCTGGTGATCTTCGGCTTTGCGATGGTCGTGTTCGCCGCGCTGATTCTGGTCATGCACAAGACCTCGCTGGGGCTCAAGGTGCGCGCGGTGTCGCAGAACCGGGACATGGCCCGGGCCATGGGCATTCGTACCCAGCGTGTGGATGCGCTGACCTTCGGGCTGGGCTCGGGCGTGGCCGGCATCGCCGGCGTGGCCTTGAGCCAGCTCACCAACGTCGGGCCCAACCTCGGCCAGAGCTACATCATCGACTCGTTCATGGTCGTGGTCTTCGGCGGCGTGGGCAATCTCTGGGGCACGCTCGTATCCGGGCTGTCGCTGGGCGTGCTCACCAAGTTCATCGAACCGCAGGCCGGCGCCGTGCTGGCCAAGATTCTCGTGCTCATCTTCCTGATTCTGTTCATTCAGCGGCGACCGCGCGGGCTGTTCCCGCAGAAAGGCCGCACGGCGGAGGGCTCCTGATGCCGCGTTCGACCCGACTTTCCAAAGCGAACCACGGCCCGGTGCTGGTGCGCATGCTCGGCGATACCGGCAGTCTCGTGTTCGTGGTCGCCCTCATTGCCCTGATCGTGGCCGTGCCGCTGTGCAATCTCGTGATCAGCCCGGCCAGCGCGCTGCATGTATCCGACTTCACCGTCGCCCTGGTCGGCAAGTATCTGACCTATGCGCTACTCGCGGTCGCGCTCGATCTGATCTGGGGCTATTGCGGCATTCTCAGCCTCGGCCATACGGCGTTTTTCGGCCTCGGCGGCTATGCGATGGGCATGTATCTAATGCGCCAGATCGGCGATCGCGGCGTCTACGGCAACCCGGTGCTGCCGGACTTCATGGTGTTTCTCAACTGGGACACCCTGCCCTGGTACTGGCATGGCATGGATATCTTCGCCGTGGCCATGACCATGGTGCTGTTCGTGCCCGGCCTGCTGGCGCTGGTGTTCGGCTGGCTGGCGTTTCGCTCGCGGGTCACCGGCGTGTATTTCGCCATCATCACCCAGGCCATGACCTATGCCCTGATGCTGGCGTTCTTTCGCAACGAAATGGGCTTTGGCGGCAACAACGGCCTGACCGATTTCAAGGATATCCTCGGCTACGATCTGTCATCCGACGGCACCCGCGTAGGCCTGTTCGTGGCTTCCGGCATCGGCCTGCTCGCGGGTTTCTTGCTTGCGCGCTTCATCGTGACTTCGCGCGCCGGGCGCGTGCTCGAAGCCATACGTGATGCCGAAAGCCGTACCCGCTTCACCGGCTATCGCGTGGAGCTTTACAAGGTATGGATCTTTACCATTTCCGCCATGCTTGCGGGCGTGGCGGGCGCGCTGTACGTGCCCCAGGTCGGCATCATCAATCCGAGCGAGTTTTCGCCCATCGCTTCCATCGAAGCCGTGGTCTGGGTCGCCGTAGGCGGGCGCGGCACGCTTTACGGGGCAGCGCTCGGCGCGGGCGTGGTGAATTTCGCCAAGACCTGGCTGACCGGCGCGTTTCCCGATATCTGGCCCTATGCACTGGGCGCGCTGTTCGTGGCCGTCACCCTGTTTCTGCCCAAGGGGATCGTCGGTCTGGTTTCACAGCTGCGGCAACTGGTGTTGCGCAAGGACGCGTCATGAAAAAACCGGCCCTGCTGGAAAGCTTTTCCGATCGCTCGCGGGTATTCGATTTCGTCAACCGGCCTGCCGTCGGCGCCAAACCCGACGTACGCCACGGCACCATCCTCTATGTCGAGGACATCACCGTGAGCTTCGACGGCTTCAAGGCGCTGGACGCGCTCACGCTGTATATCAACGCGGGCGAACTGCGTTGCATCATCGGGCCCAACGGCGCCGGCAAGACCACGATGATGGACGTGATTACCGGCAAGACCCGCCCCGACGCCGGGCGGGCCTGGTTCGGCCAGAATATCGACCTGCTCAGCCTCGACGAACCGCGCGTGGCGCAGGCCGGCATCGGGCGCAAGTTCCAGAAGCCCACGGTGTTCGAAAACCATACCGTGCACGAAAACCTGGAGCTGGCCATGGCCGGCGCACGCGGTGTGTGGCCGGTGCTGTTCGCCAAACTCAGCGGCGAACAGGCCGCGCATATCGACGAAACCCTGGAACTCATCGGCCTGGACGAACGCCGCCACACGCTCGCCGGCGCCTTGTCGCATGGCCAGAAACAATGGCTGGAAATCGGCATGCTGCTCATGCAGGAGCCCGAGCTATTGCTGGTCGACGAACCCGTGGCGGGCATGACGCCCCAGGAAGTCGAACGCACCGCCGAACTGCTCGTACGACTGGCCGGCAAGCGCTCGGTCGTGGTGGTCGAACACGATATGGAATTCGTGCGCTCCATCGCCAAGACGGTGACCGTGCTGCACGAAGGCCGCGTGCTTGCCGAGGGCTCGATGGATGCCATTCAGAACGACCCGAAGGTCGTGGAGGTGTATCTCGGTGAGTAATGCCGCACGCAAGACCGAAACCGCACCGAGCCTGACGATACGCGGGCTCGACCAGTATTACGGTGGCAGCCATATCCTCTGGGATGTGGATCTCGACGTTACCCCCAGTGCGATCAGCTGCCTGATGGGCCGCAACGGCATGGGCAAGACCACCCTGCTCAAGACCATCATGGGGCTGGTGCCCGCCAGTGGTGAGATCCGCTTCGGCGACGTGAACCTGCTCGATCTGGCCGCCGACAAACGCGCGGGCCTGGGGATCGGCTATGTGCCGCAGGGGCGCGAGATATTCGGCCAGCTCTCGGTCGCCGAAAATTTGGAACTGGGCCTGTATGTACGCCGCGATCGCTCACGCGCCGCGCTCGATCGCGTATTCGAACTGTTTCCCGTGCTCAAGGACATGCGCAGTCGGCGTGGCGGCGATCTCTCCGGCGGCCAGCAGCAACAGCTGGCCATCGCGCGGGCGCTGGTGTTCGACCCCACGCTGTTGATTCTCGATGAACCCTGCGAAGGCATCCAGCCCAATATCGTCGCCCAGATCGGCGACACGCTGGAAAAACTCAATCGCGAGGATGGCCTCACCGTGCTGCTCGTCGAACAGAAACTCCCGTTCGCCCGACGCGTGGCCGACGAGTTCCGCATTCTCGACAACGGCCGGCTCGTCGCCCAGGGCGACATCGACGCGCTCACCGACGATATCGTCAACAAGCACCTGAGTGTGTGACATATCGGCATTGCCTGGCGGGCGTACCCTGGCTTGGATCTTAGCCGCGTAGGTTGGCTTAGGCCGCAGGCCGTAAGCCAACATGGGATTGGCTCGGTGGCAGTGCGAGGCACGTCGCCAGGTTGGGTCGCCGGGCTGCGTTCTTTGTTAGATTACGCTGCGCTAATCTAACCTACGGTCTACGGCCGCGAGGCTTTGCTTAAGCGCTGTCGATGGGTTTGGGGCGGAGGCCGAGACGGCCGGCGCCGGCTTCACGCCAGAACGGCCCGTACCTCGTCTGCCCAGGCCAACCAACTTTCGGTATTCAGAATGCCGCGCCGAAGCGCCAGATACTGCAAGCGATAGCGGTGGGACAAGGTGTCTGGATCAGCAAAGTAACGTGCTTCGATCGCACGGTACGTTGCCAGCTGCTCGCGCCAGGTCTGGCGATGTGTATCCAGTTCCGCGCACAGGCGCGGCGATGATACGAGATCGCCGGCAAACAACTTCACCAGTAACGGATCGCGGGTCGCCGGCCGCGCAGCTATCTGTTCCACCCACGCACCCAGCGCTTCGATGCCGGCGGCGGTAATCGCATACCGCTTGCGGTCGGGCTTGCCCGCCTGCGACTCGACCGTCACCGAAAGCAACCCTTCTTTTTCGAGCCGCGCCAGTTCGCGATAAACCTGCTGATGATTGGCCGACCACACATGCGCCAGGCCTTCGTTGAAGCGCCGGGTCAACGCATAACCCGTGCTGGGTGTTTCGTCGATCGCGGCCAGGAGCGCGTAACGCAGGCTCATGAGATACCTTTTCGGGCCGTGGAATCTATGCAGTTTATATGCAACTTGTTTTATATGCGAACCGGCGTCATGATATGAATCAAGTTGCATATGAGCGATGCCATGACCGCGACTCCGCTGCTGACGGCTTCTCTGGCGATCCAGTTACACGTGCTGGCTGCATTGCTCGCGCTCGGCGTGGCGATCGCGCAATTCGCGCTGCCCCGTGGCACGCCCCGTCACCGCGGGCTTGGCTGGGTCTGGATCGCACTGATGACGTCGGTCGCGCTGTCATCGTTTTTCATTCATGAAATTCGGCTGATGGGCCCCTGGAGTCCGATTCATCTGCTTTCGATTCTGACCCTGGTCACACTCGTAGCCGGGGTTCGCGCCATTCGTTCCGGCAACGTGCGAGCCCATCGCCGCAGCATGCTGTCGTTGTTCGTCTTCGCACTCATTGGCACAGGCGCGTTCACCTTCATGCCGGGCCGCATCATGTACGCGGTGGTATTCGGGCCTTGATTGCCGCCCCGGTGTCGGGATCGAGGCTACGGGCTGCGTTCTTTGTTGGATTACGCTTCGCTAATCCAACCTTGTATGTTGATAGCCAGCGCCTGATACGCGACCAGGCGCTATGCGCCGGGCAAGCAGACTGTATCCAACCTAAGGCACAAAGCCTGTTCTGTAGATCAGACTTGCCCGGCGCGCTTCGCGCTGTCGAGACTGGACGGTATGCCAAGACACGGCCCGCCGTGGCCGAGAGTCTGAATGGACAAGGCAAGTCGACACGCATCGAACAGGTCGCGCGTTGATGCAACGCAGGAGTGCCTATGATCGTTATCGGTCTGGATGTCTCCAAAAACCGCCTGGATGCGGCGGTCAAACGCCCCGGCACGGACAAGTGGTACGACCGCAAAGTCGCTCACAGTCAGGCCGACGTGCACGCATTGATCGAGCGGCTATGTGACAAGCTCGACGCGACGCCCGATCAGTTACGGGTGGTCATGGAAGCCACCGGCCCGTATCACGAAAAAACCGCGCACTGGCTGTATGAGCTCGGCTGTACGCCCTGTGTCGCCAACCCCAAACGGGTACGCGATTTCGCCAAGGCGATGGGGCTGCTCAACAAAACCGATCGCGCCGATGCCCGCGCACTGTGTTTGTTCGGCGACCGGGCCAAACTACCGGCGTGGACGCCGCCTCCGCCGGAGGTCGCGATGCTACGGGCGCTGATCAACCGGCTGTCCGTGCTCGAAAACGAGCTCGGCCGGGAGACCAATCGGCGCGAAAAAGCACAGGCCGGCCGGATGGCCGCCCCGGTGATCGAGTCCATCGACCGCTGTATTGCATCGCTCAACGACGAGATTGAGCGGATCAAGGATCAGATCGACGATCATTTCGATCAGCATCCGGATCTCAAGCGCGACAAGGCGCTATTGGCCTCCATTCCAGGCATCGGCCAGACCTCGGCTCGACATCTGCTGTGTCTGCTGGCTGACCGGGACTTTACCAGCGCCCGTGCGGCTGCGGCCTTTGCCGGTCTGGCCGTGGTGCATTTCGAGTCGGGTTCGAGTGTGCGCGCCAGGCCCCATTTATCCAAACAGGGGTCGTCCAAACTACGGGCTGTTCTATACATGGCGGCCGTGGCGTCCTTGCGACATAACCGCGCTTTGAAGATGTTCTACGAACGCCTGCGACAGCGCGGTAAACCTGCGTTGTCAGCGCTGGGCGCGGTCATGCGAAAGCTCGTCCATATCGCATTCGACGTGTTCAAACATAAAACACCCTATGATCCAGCCTTGGCCGCTCAAAATGCTTGATCGTCGAGACGGTATCTACTGAAAGATCACACCTAGCCACGGTTGGGGGGTCTGTGCATGCTTCAGATCAAGGACTTCAATTCGATATCCGGATCACGCAACGCTTGCGCTTTGACCTCCCTGTGTTGGTAGACGAGTTTCTTACCCACCATGAAAGCCATAGGCAGATTGACCGCGTCCACGGCAATGAGATGACCTTCGCGCAGATAGAACACCGCGAATGCCTCGTCCTCGGGCTTGCCACGTACTACCCGCTCATCATGAGCGTGGGACAACCCCACCATCTGCAGGCGCACGTCATACTGATTCGACCAGAACCAGGGTGCGGCATCGTAGGGCCTGTCCTCTCCCATCAGGGTCGCCGCCGCGGTACGGGCCTGATCGACCGCGTTGGCGACTGACTCCATCCGCTGCGTTTGTTCAAAGAAAAGATTTCTGTGGCGGGTGCAGTCACCGATTGCCAGGATATCGGGATCGTTAGTACGCGTATATTCGTCCACGAGAATACCGTCGTCACAAGGCAGGCCGGCGGCTTCGGCCAGCGCGGTTTCCGGTGCGATGCCGACCGAAACGAGCACAAAATCGGCCGGTACGGTCGTGCCGTCGGCCAGTGTTACGCCGGCCACGTAGCCGTGGTTGCCGGCCTCGAAGCCGGTGACCGCCGTGTCCAGGCGCACATCCACTCCGGCACCTCGGTGCTTGGCATAAAAGAACGCGGAGATTTCCGGGCCTGTGACCCGTTGCATGAGTTGCTCGGCGGCTTCCAGCACCGTGACCTTGAGGCCTGCCTTGACGGCGATGGCGGCCACCTCCAGGCCGATGTAGCCGCCGCCAACGATGACCAGACTTTTCCCCGGGACGAATTGTTCACGAAGGGCATCCGAGTCAGCGATGTCGTGCAGATAATGAAGGCCTTTCAAGTCGGCCCCTTGCGCGTTCAGGTATCGAACACGAGATCCCGTGGCCAGGACGAGTTCACCGTATTTCAACGTACTCTGGTCCGATAGCGTGATGGTCTTGTTGTCCCGGTCTATGTGCTCGGCGCGCTCCCCGAGCCGAAGCTGGTAGCCCGCGTCGTCGTACACCGAACGCGGCTTTAGGTACAGAGACTCCTGATCAATCTCTCCTGCCAGATAATTCTTGGACAGAGGTGGTCGCTGGTAGGGCGGATGGGGCTCCTCGCCCACCAGAACCACCTCCTGTTGATATTTCTTTTGCAGCAAGGTTGTCAGGAGCGCGCCTGCCGCGTGCCCGCCTCCAACGATGACCGTCACATCTTGGCGTCTGTTCGCCATAGCCTCTCTCTTTGACTGTTCCTGGGGATTGGATCGTTCAGACCTCGAAATGCCAATCGGGACGAGCACAAGGTCGGGGCGCCTCGTGTGGTGCTGTCAACCGCCCCACCGCTAAAACACACGCGGCGCTCAGCCGCCACTGGCCTGCGCATCCTCGAGCAGCATCGCCGCGCCCTTCTCGCCGATCATGGTCGCCGGCTGATTGGTGTTGCCTCCGACCAGCGTCGGCATGATGGAGGCATCGACCACCCGCAGGCGTTGCAGACCATGCACGCGCAGACGCGGATCGACCACCGCCATCGGATCGACGCCCATCTTGCAGGTGCCGACAGGGTGATACGCCGACTCCCCGCTGCGCCGCGCCCAGTCGGCGAGGTCGTCGTCGTTCTGCAGTGCCGGCCCCGGCGACATCTCGACCTCATGGTGCGGGGCGAAAGCCGGCTGCGCCAGGATGCTGCGCACCAGGCGTACCCCGCGCACGAGTCGCTCGACGTCGGCGGACTCGGCCATGTAGTTGGGATCGATCAGCGGTGCCGCGAACGGATCTGCGCTGTGCAGGCCGACGCGGCCGCGCGACGATGGCCTGAGCCCGTAGATCATCACCGCATAGCCGTAGCCGCTCATGGCAGTCTTCAGGTCCCGCCCGTGGTCGGCGTACAGCATGGGTGCGAAGTGAAGTTGCAGATCGGGTATCGGCTCCCCCGGCCGGGACCGGATGAACCCACCGGCCTCGGCGCCGTTGCTCGACAGCACACCGCGGCGGCCGCTCACGTACTGCAGCAGCGCCCACAGGCCCTTGAGCCAGTAGCTCGGATGCATCGAGATGCTCTGGCGGCTGCGTGCTTTGACACGCACGTACACGTCGATATGGTCCTGGAGATTCTGCCCCACGCCTTCCAGCGCGTGACGCAGCTCGATGCCGTGCCGGGCCAATTCCCCGCGTGGGCCGATTCCGGACAGCATCAGCAGATGCGGCGTGTTGAACGCGCCGCCGCAGAGCACAACTTCACGCTCGGCACGGACCTGCGCCAGCCCCATCGGGCCCCGATACTCGACCCCGGTGGCGCGGGTGCCTTCGAGCAGCACGCGGGTAACCTGGGCGCTGCTGCGGACAGTCAGGTTGGAACGGCCCGCTACGGGTTCGAGATAGGCGCGCGCATTGCTGCAGCGCGCGCCGTCCTTCTGGTACGCGTAGTAGAAACCCACGCCCTCCTGCTCATGGCCGTTGAAATCCGGATTGCGTCGGTACCCCGCCTGCGCCGCCGCGCCCACGAATGCTGTGCTCAACGGATTGGTATAGCGCCTCTCGGCCACATTGAGCGGACCACCCTGGCCATGGAAGGCTGCCTCATCCGGGTTAACCTTCGGCTCGAAATGTTCTGACCTGCGGAAATACGGCAGCACGTCGGCGTACGACCAACCATCGCAACCTAGCCGTGCCCACTCGTCGTAGTCCCAGGCATGGCCGCGGATATACACCTGCGCGTTCATGCTGCTGGAACCACCGAGCATCTTGCCCCGCGGCTGGAACAACGCACGGTCGTGCATGTGCCGCTGCGGTTCGGTATTGAACTGCCAGTTGTAGCGACGGCTGAACATCAGCTGCAGAAAGCCCAGCGGCATGTTCACGAATGGATTGCGGCGGCTATCCGGACCGGCTTCGAGCAACAGCACCGAATGGCGGCCGCTCTCGGACAGGCGATTGGCGACGGCGCATCCGGCCGAGCCGCCGCCGACCACCACATAATCGAATTGTTCAGACGCCATGCTGGTTTGCACCGCGCCTCACGCTTTGGGCGTGAGCTTGACCATCAGCTTGGAATAGCCGCGCACGAAATTGGATTGCACCCGCTCGGGCTCGCCGACCACTTCGATATTGTCGAAGCGCTTGAGCAGTTCTTCCCACAGGATGCGCAACTGCAATTCGGCCAGGCGGTTGCCCATGCAGCGGTGGATGCCATAGCCGAACGAAAGATGGTTGCGCGCGCCCTTGCGGTCGATGATGAAGTCATCCGGGTTGTCGAACTTGCGCTCGTCCCGATTGCCCGAGGCGAACCACATCAGCACGCGATCCCCCTTCTTGATGGTCTGGCCGCGCAGTTCCACGTCCTGGGTCGCCACCCGGCGCATATACGCCAGCGGAGTTTGCCAGCGGATGATTTCCGAAACCATGTTGGGAATCAGCTCCGGGTTGGCCTTGAGCTTGGCGAACTCGTCGGGAAACTGATTCAGGGCGAGCACGCCGCCGCTCATCGAGTTACGCGTGGTGTCATTGCCGCCGACAATAAGCAGCGTCAAATTGCCGATAAACTCCATCGGACGATTGATCATGTCCTTGGTATCGTCGCTGCTCTGCAACAGGCTGATCAAATCGAAACCGGGCTCTTCACCGGCTGCCAGTCGTGCCTCTTTGTCGCGCCATAGCCGGGAGAAAGCCCTCGCCATATCTACGGCATCGTCAAACATGACATCCTCATCGGTAAATTCTCCACCGGTGGCTGATGCCGCGCCGGCCATACGATCCGACCAGTCAACCAGCTTGTGACGCTCCTCGTACGGAAAATCCAGCAGCGTGGCCAGCATGCGACCCGTGAGCTCCTTTGATACCGCCGGCACCCAGTTAAACGCCTCGTCCAAGGGCAGGCTGTCGAGCACTTCTCCGGTGCGCTCGCGGATGAGCCCTTCCATTTCTTTCAGGTTCCGCGGCGCCACCACGCCCTGAACGGCCCGGCGCTGCACGTCATGCTTTGGCGGGTCCATAGCAATGAACATTTCTACCGACAGGCCTTCTGGTGGGTCACCCAGAATGATTTGCGGCTCGGAGGAGAACAGCTCGTGGTTCTTGTCGACGAAGAGGATGTCCTCGTAGCGCGTTATCGACCAGAATGGGCCGAAGGGGCTATCTTTCTGGTAGTATACCGGTGCCTCGTCACGAAGCCGTTTAAAATAGGCGCCCCATTGATCCTGCCGGTACAAGAAAGGGTTGCTGGTGTCGATGTCTTCGAGCGCCAACGTGTTGACATCGGGAACGGGCGCTTCGACGAAGTGGACAGGGGGCCGTCGCGGGCCGATGATCTTCTTCTTTGCCCGCACCAACATCTTGAGTGTACGGATCTGCAGGTGCATCGGCACCACTCTGGACGTGGCGTTGACCAGCTTGGTCTGGACTACATCGCTCATCTGCAATTCTGTTGACATGGCGTCCTCCAGTGCTTACATCTGAAATTCGGGCAGACGAACGGTCATGCCGTCCATCGCCTCGGTGGTTTGAACCTGGCAGCCCAGACGCGAGGTTTTTGCCAGCTCCGGGGTCATCGACAGCATCTGCTGTTCGTCATCACCCGGCGTGCCAGTCTTGTCGTACCACTCGTCCGCGACGATCACGTGGCAAGTGCCACAGGCACATTCCCCGCCACAGTCCGCATCAATGCCGGGAATCATGTTATCCACGGCGATTTGCATCAGTGAGGCGCCAGCCTCGAATTCAACGACATGCTCGGTGCCGTCGTGCTCGATAAAGGTAATTTTGCCCACTGCGCTCCTCCTGCCGGTTTTAACTGCAACTAATAGTGAATGTGTACTAACCCTCGGGGGGAGGACATTTGTTGACAACACGGGGACATTTAAAGACACTCGACGGGTCCGTGGAGGGAGTTATGACAACGACCAGGCAGGTGGCGGGCTTGCAAAACCCCGGAGCCGACATTCCGTCGAACTACTCAAGGCTGATCGCCCGTGAACTGGGGCTTACCGCACGACAACTGCCCAACCTGTTGCGCGGTACGGGGGTTGGCACTCAACAATTCCTGACTGATGACAGCCTCCTTACGCCAGCCCAGCAGGTCCAGATTCTGCGCAACGCGCTGGCCCTGTCTGGCCAGCCGGACTTCGGTTTACGGCTGGGTGAGCGCCTGACCCCGGCCACACATGGCGCGATGGGGTTTGCCGTTTGCAGTAGCCCTGACCTGCTCACCGCTCTACAGGCGTTTCACAAATTCCTGCCCACGCGTGCGAGCTTCATCCACCTGCGCTTGCAACAGGTGGAAGACCACATGGAGTGCCTGTTGGATTTCCAGGTACAGCTGGATCAGGACGTTGCGCGTTGCTTGGCGGAAACGGCGGTCAAGGCATTTTTTGCAACCGGCGAATTTATCGCCGGCCGGCCCTTAGATGAGGCCGAGGCCTGTTTTGCCCACGCGGCGCCGGCTTACCGAGCCAACTACCCGGCGTATTTGCCCGGGCGAGTTTACTTCGGCTGCGATCAGTTGAAGCTCAGACTCCCTATGGCGTTGTGCAGGATGCCGAACGTCTCTGCCAATAGTGAAAACTATGGCCTAGCCTTGCAGCAGTGCGAGTCCATGCTCGCTCGACTTCAGAGCCGTGAACCGGACTATCGGACCCGGCTCAAGAAAATGATGCTGTCCCACCCGCCAGGCACGCTCTGCGAAGAAGAAGCGGCAGCCGCCCTATTCATGAGCAAACGTACCCTGGCGCGTAAACTCAAACAGGAAAACAGCGGTTTTCGGGAAATTCGCGAGGAGATTCTGTCCCGCCAGGCCGCAGGCTATTTGCGTGACTGCCAAATGTCCGTCGAGGCCATTGCCGCGCTGATGAATTACCACGACACCGCGAGTTTCAGGCGTGCCTTCAAGCGCTGGTTCGCTGTTCCGCCTGAACAATACCGCCAAAGCACGGGTTAGCCCGCCTCCAGAACACGGGGCGTGTCTTTAAATGCCCCCATTCTGTCAAAAAATGTCCTTGCCGGCGTCCCGCCGTCTACCTAACCTGAACTTCTTGAAATCGGCATTCGCTTCGGTCGTTCCCGCTCGGCTGCGAGTGCCCCCGCTCTGAATCGAAAGAACGCTCACATGAAGGCAGACACCCGCGAGTACCTGGCGCCCGGCGATTTTATTGATAGCGACCACCCCGACGTCCAAGCCTTCGCCCGCAACCGCGCCGGGGAAGGCGATGACCAGCAGCGCGCCATCCGGCTTTACTATGCAGTCCGCGATGAAATCCGCTACGACCCCTACGCGTTCTCGCTGGAGCCTGACCTGTTACGCGCCAGCGCAACGCTGCATGCTGGCCGTGGTTATTGCGTGCCCAAGGCCATGTTGCTGGCGGCCTGCGCCCGGGCTGCGGGCATCCCCGCTCGCATCGGCCTGGCGGATGTGAAAAACCACTTGGCCAGCCAACGCTTGCTGGCATTGATGCAGACGGACATTTTCTACTACCACGGCTATACCGAGTTGTGGTTGGACGGGGGCTGGGTCAAGGCCACCCCGGCGTTCAACATTGAACTGTGCGAACGCTTTGGCATCAAGGCACTGGAATTCGACGGCCGCGAGCATGCGCTGATGCATGAGTTCGACACCGCGGGGCGCCGCCACATGCAGTATTTAACCGATCACGGCCCCCGCGCCGATCTGCCCTACGCCGAACTGGCGGCGGCTTATCGCAAACATTACCCGCGTCTGTTGGCTGCGCCTGACGCACTAAGCGGAGACATGGCAGCGGAGATGGAACAGGACAGGGCTCAGCTCTGATGGCCGGGACAGGCAACTTCGCGGACCATGATCCAGTCGCTGTGGCGCGACAGTTCGGCGAGCAGGTGCCCCACAGCCGCGATCTCGGGATGCAGGTGGTGGCGATGGAAGCAGACCAGGTCCGCATGCGACTGGTGCCGGGGCCGGAGTTACGCGCCGCGGATGCAGCCGAGGAACTCTGTACCAGCGTGCTGTATTCGCTGGTGGACTCGGCCTGCGGGCTGGCGGTATTCGCCGCGCTACGCGAGTTGAAACCCATAGCCACGGTGGATCTGCGCATGGATTACCTTCGGCCGGCCGGTAGCGAACGTGCCCTGGTGGCCACCGCCCACTGTCATCACTTGACAGATGACGTTGCGTTCGTGCGCTGCCAAGTATTTTCCGAGGGACTGGATGGGCCGGTGGCTATCGGTAATGCCATCTTCATGCGCGCTACCCAGGGCAAACATTTCGAGACGAAGGCTTCGCGGGGCGATGCGGGATGAGCGAGACAGCCGGCCCAATGTCATCTAGGACGCTCAAACAGGATGTACACGCTGATACGCAGGCTACTTGGCAGAGGTTGCTGGAGCGCATTCCCTACGCGCGGCACCTCGGGCTCGAAATCCAGTACAGCGGCACCCGCGTGCAAGTCCATTTGCCGTATCGCGATGCGCTGATAGGCAACATCATGTTGCCGGCCCTGCATGGCGGCGCGATCGGCGGGTTGATCGAGATTACGGCGCGCGTCGCCGCGCAAAGCCGCGATGCACAAGCTCGCCGCCCCCGCATCCTGGATTGCAACGTGGACTACCTGCGTTCCGCGCGGGCGCGGTCCACCTACGCCGCCGCCGAAATCGTCCGCCAGGGCCGGCGTACGACGCTGGTCCATGTCAGCTGCTGGCAGGATCGAGCCAACTCACCTGTGGCCCATGGGCGCGTGCAACTGCTGTTCGAGACCGCGCCCAACGGTAAAATCAGGGAAGAACAGTGAGGCCTGAAAGCACCACGCCGGTGCTGGTCGGCGCCGGCCAGATCACCGCGCGCGAACCCGATGACCAGCGCACACCGATCGGTCTGATCGCCGAGGCCGCCCGGGCCGCGGCGGCGGACTGCGGCATCGACGGCGTCTTGCGCCATATCCAGTCGTTGACCTGTCTCAACATCCTGGCGCCGGCCTATCCCGACGCGCCGGCCAGTCTGGCCCGAACGCTGGGTATCGACCCCGGCGAACGCTTCTACACGCCCATCGGCGGCAATATGGGCCAATGGCTGGTCGGTTACTACGCCGACCGCATCGCCGCCGGCGAACTCGATTGCGCGCTGATCGCGGGCGGCGAGGCGCTGGCCACGCAGATGCGCGGCAAGGGGGCGGGCCTGTCCGGGGTGATCGACACCAAAGCCGGCGAGGGTCCCCGGCTGCTCGGCGACGACCGTGAACCGACCAACGCCGACGAACAACGGCATGGGCTGGACTTGCCCATTCAGATCTATCCGCTGTTCGAGCAGGCCCTGCGCGGCCAGTACGGGCACGACCCGGCCGCGCACCGGCAGGCGCTGGGCAAGTTGTATGCCGGTTTCAACGCCGTCGCCATGAACAACCCAAAGGCCTGGCGCCGCGAGCCCTTGTCCGCAGCTGATATTGCCGAGCGCACGCCGGAAAACCGCATGGTTGGCGCGCCTTACACCAAGCGCATGAACGCCATCATCGCGGTGGACCAGGCGGCCGCGCTGGTGATGATGTCGGCCGCCAAGGCGCGAGCTCTGGGGATCGACCCCAGGCGTTGGGTGTATCCGTTGGCCGCGGCGGATGCCAGCGATCGCTGGTTCGTTTCCGAACGGGCGGAGCTGTCCCGCTCCCCGGCGATCGCCGCTTGCGCCCGCCGCCTGTTCGAGGCTACCGGGCTGGCCGTAGATGACATCGATTATCTCGATCTGTATAGCTGCTTTCCCAGCGCGGTGCAGATGGCGCGCAACGCCCTGGGCATCGCCGAAGATGATCCCCGGCCGCTCACCGTCACGGGCGGTCTCGCGTACCACGGTGGGCCCGGCAGCAACTATTGCACCCACGCCATCGCAGAAACCATGGCCCGTATCCGCGCCGAGCCCGACGCTCACGCACTGGTCAGCGGCGTGGGGTGGTACATGAGCAAGCATTCGCTGGGGCTGTACGGGTCGCGGCCACCGGCCGGCGGCTGGCGGCGGGTCGACGCGGCGGCCGTGCAGGCGGAAATCGACGCCGGCCCCGGTGTAGAGGTTGCGGCGCAGCCGGAAGGTGCCGGGCGCATCGAAACCTATACCGTCATGCACGATCGTGACGACCGGCCCGCCCAGGGCATTGTCCTGGGCCGCCTGGACGACGGCCGCCGATTCATCGCCAACACCCCTACCGACCCGGACCTGCTCAATGCCATGACCGACGAGGAGTTTCTCAACCGCGCCGGCCACGTGCGCAGCAACGGTCAACGCAATCTGTTCACCCCGAGAGGGTGAGACGAGGAGGATAGACCATGAGTGCAGTGCCCGAAATTGAATTCGACCAGGCCAGCGTGGCCCAGCGCATGCGTGACATCCGCGAGGCCGCCCGCGGCGTGAGCGAGGGCTTTAGCCGGGCATACATGCGCGAGTGCATTGACAATCACCGCTTTCCACAGGAAGCCTGGGAAGCCCTGGGTGAGTACGGGCTGCTCGGCATCACCATACCGGAGGAATTGGGCGGTTCAGGCGGTGGGCAAGTGGAACTGGTCGCGCTGATGGAGACCTTGGCCGAGGCAGGCCTGGTGCTGCCCATGCTCCTACTCACAGGCTTCGCGCGGGTACCCATCATCCGCAACGGCACCCCCTATCAGATCGAGCGTTTCGTCAAACCCACGATCAGTGGCGCCGAGAAGTTGTGCTTTGGCATTACCGAGCCGGACGCCGGCACCAACAGCTTCGCGATGTCCTCGCTGGCGACGCAGGATGGCGACGGCTATCGGCTGACCGGCCGCAAGGTGTTTATCTCCGGTGCGGCGGACGCCGACCGCATGCTGGTGGTCGCTCGCACGCAAAAGGTGGGCGAGGTCGAGCGCCGCACTGAGGGCATGTCACTGTTCGTGGTGGATACCGACGCGCCCGGCGTGGAACTGCAACCCCTGAATATCGACGTCGGCTGGCCGGAGCGTCAGTACCTGGTATTTTTCGATGAAGTCCAGCTGGATGCCGACCGCCTGATCGGCCAGCCGGGGCAGGGCCTGGCCGGCATGTTCGAAGCGCTGAACTCGGAACGCCTGCTGGTGACCGCCATGTCCGTGGGCCTGGGCAACTACGCACTGAAAAAGGCCGTGGCCTACGCCAACGAGCGCAAACCCTTCGGCGTACCCATCGGCAGCTACCAGGCCCTGCAGCATCGGCTGGCCGAGGCCAAGGCCGAACTGGAAGCCGCGCGGCTGATGATGATTCAGGCCGCCGCGACCTTCGATGCGGGCGGCAATGCCGGCGCCCATGCCAACATGGCCAAGTTGCTGGGTTCGCGCGCCGCGGTCAAGGCCGTCGAGGCCGCGCTGCAAACCCACGGCGGCTACGGTTTCGACCGGGACTACGACATCATCACGCTATGGCCGTCGGCGCGACTGATGGAGATCGCGCCCATCAACAACGAAATGCTGCTCAACTACATCGGCGAACATGTCCTCGGCCTGCCCAAATCCTACTGAGACGCCCCGCGTGATCGAGCGCGACGGATTCACGGCCCCGGACGGCCAGGATATCGCCCTGTGGCGCTGGCCGCATACGCCAGGTCGTCCCACCCTGCACTGGGCGCATGCGACAGGCTTCCATGGCCGCCTGTACCAACCGCTGCTGGACGATTTGGCGCGCGATTGCAATGTGCTGGCCTGGGACATGCGCGGCCACGGCGCCAGCGCCGGGGCGGCGGACATGGCGACATTCCGCGGCTGGGAAACCTACTACCAGGACCTCACCGCCTGGCTGCAGAGCCTGGATGAGCCGGTCTGGCTGGCTGGCCATTCCATCGGTGCCACCACCAGCATCATGGCCGCCGCCCGCCGGCCGGAGATGGTGCGGGGCTTGATTCTGGCGGAACCCGTGATCATGGATCGCTGGCAGGGCTGGCAGTTATGGTTGGCGAAGTTGCTTCGCCAGTCGTACCGCTTCTCCCTCGCCGCCGGCGCGGCACGCCGGCGCCGGGAGTTCGACTCGCATGCCGCAGCCCTTGACAACTTCCGTGGCCGCGGTGGCTTCAAGACCTGGCCCGAGGCCTGGCTTGAAGCCTATGTCCAGCATGGCCTCGTACAGAGTGGTAATCGCTTTCGCCTGGCCTGCGCGCCCGAATGGGAGAGCACCACCTTCGCCCATACCGAACACAATCCCTGGCCCGGCATCCGTCGACTGCGGTGTCCTGTGATTGCGCTGGCTGCGGATCGCGCATCAACCTTCTCGCCCAAGGCGCGCCAACGCCTGCGCGCCATGCTACCTATGGCTCAGGTGAACGCCCTCGCCGGAACGACCCATTTCCTGCCCATGGAGCGACCGGGCGCGGTACGCGATGCCGTACTGCAGACGATCTCGCCCAAATACAGCCGAATGTCATCATAGCTATGGGCTGTGCACCCCGCCAGCCCTGTGGGCGTCCGAATTGGGCGGGCATGGAGACCGCCACGCAGTGGTCAGGGCATCACGGTCGTGCCCGGCAGTCAGGTGATCGGAGAGGCGAAGTGATGCTCCAAAATGTGTGCGAGCGACTGAGATACGGCCGAACTTGGAGCCAGAATGATTCAGGGCTTCTTAAACCTGCCGCCACTCCGAGCCTTAGAAATCGATGACTTAGGCGATCATTACCGGGTGCTAGCAGACGGGCAGGCCGAACCGGCCTGCTGCCCGCAGTGTCAACGCGATACCATGCAAGGGCACGGGCGCCAACGACAAGAGTTCATCGATACACCGATGCATGGTAAGCGCGTGTTGATCGAGATAGAGCGGCGCCGTTATCGGTGCAAGATCTGCGGGAAAACCACATTCAGTGGATTGCTCAATGTGGAGTCGAAGCGCCAAGCGACCTCTAGGGCGCTGCTGAAATAGCGCCCAAATCTCGATGCGAAGCCCGACCAGCCA
>NZ_APNG01000022.1:0-63758 GCF_040361255.1 Salinisphaera sp. T5B8 | reverse complement strand
CATCACTTAAAAATCGCTGCGGACTGTCCAATGGATGGGGTCCAGCTCATATCAGACGCGGCTACACGAATGGAGCTAAAGTCTTGAAGTGCCTGGTTATCTAGCTTTCTCCCATTAGCATTCAAGGAAACAGTGGGCGCGATGAGGTCAAGCTGGTGCCAGGCGCCCTGCTTCTCACCACGCTTAGCATCCAATGTCTCTAGGCGAAACTCATATTCTGAGGGTGTGAGATTAAGCGCATAGCTGTTTATGCGTTGAAAACCATCAAACTCGCTTGATTCCGGTTTTACGACTTTTTCATATTTTCCATCTAAAGAACGCACCCGAATTGCAGATGACTCGAGGTGCAGTGCATCACTGATCCAGGTGTCCAATCTTCTCGTCGATGTGTTGTAGATCCAGTCGAATAGCTTAGGTGCCGTATATTCGTAACCCATTATATTGACAAGTGATTGCTTAGCACACGAAGCATCGTTACCTGGAACGGTACAAACAGTTATGTGGCTCAAGCTGCCTGATGATAAATCGATCGTTGCTTGCCTTGTTCCTTCTGGGATAACTGTGCTACCCAACTCAATCCCGTGATACTCAACTCGTACTTCCGCGCTTTTGTTCGTGGTAGCACGCTCTAGCTGAACAGTGATTTCCTCTGCCCGCCTGCTCCCGGTTTCAGATGAGTAATACCAGTAATCGCCGGCAGCTTGGTACGTTGCAGCTTTGCTGCCATCGCTGAAGGCAATAACAGCCGAGCGTGGCTCGATTAATGTTATATTTTTTTTCGAACTACCGATTTCAACAATTCTAACTGTCTCATTACCGACAGTATCACGCCCGGTAACGTAATAGCTCCTGGGTTCATTGCTGAAATAAAGCGATTCGGCATCTATAACCAAATATAAGTAATCTTCATCTATACCTCGGCCCGTATATATCGCGTTTGCTTCTGCGAACTGCCGGACGGTGAGGCTTCTATCACGTCTAATGGAGACAGCGAATTGATTAATCCCAAACTTGTTCTCGGCTATAAAGTCATTTTTTTTGACCTTCACCAATAGGCTAATTTCGGCGTCACTGGTTTCGATGCCCCGTGTATATCGAGTGTATGTCGATAGCTCCGGGATCGCCTCCCAAGGAGTAGCGCCGCTACACTCGGCGCATTTGATGCCAACAATGTTGAAAGGGTGACTAATGGCGTCAAAACCCTTTTCTATCGTTACTTTGGGGGTCACGTCGCCAGCACTGTTCTTGCCCTGAAAAGTTAAGACGTAATCACCTTCTCTATCCGGCCAAATGCTTTCGTCGTTGGGTATAACAGAGCCAAAATCGTATCGCCATCGATTGTAAGGCGATGTATAAATGTTATCTGTTCCTAGAAGACCAGTAACCTTCTGACCAGTTTTCTTTGAAGTAATCGTGTATTCAACCTGTTCTGAACCCTTACCATCGTCGATAAGAAATACATTTTTCGTATCGCCTTTAATATCGTATTCACCGCGATATATTCCTGGGCCATTGTCGTCGATGTAAAAAGACGGTTTGATCTGTCCTAGCTGAGCAGCATGAGCTGGACTTGCGAATATCGCTACAAGCGAATAGATCATTAGTAGCGGGTACAAGAGGTGCCGAGCGCGCATTGATTCGAATCCCATTCATGGTGCGATACTCGCTCTATACTCACGCGCGTCTATCTACGCTGGGGCGTGCAAAACACTCAATTAAACAACTTTCCATAAAAAAAGCCCCGTCCGATATGGACGGGGCTTCCGTTCGCCAGGGAGGGGTGGGGACGTTACCCCAGCGGAACGGACATTGCAGTCTGCGCCGCAGCCTGCATTACCGGCAAGGTCGCGGAGACCATTTCCTCGAGCACGGTCGGGGCGTTATACAGGCCGATGCCTGCACCGAGGCCGACGATAAAACCGCCGAGCGACTGACGCATGATGCCCGCGCCCAGGCCCGCGACGACCATCAAGCCCGCGATGATGCGACCGAGGGTGCCCTGGGTGAAATCCGAGATCTGCAACCAGACATCGGACAGCGCCTCGCCGCCCGTGCCCGCGGCTGCAACGCCCGGCAGTACAAGCGCGATCAGCGCCACGGTCAGGCCCGCACAAAGGGCCGCTTTCTTATCCATCTTCATCTGCATTTTCATCGGATGCCTACCTCTAGTGGCTTGGGGTTGAGAGGCCGACCGCAGCCGGCCTGTTGCTGGCCTGCCGTCTACATTCGGTTCCCGTTCTGGCGACCTGACCTGCTCTGTTGGCCCGAAGTCTCATCCCCACCGACCGGCGCGACCGTCTGGAGCGGGTGCAATACCGGGGCTGCGCCCGGCTCCTGCAATCCGACCTGCCAGCGGCGCGGCTCGATCTCGGTATAGATGTAGCCGGGCACGTGTAAGTTGCCGTCATCGCTCTGCCAGTAGCTCAGGCGAATCCGCATCACCCGCGCAGGGGTGCGAAGCGGAATCGGTCCATCGACTGCGGGCAATGCCGGCGCATGGTTGAATGGACGAGCCGCCGGCCCCGCAACGGGCGCCTGGACGACTTCATCGTGTTCGTGGTTCTCGTGGGCTTTCATATCCGCCGAAGTCAGTGCGTCACGATCCTCGGTTTGCCGGTAGACCTCGCGTGCCGACATACAGGCCACGCCATGATCGGTATCGGGGCATCCGTTGAATTCCGATTCGCCGTAACCAAGACTGGCGCAACCGGAAAGTGCTGAGATCAAAGTTAGCGTGCCGGCGATGCCGCACATGCGCGCAAAACGCTGGTTTTTGTTACTTTTTGACATCGAAACTCACTCCCGACTGGACGATGAATGTAATGTTGCGTCCAGCGTTGATCTCGATGACCGGGTACATATCCTCGGCCATGTCGATGTAGAACTGGGCAATGCGAT
Organism: Salinisphaera sp. T5B8; assembly: GCF_040361255.1. Classification (NCBI taxonomy): domain Bacteria; kingdom Pseudomonadati; phylum Pseudomonadota; class Gammaproteobacteria; order Salinisphaerales; family Salinisphaeraceae; genus Salinisphaera; species Salinisphaera sp. T5B8. The sequence continues at coordinate 60,860 of NZ_APNG01000022.1, read as the reverse complement.
CGAGCGCGCTGCTGGTGCCTGAAACCGCTGCGCCTTGCATGGCGTCGCGGCTGAGCACTCGCTGATATTCCTGCTGGCCGTCATTGCTCGTATTGATGGTCGGCACGGGGTTCACATCGAACGCTTCGGCTACGCCGCCCAGGAAACCGGCCATCATCGAATTGGCGATGACCTGGCCCTGCTTGGACACGAGACGACCGCGGATACCCGCCTTGCCGTCCTCGCCCGTCGCATAGGCTTTGATGCTCTGCTCGATCACACCGCCGTCATCACGGACACAGGAAATGGTTTCGGCACGCAGATAGGCGCGCTCCGAACTCAGATCGCCATAACCCGACGCCAACAGGAAGCACTCCTTGATGTCCTGGCGGAAACGGTTTGGCAGAATCGCTTCATGTTTGACGCGCAGCAGGAGCGGGAAAGGGTCCCGGCGCGCGGCTTGGCCGGTCGGTGCGTCCATGCCTGTAATGTTCGTGCCGGACACAATGGAACCAGCGGCGAGATAGGTGCGGTTGGGCTGCGTGCCCTCTTCCTCCGGCACTTCGCCCTCGTCTTCCACAATCGTGACGATCTTGGCCGCTTGATTCGTATCGCGATCGCCCTTGGCGTTGCTTACCGTGGTGCTCTCGCCTTCGCTCGTTTCAGCCGGTGTTTTGAAGATCGCACTTGGGTCGAAAGCGGGTTGCTCGCTCGTATCGTCATAGATGCCGTCTTTCGCTGATTCCGGCCGCTCCATGAGCGGGCTACCATCTGCCCGGGCCACCCCTGCCGCGCTGGGCTCGGTCGTGCGTTCGCGCATGCGCCGCTCGAACTCTTTACGGGCTTCAGACTCCGCATTGAGCTTTCGTTCAATACGCTCGATGGCGAGCTGATCAACGCCGCCGTCGCGCGCCGTCAGGCGCTGCTCGTTTTTCTTCAGACGCTCGACCTCACGTTTGAGGTTCTTGTTCTCGTCTTGAACCCGATCCATGCGAGCACTCAACGAATCAACGCCGATCGCTCGAGTATCCGCATCGGTGAGCACGTTCTCGATGACGCTCTCGCCCTCATCGGTGCGACGCGTCTGGTCATCGCCGCTGGCGAAGAACCACAATGCAGCAACGACCAGACTGCCGCCTACACCCAACACTAAGTAGCGGCGGTGCTTGGGTGGGATCTGGTCAATCTTGGCTCGGATCAACTGCATGGCTTAGTAACCTCCGCTCACGGTCAGGCGCGCTTCACCCTTCTGGCGAAGCTTTGCCATCGCTCTGTTCGCATCCTCGCGAGAGGTGTAGCCGGGAATCCGAACGAACAGGTCGCTACCATCCGCATAGGTCTCTGCCGGATAGCCCATGGCACGCAGCTGCGCGACTTTCTCTCGCGCTGGCTTGGCGGTGGGGAACGGCGGATACATGACCTTCCACTCCGGCGCGGTCACAGGCGCAGGTGCAGGGGCGCTCGCGACTGTCACCGGCCGCGCCCTCGGCGCTGATGCGGGCAATGGTTGGCGCGGCGCAGCTGCCGGAACAGCCGCGGTCATGTCGGCTTGAATCAAGGACGGCCGTTCAGGCGCACGATCCTGTGTTTCTGCCACATGGCGCATCACCACATAGACCTCGCTTTGCTGGCCCGGCTGCAAGATAATTCGAGGCCACGCAGCCACCCCGGCGACACGTCGCTCATACAGGCAGGCGTTCTCCTCGAACTCGATCCGGTAGGCACTGACATTGCTCATGCGGCCCACGGCGACCCAGAAGTCATGGCCCTGGATGGACTGCATGAACTCGAACTTGAGCCCAGGCTGATAGCAGTACGGCGGTTCGCTCTTGGCGCCGCGCGACATGGAATAGCCCGGTGGTAGCTGGCCCAGCGCAAGCGTTCGCATTACGTTGGTGATCGCCTGCTGGTAGTCACTGGCACGTTCCCAATGTTCTGCTTTGGCAGACACAGCGCGCGGTATATGCCCCTGCACGTCGACTTCGAATGAACGCGGCGGTACGCGACGAGGCACCAGAGTCAGAGATACAGCCGTCATCTCATCGCCCTTCTCGGTGAGATACAGCGTGACGGGCGCGCTTGATGCTGGCGCGACATAGACAACGGAATCGCTGACCTGCGTGGTCGCGTTTGTGGCCGTGGTTCGCACCTGGGGATGCTGAAACGGTGTGACGATACGGTTCAGATGACCTTCGGCCACGCGGACGATCGTGTTGACGCCAGGCTCGACCGTGATCCGGCGGCGGTCGTACTTCGCGGCCGTGCCATCGAAATCGACTTCAGACGGAACAGACACCTTCTTGGGCTTGCTCGCGGGCGCCTGCGACACACTGGTCTGCTCGACCGGCACCAATGGCAACGTGGCTTGGCGCGTGTCGCCGAAACTGTTCGCGTTGTCGGCGAAAGCCACCTGACTCGTCGCTGCGATCAGGCCGAGTGCCAGCGCAACGCTGGCCCGAAACGGGGAAGATGTCATTTGCGTCGCTCCGCGCGCCCTTCGATCTTGCTCAGCACGTCTTCGGTGCGAGCGCGACCTTCATAGGTATCGATATCGGTGATCAGGGGGGCGTAATCCTGAATCTGGATCACGAACTCATAGGTGCGCGTCGTGCGCTCCTCCTCGCCGCTGTTGCCACTCACGTAGGAGTAGCCCTGCACGAAAGCCTTTTTCGTAGTGGTCTCGTACTGGACTTTGCGGCCCTGGAAACGAAGTGTTACGCCGTCCTGGGTGATCTGCTCAGCCTGGCGATGGATGGCCGCAACGGTCTGCTGATAGATCGCCGGATCGAGTAGCGGCCCGATCGCATCAACGATGAATTGGGCATTGCCAGGCGTGACGTTGCCAAGCAGCTGAGACAGGTACAGGGCCCAGCTGGTCTTGTAGTCCTGCTGGGCATTGTCGATGCCGACCCATGCCTCGGTTTTGAGGGTGGGCGCTACGAGTGTGACGACGGTGGATTTGTTCACAGCGCCGTAGGCGAGCACGACAACCGCTATGGAGGTAAGCGTCAGAATCACACGATGAAATGTGTTTTCCAGCTTCGCGCCGCGCCATGTCTTGGTCAGTACAGATAACTTCACGCTTCGAGGCCTCTACGGGACGAAAATACGCACGAACGTGTTAGGAAGGGTGACCGTCTTTCGAAGCGGCACACCCTGCCAGTACATGAAGTGGATAATGTGTCCGTCAGGCGATCGGGCGCCGGCGCGGCGGTAAATGTGGGTGATGATCAGACCACCTGCGGTCAACAGCATCGCGTTGCCCGTAATCATTCCGATAACGAGTCCGAGAACGATCGGTGCCAGCTCATTCAAGTTCCAGAGAAGAACCTGCGGCGGGTCATCGATGCCTTGAGGGATTTCATATTCCATGGCAAGAATGGTAAGGAGACTGCCCAATGCACAACGCGCGCAAAGTTTCTGTTTTTGACGTTTCTCTTTTTACGGTCGCGCCACGCTTTTCACCGGCAATAAAAAAGCCCCGGGCCTTTCGGCCACGGGGCTTAATGCGAGTGGTATTGGCTGGTCAGTAACGCTTGGGCATGTGTGATATAGCCATGCCCAGTGATATAGCAATGACAGCCAGGCCAGAGGGCAGGATCACAGGCGGTACCGGGATGGGCAGTAGCAGTACAAGCAGCAGACCAAGCAGTATGATTCCCTTCATTCGCCATGCGTAGCGATGAATGGCGGGACTGGTGTAATCGAAACCGTATCGCTTGATCCGCCAGCACAGATAGCCGTCGATCACGGCCGGCAGCCCGATGAGCGCGATGAACGGCAGCCACGCCAATGTGACCACGACACGCCGAATCACCGTATAGGCAAGCATGAGCATCGCGTCCACGCGCTGTTGCATATAGGTGTTGAAAGACTGTTCGGGCACGACAGTGTGCGCACCCTCGCGCGGTGTCACGTAGTCACGCATCGCCGCGCTCGCGCCGGTGTCGATGAGTGCCGTGGTGTACCAATCCGCCGTGCGTTGCTCGACGCGTTCTATGGACGCTGGGGAGAACAGCGTACTGAGCATCCGGGTCTCGCCAGCATCCATGCTATCGAGCCAGGCGCTGGGAACGAACAAGACCAGCATGAGGATCTCGACCAGCACCACGATCATTACCCAGTACGCTTTGAGAATCATCGCCCTGTCCTACTCCGGATCGTCGAGCGCTTTCATCTGCGCAACGATGTCGGTGTCTGGGTTGCCGTAGTACGCCTTGATCACACTGGCCTGTCGCTCAGTGATCGCGTGACCGACAACCGCGGCGTAGACCTCGCTATAAGGCAGCGCGTCAGCCTCCTCGACCTTCAGGCCGGGGCCTTGTCGCGTGGCCCAGTCGGTCAGCGGTTCGGGCTGATTTGCACGCCAGACATCGCCGTTGGCCGCGACCACACGGATCGTGGTCAGGCGCGGCAGTGCCGTCTGCAACAGCACGCGCAGAAAAATGATCATGCGCAGCGGGTCAGTGCGAGTTTCCAGCACCGCCTTGTTGTGTGCGTCGAGTGCATCGCACGCCGCCATGTAGATCAGCGGACGGCCCTGCTCCTCATCGATCAGCCCGGCACTGATGTAGCTGAACAGCACCCGCAGGGAGTGTTCGGCGTCGGGCCAGTCGAGCTTGAGCTGATGATAGGGCGATACCTTGGTCTGATGCTCCTTGCGAAAGAGCTTTATCGCTGCATCAGCATGTTCGCTCAGTCGTGAGTCATCCCACGAAAATGTCTCCACCATAATTACTTGTCCTGTTCGTCCATGAGGATGGGAATTCGCCCCTTGATGATTCGCCCGTCTGCCAACCGGGCGAGGTATTCGAGATTCGGCAGCATCGTCAGCAGCTGCGAGGGAAACAGGTCGGTCTCTTCTTCCATGAGACGTTCGCCCTGGTTGCCCGACGACATGAGCGGCTCGCTACCGTCATTGCTGGTGGCCTGTGTACGCATCACGTACTTGTAGCGCGTGGTGGGCAGGTTGTTGGTCACGTAGTCACGCGTGGCTTCATCGAGCACGCGTAACGAGATCACGTTGTTGAGGTTGGCGAGCAGCTGCAAAGCCTTGTCCTGACTGCCGAGCTTCGATGCGAAGTCGGCAATCGTCTGAGTGGCCACAAACATGCGCAGCTTCGCGCCGCCGCCTTTATTGAGTACCTGGGTGAACGGCACGTTGGCTGCTTCGGATGCCTCGTCAACGAAGATGTTGACCATTTCGCCCATGCCGTAGCTGTAGCGTTGTGAACCGACAGCAGCTAGGTCAGCCATGATGAGCGCACCGATCGCGCCGCCCACCTGCGCGTCACTCATCGAGTTGAGGCCGACATAGAGCACGCCACGGCCTTCAATAATCTGGGTCAGGTTCACAATCGAACGCTCATCCTCGCTCTCGCCCGGTCGCGGAGAGAACAAGGGCCCGAGCTCACTCGAGGTCAGCATCGCCAATACCGGCAGCAGGCTCGCGATCATCTTCTGGAAGTGCTCGCGGTTGTGTTCCTGCATCGAGATCAGACCCTCGAGATCCTGATTCGGATGATCTGCACGGATCTGCTCGCGATAGAACTTCACCATTGCCTGCGCTTTCTTCTCGCTCGTGTTGGCCTTCTGCAAGAACGGCGCTGCTTTGGAAACCCACTCCGGTTTGACTTGGGTTGCCCAAGATCCCACCGCCTGGATCACAAGCTCGTCCGGGCCCTGCTCGAGTTGCTGACGGATGGACACCAGCGTGGGGCGCTGATCGATGAGCAACAGACCCTGAACGACGTTGTTCAAGGCCATGTGACCGAACGCAACGAACGGGTCGGCACCTGATTCGGTCGGAATGATCGAGGCGATGCGCCCCGCCAAGTCCGTACCGCGTGAGAAGTTGCGCAGCAGGTTAATCCGCACGGAGTCCTGGGGAAATGCCGGATGAAGGTATTTGAAGCTGCGCCCGTGATACGCACACGCCCGTCGCGTCTCGGCCAGCATGTCCGGGTCGCCTTTCGGGTCGATGATGATGACCGGCTCATTACGCCCGATGCACTGGCTTATCAGTAGGCGGAACATGACGCTCTTGCCCGCGCGCGTCGTGCCCGCGATCAGGGTGTGTCCCTTGAGCGTGTCCAGACTGATGCGCACCGGGGCCTTCTTGTGCTCCAGCCCGTGTAACCACTGAGCGCCGCCAGTCTCGAGCGACGCTTTGGGCAGATAACGTCGCGAATCCTGATTGAGAATTTCCTGGGCGCGCTGGATATGCGCATTGCCCCATTCGAAGCCTTCACCCAGCCAGACCTGATCTGGATTCTTGGTCACCTGCTTGCGAATGTCTTTATGCGTCACGAACTCGATCGCGCTTCCGCCCAGTCGCTTCTGGACTCGACGGTTACGCATCGCCACACGGCCGCGAGACATCGCCATTGCCAGCGCGATCGCAGCGATCACCCATAGAGGCGTCGGCGGCAGCTCAGTGAAACTGGCGAATACGAGCGCGGAGACGCCGCTCAGAAGCCACACGCTCGCTGCCCAGCTTTCGAAGTTGGGGCGAAGGAATGCCTGGTAGGCGTAGAGATCTTTAGCCATTGGGTGCTATCCGTACAGCAAGTTTCATGCTGCCAATCACGCGAACGTCGGGGTGCTTTAAGAGAGCGCTTCTCAGATCAGCCGATGAGACACGGCCTTCGCCGCTATCCGAGACAGCTTTGGCGATGGCGTACTGCGGCACGTAGATCCAGCCGTCTTCAGTCGCGCCCTTGCGGTTCAATACAGTGCCGGGTGTGCGCACCGCTTCGATGAAATCCGTCGCGCAGGCCTGCACAAGATCAGCTGGCTTTTCCTCGTGTGCCGTTTCTTGCGGTGCTTCTACGTCGGCCTTCGCATCATTCGCCGGGTGGCTGTTACCGCGCTTCTTGCGTTTGCGTCGCTTCCCGTTCTTGGTCCGGGTGGCCGAACCTTGCTCAGCCGACGAGGGCTGCTCAGGCGTAGCCCCCCTATCGGCCGTAACAGCTTCTACTTCTGGATCAGCAGGGGCTGACTCAATCGCCGGCGCGTCCTGAGCTTGCACGGCATCCCCTGGCGATGTCGCCTCAAGGAAAATAGCCGAACGACGCGCATCGAGCATGATGCCCTTGCGGCCATTGAAGATTCGCACGATGACCAGCGAACTCATGGGATCAGGCACCACGAGGCCTTCGTCTCCAAGAAGGCGCTGAACCTCGGCCGGCGTCGCAGCCAGCGCGGCGCCCTCCGGGTAGGCAATCACGACATGGCCGTTGTGCATGAACAGGTGATCGGTCCAGTTGGCCTGCGTGTAAATCACACGCAACAAGCCTTCGGCGTAGCCGGCATCGAAATGCACTGGCGTGGGTTTGGCCGGTGTTGGATCGGGCGCTGGTTCAGGCCCGCTTGTAGTCGTAGCCGAGGGCTGATTTTCGACGCCGGACAGATCGGGCTCGTTATCCTCGAGCGCATGATGTTGCGAGGCCCAGTCGTCGTACATCGCCAGAGACTCATCTACGTCGTCACTGGGTTGCGGTGTCGCCGTGGGGCTTTCGCTCTCGTTGACGCGCGGTGTCTCTACCGGCTCCAGCGCGGGCTGTGAATTACGTTTTTTCTCCGCCTTGGCCTTACCTTTCGAGGGTTCCGGCTTGTCCGTTTGACCGGGCTTGTCTGCCGCCTCGGCTTGCGGCGCTCCAGATTTTTTATCGGCTCGCGTGGGTACGATCTGCGCACTGATCGAGGGCGGTGGCGCATCAAGCAACAACTCAGGGCTGCTAAGACGCAACATCATCAGCCGGTGCGGATCGTTGTCACCGAACAGTTCGGGGCGCATCGGCCAGAATCGATAGGTGACCCTCTCGGTTTCGCGCGGGACGGCCAAGGCTCGGTCTATGAGCACGTCCGCCATCGAATCTGGATCACGCGGCACACCCGGAATGCGATCGTCCCGAAGGATGCCGCCTATTTCCTCGGCCGCGGCGTGCCAGACAACGTAAAGTTCGCCATCGAGGAGCCAAAGGCGCGCGCCCTTCTCATTGATGCGCCACTTCCCGCTCTTGACCAGGCGACGCATGGAGTCGACCAGATAGCGCTCGACAGGAACACCCAGCGATACGTCGATCGGATTCTGGAACCGGCGCAGGTCGCGCTCGACCGATGCGCTGTCCGCATGGCGAATCAGTCGCCCAATATGGCCATGATCGGTTTCCATGTGCAGAACCGCCCGCATCATGGCTTTGACGACTTCCGAACCCATGCTGCCCAGGTAGGTTCTGACCTCGGTAGTCAGCACGCGATCCAGCACGAGCGTACTCATCATTTCATGGTCGCCGTGACGATTCGGCTGCCAGTGCAGGAAGTACCTATCGATCTTTCTTTCTGTCGCCCACTCATCGATGGACTGCGAGAAGCAATCCCATTGATGTCCACCTGTGCTATCGGTTACCGACACGTCGCTAGCCGGCTTGCCAATGTCGTGAATTAGACCGGCCATACAGACCGCGAGGCGCCACCGCGGCTCTAACTCGAGGCGTCGCTGGGGCACTTCACGGGCGCCAAAAAGAACGTCCTCGGATGCCCGAGTCGCGAGAAAAGCGACCTCAAGGCCATGGTGTAGTAGCCCGCCCGCGCCGCGATGATGGTGGGCCTCGGAAGCCGGCAGTAGATGGACGAAAGCGGCATAACGCTCGACGACAGGCATCACCAGTTCATCGAACACGCTCTTCTTGAACATGACCGCTTCCTGGAGCTGTTCGAGCAACTCGCCATGCTTATCGAGCAGCTTTGACGCGCGCACAGCCGGTAAACCCTTCGCGAACGGCGGGTAGTGCGGGATCTCTTCTTCTGGGATCGCGGGCTTTCCCATGATCCAATCGAATGTGCGTTTCAGCATGCCGGTGATTGTGGCGACCGACCGAAACGATGTGCGCGGGATAAACGCCGATTTTCGACGTCTTGCGGCCGCGAGTGCGGCGACGCGAAAGCTATCTTTCCTTCGTGTTTTGTCACCTAGAGCGTTCTGCCATGACCCGGCTACTGCCCTCTCTCGCTTGCCTCGGCCTGATGGCCGGCTGCGCAACTGCACCCGAGCCGGCGCCGGCGCCGGTCGGATACGTCGCACCGCCACCGCTGAATTCGATGCGTGAGCCGATCCGACTCACAGCGACCGCGATCGGCGGCGATCTCGGCGGCGCTGCCTATCGCGTGCGTGCTATCGAGGACGTGCTGTGGCGCAACAGCGACCATCTGCTCGCAGCGGGGGACCTTGCGGCGAGTGACCCCCCTTATGATCGACTGGTCGCACAAGTCAACGAGCACAACACGATGCACCCGCGACAGCCGAAATCAGAGGAGGCGCCGATCGCTCAGGCATGGCGTCGCTACTGCGACGCAGGTGTGGGCATGACAGACGCTGACTGGGCGTTCGTTCGTAACAATGGCCTCGAACATGGGGTGCCGGATGCAATCGCCGGCGATTGCGTCTATCCGAAGTGAATAGCCACGCATGCACACTCTGATCTTCAACGGCATGTTGGGCTGCGGCCTGACATTAGCAATGGTCGTTTTAGGCACATCCATCGCGCCGGCGGCGGGTGCCGGCGCGGTCTTTACAGTGGCCAGTTCATATCGATTGATTTGGTGTCGCAAAAATCGCAGGCACAGTGCGTAGCTACTAATCGTGAATGCTAAAAGGCCCTATTTAAGCAGCCGGGCGGTGACCACAGCGCCATCGGTGTAGCTGTAGCCGTAGCCATATCCCCCAGCCAGCCCTGCCAAGACGGAAGAGACACCCCTTTCTCTCCAGCTATAAGCACCGCGGATGATCGGCATGATCGAAATCACTTCGTACCCAGCTTCAGCCATGGTGTTACAGGCGTCCTCGATCGTGCCAATAAAGACTCGATGATCGATGAACGTATCTGATATCTCACCCGTGGGCGTATATTCCATCTGATCCTCGAAGATTGGCTCCTCGACTTCCACTTCCTTCTTTTTGAAAACCCCTTCTGTTCGCGTGACTTTGTGAACGCCAACCTGCTTTTTGACTTTCTTGGATGAGTGTATTTCTCCCATTTGGGTGGAGACATAGAGCGTGCGATAGGTAAGGCGCGGGTCTTCGGTATTGCTCATCGTGATTGTCCTGTGGCGCGTGAGTGCATGTGACCAGGCCAGTTATCGGCCTTGTTCGAACCAAATTAAAAGCACCATAGAGTTCTGCAACTCTCTAAGCCGAAACGATTCAGCTTCGAAAGTAACGCAGTTGGTTCAGGAACGCCGCGCATAAAAAACCCCCAGACGCGTAAGCGCCCAGGGGTCAGGATCATGCAGCTCTTTCGCGGCGGCGCGGGAAACCCGACACGCCCTTACGGAGCAGTACATCATTCCAGTCGATCGATTTAGAACCTTCGGGAACCTCTCCCGGCGGTGACATGATGCAACACGTCTTACCCAACTCCCACATACGGAGTTTGAGCGAGGCAGCTGCCTTCTGTCCGGCGCCTGAGAGATCCTTGTCCGCCCATACGATGATCGTATGGACGTTCTCCGGCGGTTCGAATCGTTCGAGCATTGTTGCCGAGACGCACGACCAGGTGGGAATACCTGTAGCCAGCGTCACCGACAACGCGGTTTCGATGCCCTCTGCGAGTCCAAGCATCCCGTGATGCTCGTTGAGAGGAATCGCCCCGCCGCCAAGCGTTCCGGGCCCGTAGTGCGGCACCATCAGTTTCTTGGCCTTGGGGACATCGGCTTTCTGCCCGTCTTGGGTCAGATAGGTCCGATGAATCGATCCCGCCTCCCCCGTCCGGTCACGCACAAGCGAAACCATCGCGGGGAAATGACCGAGCAGCACATGGTCTTCGTCGTAGTAAGGCAGACCGGGATGAAACCGGATCACCTTGCTATTCGAAAGTGCCATCTGAAGCTGGCCACGAGATGACAGATAACGCCGCAAAGGCTCGGCGCTCGGGTCATGCAAGGACACGCTCGCTTCCCAGACCTGCCGCAGTTTGCGACGAGCCTGGGCCGCGTCATGGGTAGCCTCGTTTTCACGAAACCGCCGCCGACGCACGGGCGGAATATTACGAGAATCACTGCGTTCGATACCGACACAGGCCGCTACCGCTTCCAGCGTTTCTCGAAAACGCCATCCATTGAGGCTCTGAATCAAGGCGAATCCGTCAGCAAACGGCCCACACTGATTACAGATCCCGCCACCGGTCTTGTGGACATCTCGGAACAAACGAAAGCCATCCGTGCCACCGTGCAACGGGCAAGGCCCGTGACGGCCGGGACGCGCGATCGCATCTTCCAAATCAGGAGCCAGGACTTTGAAAATCTCGGCCCAGTTATTTTCAGCAACGCTCGCAACGTGACGAACATCCAGCTTCTGTTTCATAGAACACCTCCGAGTACAAACCCCAAAACCAGGGCCTGCCGAAACACCCGATTGGGCGCTTTGGAAGGCCCTGGAATCGGGCGGGTTTAACCCCGTCGAAAGGCGTCCACGCGCCACCCCGTCCGGGGCGATACGTGTCCGCCCGGAACAGGGTTGGCTTGATGCTGCTTTTGATGACTCGACCAGCTATCGAGACCGGGCTTTACACGCCGGTGACGTGTCATCCACAAAGGGATGAGAGAACACTGTCAGTCTGGCACGCGGCAATGGCTTGCCCTGACCGGAAAGACGCACTTTTCGGCTACTTTCACCCTCTTGTCCCAATGTCGGCGCCCGGCACTCGGAAAAGAGCCCCGGATTACTCCGGGGCGTGGTTTCAAGCCGACTGCGCCATCAGCGGTTGCTCAAGCAACCCGAACAGCGCGTTCGGCAACTCATCGACCGAAAGGATCTTGCGATGCCGCGAGAACAAATGTTCTTTGGCGTTGCTTCCAATCCCGATTCCGATCGTCTCGATGCCCGCCGCCTCCATGCGAGCGATCACGTCCACAGTCGCCGCACGATCGTCCGGGTCACCATCGGTGATCACGAGAGCGATCTTGCGGGGCTGCTTCTGCGCCACCAGCCGGTATGCGACATGCCACAGGGCCTGGGCCATCGGAGTGGATCCATTGGCACCCATCTCGTAGGCATCAATGCAGACCCGCTCACCGAATCGCGTGAGCGTTTTCACCCCGTCGTTTTTCACGGGAAACGCAGCGGTTTCCAGATGCACGCCTGAGATCCCCGCCAAAGCGTCTGCGGTGGCATATACCGCGGCACACGCCGTAGCGATCTCCTGGTTCATCGAACCGGATCGATCGAGCAGCACATGAACCGCCGTGTTGACGGCCTTGCGCTCACTCGAGGACTTGAACACCCGCATGTCTCCACAGCTCAGACGGGCCAGCGAGCGCGAATCCAACCGTCGCCCAGTGCGGCGAGGTGGGTTTCGCTGTTGCTTTGACGCCTGAATCAGACCATCCAGACGTGAGCGCAGCGCGTTGGTCGTCTTGCGGGCTTCCTTGGCGTTGATCACCCCGAACTGACGAATGTAGTCGTCCCTATCCTCGGCCACATTCACTGCCGCCTCGTAAGGGCAATCGCTCGCATGCTCCTCGAGCATGTCTGCGACCTGCTGAGCGACATCAGCCATGAGGTCTTGCTCGGTAGCCGACAGCGCACGCTCGACCGCTTCCTCGATGTCGTCCTGACCACCGTGTCCGCTGCCCTGCTCTGCGCTGTTCTGACTCGACGATGGGTTCTCGTCCGCTTGATCGTCGCCCGAATCATCGGCCGCCGACTGCTGCGTACTCGAACCTTGGTCGTCTTCGTCACCGTCACCCGAGGCATCGCTCTGATCCGAACCCGAAGTATCGGATTGCGAATCGTCGCTTTGCCCAGACTGCTGGCTGTCATCCTGCTGGCCTTGAGAGGAATCCGACGCCTGTTGCGGGGCATCTTGCGAATTGCCGGTGTCCGGCTCTTCTTCCTCCTCGGGTTCCTGCATGGATTCGAGAATACGACTCACGAGCGTCTTGATCTCGTGTGTCGATGCCGCGTTTTCTGCGTGCCAGGCGATCGCCGAGATCCGTGTGGCCTTTCCCTTGGAAAAGACTTTGTGGAACAACGATTCGCTATGGTCAGCCAGATTCTTGAGCGCACTCTGTTCGAGCACGTCATGGCGCATCCGATGCAGTAGATACATCTGCAAGACAGCACCCGGATGGGCATCGTCTGGCAGACGTTCGAACATGCCATCAGCCACCAGCGTCGATACCAAGCGGTCCAGATTGCCGACGCAGCCTGGGAAACGCTTGCCTATCCGACGCTCGATACGAATATCCTCGAGGATATTCTGCAAAGCGCGTTCGAGAGGTGAACCCTCAAGCCCGCCTTCAGTGAAGCGCACGTGCGCCGCTTCATGGTCGATATAACCACGAACCAGCACCGCGGCCTTTTCATCGTCGGCCGGCAGCGCCGGCAGATAGATCGTCTGACCATCGGTACACGCCTGACTTCCGCCAATCGCGACACGAACGCCGTACTTGTCACCCAGAATTTTCGCCACGATCGGCAGCGACTTCGTGAGATTGCTCATCTACATACCCTCCAAAGACACGCCCCCCGCACGGGGGCGTGTTCACTTGCATGAACACAGCCCGCGTGCGGCGGGAGATAAGGCTTAGAAGAACCAGCCGGCAACGGCCGCGGTCTGGGGTTCGTCTTCGGTCTCCTCGGCGGAGTCCTCGGCTTCCCTTTCCACGAACGGAACCACGTTGGTGCTTTCGGCCTGGGGGGTATCCGGCGCCGACGCGTTCGCATCGGGTTCGGACGGCTGAGTCTCAGGCTCGACCTGGGACTCATCCTCATCGGTGGACGCGACCTCAGCCTGCTGGGCATCGGCGTCGTCGTCTTCTGAAGCCACGCTCGTTACCGTGTCGGTAACGGACTCGGCTTCATCGCCTTCCTCATCGTCATCCTGATCGACCGGCGTTTGTGCCAGACGCGACGCCCCAAGCTCCTTGAGCTTTTCGGAGTCGGCCAGCACGTAGACCGTGGCCTGAATGTCATTGAGGGTCTTGCCTTCGATCGGGCCGGTCTTCGGCACGCTCTCCAGCGTCTCGTCGATCCATTCGACGACCGGGGCAACCCGGGCATCGAGGAAGGACAGTCCATCGAGCTTGTCGCGAATACGACGAATCGGGCGCAGGGCCCGCCGCGTGATCTCGCTACGCCCTTTGAACGTCTGTTCCAGCGCCACACCCGCTTCGGTGGCGACCTCCTGGAACAGCTTGGCCGGCAGGCTATCCAGCTTGCGCTGCATGCCTGTTTCCTCGGGACCGGCTTCATACGGCGCCAGCGGCTGTACCCGAAAGACCTGGAAGTCGAAACGCAACTGACGCTCGACTACAGACAACGGGCTTACCGCACGCCGGATGACCTCAGCCCACTGAGAGTGAGACCGTACCCAGCCTTCGATCGACTGGTCATAACGCTGAAGAAAGTCCTGCCTCGCGACGTTGAACTCCCTCTCGTTTTGCTTGACCTTGCCAATCAGCTCATCGAAACGACGCTCCGGAATCGCGTAGCCTCCCAGAAAGCGAATCCCCACTTCCTGACAGTCACGCTCGACACGACGCTTGATCTTCTCGAACACGGAAACGTCCTTGGGATCGCAGATACGCTTCGACCCCAGAGACGCCAGATCGGACGGCGGCAGCTGATCGCCAGAGATCTTCTTGAGATCCTCACGACGCAGACGCTTACGGCCCGACCACAGGTGGATTTCAGGATGAATGACCACCACTTCTTCAAGTACACGAGTTTCCACAACTACTACCTCCTGGGGCCCGCGCAGCCCGGATCTAAAGAAAGACCCAGGGCGCGAAACCTGGGTGAAAACACCCAGAGGACGCAGCTGCCCCATAGGGACAGATGGCATCCCTATGGGTGAACTTTGGCGCTGCTTTTGTGACTCGATCAGCTATCGAGACCCGGCTTTACACGCGGGTAACGTGTCGTCCGAAAAGGACGAGATAACACCTTCGAGTCTGCGCGTTGGTGCTGTCGGTGGCGGGCCGCAAAGCGTGTCTTTTCGACACTTTCTGCTCGTCCCGCAGGGCCTGACACCCTTGTCGAATACCCGCGCGCGAGTATTGGACAAGGGCGCCGGATTAACCGGCGCCCCTTCGCTTTTGTCGCTCCCTCCCTAGAGCTCGATGTGTTGGATCTGACAGGCCAGCTCGACGGCCTGGCGCCAACCTGAGCCTTCGGGGAAGAACTCCATACAGGCCCGAATATCACGCTGGCGATCGGCATTGCGTCGTGCAGGACGAACGAAGCGCGTCGCCGTGTGATAGAGCCGTTTACTGATAGGAAACATAGCCAGCTGTTGCGTGCTCAAGGCATAACCTCCGTGCACGAAACTGACCAGGGAACCCCCGCGCCGGGGAGGAAAACTCCCCGGTCGGGATCGTGATGACACCGCCGCCGTACCGGCAGTGTCGTGAACTGACCTGGTACGGCAGGTATGTCTATCTGGGCGTCAGAAGAACCACTCCTCGGTATCGCTCGACGCGAGATCGAGAGCGCGGCGCATGGACACCAGCCCGAGGTCAGGCAAGATCTTGTTGATCCGCGGTTCAACGTCTTCGAGCCAATAACGGTCGATGAACGCCACAGGATCGAGGCTGTTGCCCTGCTCGTCGGCCATGGTCACCAGGTCTTGCTGGGCAAGCGCACAGGCGTAGATAAGCATGGGCAACGACAGCTGCTGATCACTCGACAGGGTTTGTGGCCTGGCACCCCAGAACGCCGGGATATCCAGACCGAACTCACCCGTAACGATCGAAGCAATCGATCGTTCACGATCAAGCGGCTGTGCCGTCGAAGACGGTTGGCTCGCATCACGAAATGCTCGAGTGGGCATGATGTGGACATCCGGCCACTCCCCGTTTCGGATGGGCGCCTTGACCGGCTTGAACACGTTGTCGGCCGGGGGCGTTTCTTCCACGTAGCCTTTCGCCCA
Organism: Salinisphaera sp. T5B8; assembly: GCF_040361255.1. Taxonomy (NCBI): domain Bacteria; kingdom Pseudomonadati; phylum Pseudomonadota; class Gammaproteobacteria; order Salinisphaerales; family Salinisphaeraceae; genus Salinisphaera; species Salinisphaera sp. T5B8. Next base: position 44,949 of record NZ_APNG01000022.1, on the reverse strand, counting down.
TTTCTGGGCTACACGATGCTGGAGCTCAAGCTCTGCATCGTCCTGCGTGAAACTGCCCTGCCCTACGACGACCTTGCGTAGCTTTCCGTCGAGACGGCCGTGTCGAATAACGACACGGCCTCCCGCGCGATCAGCCTCGCCCTCCCAGACCAATACGGTCTGGTCGGGCTTTTCAAGGATCATTCGCACCACACTCATGACATCGCACCATCGCCAAGGTGACGCTGGACGATCTCGTGCAACGCTTCACGGGTCTCGGGCGATGCCTTGTAGGCCAACGCGCGATCCAGTGCATGCGACACGGGATTGATGCCCTGACGACTCAGACCGCGAAACATCGCGATCATCTGTGCCCAACGCACGAGTGTCCGCGTGGACATCGTGACATCGAGCGGCGGCGCGTCACCGCGACCATCACCCATGAAGGCCTCACGGATGGTGTTGGCGATTTCCACCAACGGGCCACGAACCACCTGCGGCAACCCCGGTGCAGTCTTTTCGAGGATCAGCTCCTCGTCAGACTGTTCGGGATAGCCCACTTCCATGATCCAGAAGCGATCCATAAACGCCATATTCTGACGCATGGTGCCCTGATACATGCCGTTTCGATCGCCACCGCCAGCAGTATTGCCGGTAGCCACGAAACGAAACCCATCGGCCGGCTTGACCAGCTCGCCACCGTTCTCGGGGATCACCAGAGGGTCGCCCTCCAGAATCCCGTTCAAACCAGCAGCCGTAGCCGGATCAAGCAGATCGATCTCATCGAGCAAGAACAGCTGCCCGTATCGCATGGCCGTGGTCAACGGCCCGTCCACGAACATCATGTCGCCATCGACGAGAGTGTGATGCCCGATGAGTTCTGGGGCTTCCAGACGCGAGTGCGCCGTCACCCGCTGGACCGAGAGGTTCAAACGGGCCGCGACCTGGGAGACGAGGCTCGACTTACCGGAACCCGTGGGGCCGGTGATGTAGAGCGGTTCGTCCGAGAACTGCAACCAGGCCAGAACATCGGATACCACCGACTTGCGGAACTTGTAGTTGGTATCCAGAGCCGGCGTGAACGCGCTGGCTTGTGCCTTACCCAAGACCTCAATCCCGTCTGGGGCATCGATGTCGAAGGTGTGGCGAACGGAAAAACGCTGAGTCGTCATAACAGTCTCCTGAACAGATTGAACCCGGACAGAAGACGCACGCCCCCACCGGGGAATACGTCCCCGACGGGAAAGGCTTGGAATGCTGCGCTTGTGAATCGGTCAGCTACCGATACCCGGCTTTACACGCGGGCAGCGTGTCGTCCGAAAAGGACGAGGAGAACCTTGAGCTTAGAAGCGCACGATCAGGAAGCGGGGCGGGATAAACGCCGATAAAGCGTAGTTTCGCCGCCCTGCCCCCTGCGTGCCTCTGTATCCGTTACTCGTCTAGAAGAACCAGCCCGGATCGTTCTCGTCAGCGGGCACGAGCTCCATCACTGCATCAATGCCAGCTTGTGCACGCATCGATGACTGGATGGTTTCGTGTCCGTCTGGATCATGCAGCTCGGCATGAAGGTGGACATAACCCTCGCGGAGTTTCTTTTCGGCCCTCCACTCCAACTCGAGTTCGAGCGTGGCCTTACTGATCCACGCTTTGCCGATGACAGTCTGACGCGGGGCACGAGCCCCCGCACTGTACTCCAGCACAACCTCACTTCGACGATGATCGACGATTCCGCGCCAGTATTTCTTGTGACCGTCGGGATAGTTATAGATCAGCGAAACGCTATCCATTGCTCTACATCCATTGATCATCTACCCGAAGACATATGTCCTTTGAGATCTACGCCTCACGAGCAAAATGAACCCAGGCATGGCGCCTGGGCTATGGCTTTAGGGTTTAGAAGAACCAGCCGCCGGCTGAGTTGCCGGTCTTGAGCGCTGCCATCACATCCACGGATCGTGACGGCGGCTCGGGCTCAGGCTTCAGGGGCGTAGACGAACCCTGTCGAGAGATGTCGTCGTAGTATCCCTCTCTACGCTTTTTGGACGCCCGTTCGAGGATCTCGAGTTCAGGCGTCGGCTCCGAAAAACGTTCCTTCGGTATCTCGATTGTGCGGGGTCTAGCCCCTACTTTGCCGTGTTCGATTACAACGCGGCCGGTCGCTGCATCACAACGACCGCTCCAGAATTTCTGAGTGCCGTTTGTGTTGTCGAAAAGAAGATGGGTCTCTGACATATGAATTGCTCCTGATGGCTTAGTGGCCCTTGGAGACATATGCCCCCTAACGGGAACATCTGTCCCGTTCGGGTATTGCTTGCTGTGCTTGGTACGCGGTCAGCTGCCGTGGCCAGGTTTTACACGCCGGCAACGTGGCGTTCGTGACGAACGCATGAAGACCAAACTGTAGCCCGACCACCTGGATATACCCACGGCGCAAAACGCTCATTTCAGCGACTTTTGGGGCGTGAGATTTTTCTCACCTCCGAGGCGTGTAATTCCTCTCACCTCGGCTGATAACCGTCAGCGTGGAATTTCTCTCACCTCTGGGACCGTGGAATTGTTCTCACCTAGCGGCGGGTGTGGAATTTCTCTCACCTTTAGGCCGAGGTCGATTCCAGGGGCTGAGGCGAGGCGTGTAATTCCTCTCACCTTTCAGATGGTGTGGAATTTCTCTCACTTTCAATCTCTGAAGGCAGAACGGCGATCGCAGGATCAGCTTTCGGCAATAATTTCAGTTACTTAGACACGGATCAGTACGCAGGAAAGACGTTTGTTGTCGGATGAGTCGATCGACACTGCTTGGCCAAACCAGCAGGTCACGATAGGCGTGGTATTTCTCTCACTCACGCGTGGGATTCCTATCACCTGCGCGTGGATTTTCTCTCACCTGTAAACGACGGCGTGGAATAGCTCTCACCCAAGCGTGGAGTTTTTATCACTTGCCGATCGCGATCGTGTAATTGTTCTCACCGAAGCGTGGAAATCTTCTCACCTGAATTCGCGTATGTTCCTGTTTTTACTGTGGTTTCCAGACCCTATAGTATATATATGATGTTTAAGCGATAGCTGTAATACAGCTAGCTTGCTGCCGATTGTCATCCGCGACCAAGAAGAATAAGAGGGCACGCGCGTAGACATAAGAGCCTGTTTATCGAAAAGAGATACGGAGGTGAGATTTTTCGTTCCCCAAACCATTGCTGTTCTGTGTTAGACGTGTAACATCTCGCTTAGGTGATATTCGAGTAAGAGATCTTCTCACCATGCCGACACAAATAACCCTACCTGGGATCGAGAAGGCGACAATCCTTCGAAAGCACGTCGGGGCGGTACATTCGGCGGCGCCATTAACGGCCAAGGAGAGAATCGCGGTAAACGTCTTGCTTGCTCACGCCATGTCGATGCAATCAGGGGGTGAGAAATTCGGTGACGTATATCGACAGCATTCGATCGACAAAAATCAGTTTGCGAAACTTGTAACTGGCTCGCGGCAGAGCACCAAGAATCTCCGACGGATTCTAAATGGATTGCTTAAAAAGACCGTTGAGTGGAACTACATCGACGAAAATCTTCGTCAGCGCCTCGGTGGATCGACTTGGCTCGCGGGGTACGAATTCATCGACGACATAATCAAGTATTCGTACTCGGTTGAAATTGTCGAGAGCATTCTAGACCCCGAGGTATTTGCGCGGATCAACTATTCGGTTCAGCACCAGCTCAGCAGAAAGCAGAGCCTGGCGCTGTATGAAAACTGCGCGCGATACAGAGACCTGGGGCGAACGAGGGCATGGTCACTGGACACGTTCAGAGCACTGATGGGGGTGAAGGGGCGATATCCCGAGTTCAAAACGCTGAATCGAGATGTCGTAAAACCATCAGTCAAAGAGATCAACGAGACGACTGAGATATTCATCGAGCCTGTTCTGAAAAAACACGGGCATGAAGTTCTGGCAATCCAGTTCATCGTTGAAGAAAACACGCAATACAACGGGCCACCGATGCCGCCACTACTGGGGCCCGATGTCGACGACGCGGTTATCGCAGATCGACTACAGGCATACGAGGCATTACTCGCGTTCGGCATAGATCGGGGCACAGCACTATCCATGCTGGATCAATACGACGATCAATATGTTTTCGATAATTTGCTTGTCGTTTCCGAACGTATTCGTAACGGCAAAAATGAAGTGCATAAGCCAGCCGCTTATGCGGTCAATGCGTTGAAGCAGGACTACCGGCCCCGGGACATTGACTACGACGCGATCAACGCGATGTCTGGGAGTGGTGAGTCAAAAGGGGAGAAGAACAAGATTGCCGAACGGCGAAAGAGGGCTCGCGAGAAGCTAGCGGAGTTCAGCAGCAATATATTTCCCGCCTGGCGTTTCCAGGAGTGGAAAAACAACGTCACGAGCAACGAGTATCAAGAAACCTGGAATCAGTTTTACGAAAAAGTGCTGAAGGTGACCCCGTTGCTGATGAAGCGATATGCGGAAGATCCGGATGCGGCGATGGTGAAAGCTCACTTTAGGACTTACGTGCGTAACAACGTCCTGCCAGAACCGACGAAGGATGAAGAGAATCGATGTGCGCTGGAGCAGGGCATCGCGATATTAGACCTGAGAGAAGAGTCGGAGTTGAAGGTCTAGCAGGCATATGCCCACCGTGAGAACGATGTTCTACGTGGAACATTACAGGCGCTAGTTCCGCGCGGGACTTTTTTTAAAGTTGCTAAAAGCGCAGCAATAACAGTGTTTTACGCAGCGGTATTTTTGCCTAAAAATACCTTAAAAATACGGGAAGGATGCTCGTGATCAGACTCTCATTACCGCAGCGAAAGGGGGGCGTTGGTAAGACCACGCTCGTTCGTATTCTCGCCGAGTGGTTCTCACGCAATCATCGAGTCCTCATCGTTGACTTCGATGATCAGTGCTCGCTCAGCTCGCTTTATCTGCCGATGAATCGCGTTTCATCAGGACGGCACAAGCGCCCGCCGCGCAATCCCGACTTCAACCCTGCTGATGCAGCTTTCTCCGACTGGAACGGGCGTTCTTCGTCTGCGGATATCTTTTATCCAGACCGTGTGATCTATCAGTACGCTCTTGAGGAGCTGCCGAACGGCCGACTAGATCTACTGCCGGCTGACAGTCGTGAGCTTCTGAGCGTACGCGAAGCTCGCGATATAAAGGTCCGCGAAAGCATCGAAGGAACCATCGCTAAATTCTTCAGCGACGAAATGCTGAGCGATGAATACGACATGGTGATCTTCGATACCGGTCCTTCCGAGTCGCCACTAATGCGGGGCGTGATCAAGGCGTCGACCCATACACTGATACCGGTCGAACTTGAGCAGCAATGTGTCGACGGCCTCGATGCCGTGATTGGCATGGTGGTGGAAGAGCAGCGCGAGCGTGCATCAGACAATCCGCTCGAGCTCTTGGGCTTGCAGGTCAACAAGTACCAGAAGGCTCGAAGCCTCCATAACGGGTTATTGAAACAGCTCAAGGACTCCAAGGGCCTGGCTCCACACCTGAACCAAACACTGATACCGAATCGCACGGCGTATGCAGAGCGAGACGTGCGCGGACTACTGCCGCGGTCGGTGTTTGCGCTACGACCAAGTGACCCGGCTCGAAAAATTATCGAGCCATGGTGCATAGCCCTCGAACAGAGACTTTTCCCGGAGAACGACAATGCCGCTTAGAGGAAAACCCGACGCACCCTTGAAGGGCAAAGCTGAAACGATCAGCCAGTCCGATTCAGGCCTCAATGAAACTGGCGATCACTTGGCGAAGGATTGGGATGCGAAAGCGACCCTTGTATATGTGCCGATCGACGACATCAGGCCATCGCCAAACAACGCGCGCAAGCTCGATATAACTCTTGAAATGCTTTCGAATCCTGAAAGCATCGATGACCCAGCGATGCGCGAAGAGGCGGAGTACATCAACGATTTGGCGCTGACCATTCGCGATCACGGTCAGCTTCAGCCGGGTCTTGGTTTCCGTGTGGGGTCGGGCCTCATTGAACTGATGGCTGGCGAACGTCGCTGGTGGGCATGTCAGCTCGCCGGGCTCGACGAAATGCAGATCATGGTCTACCCGGAAAAACCCAGTGGTAACGCGACCCGGCACCTTATCGAGAACGTGCATCGTCGCAACTTGACCGCCTCTGCGATGCTTCGTGGCTTGCTCAACATCATGGATGAGCGTGAAGCGGCCGGCTCGCCCATCCTCAGCGGTGTCGAGCTGCAAGAGACTGTACGCATTCCCAAAACGCAAGCCTATCGCTGGTGGTCTGTCATAACAGGGCCATCTGATCTGCGCGATGCGGTGCTGCGCGACCAGGTACCGAATATCACCATCGCAGAGCAGCTGAGCAAGCTGCACGGACACGAACGCAAACAGCGCATCGAGTCTCAAGACTTCGAGGGCATGATGCCGCAGCGACGTACGGCTGCACGTACCGCGCAGGCCCATGTCGAGCCTGCGCCCGCGCCGAAACGCAAGAAGGGGCGTCCTCCCTCTCACGTGAACATGGGGCGCGCGCACAGCGGCGAGGTAGTCAAAACGCTCGTGTCGCGCATCGATCCGGAAGGCGATTACTCACGGATCGATTGGAGTGACTTCAACCAGGCCGGGAAGGTCTGGCGTAATTTGCTCAACCGAATGCACGACGAGCAGCAATAAAAAAGGGCGCCCCGAGAGGCGCCCTTTTCGTAGATCGAACGTCCTGAGCGTTCAATCGATCAGACCAGATTTGCCACCGCTTTCTGCTGTGGCCGTTCCAGTCCTTCCCAGTCGCCATGAAGGCACAGTCCGGCGAAGTCGCACATGCCACAAGGCGTGTTGTGAGCCATGCGACCACGACGCGGAAAGCGTCCTTTGACGACATCCTCATCCATCCAACGGATCTTCTGCTTGTACTCGAGAATGTCCTCGGGCTTACGCGCGGGAACGAACTCGATGGGCTGGATCTCCGGGCCTTTGCTGCGACTCTTGCCTGTTGAAACCTTGCGCTTGAGCAAGTTCATAAAGCCGATCTTCGCAACGGACTCGATACCCAGTTCCTCTTTGTGATCTTCGACGAGGTGCTGATACCCCGTCAGCTGATCTGCTTGCCAGGTCACATCGGGAACACTCGCCGGCGTTTTCACATCGACCAGATGAATATCACCTTCGCCATCCATCGCGGCGATATCGAGTTGCCCGCTGAGATAGACAGACGGTGCAATCTCGGTTCTGAATCGGCGTTCGATGACCGGTCCCTGAGCATCGAGCAAGGGCACCAGACCCGTGTTCTGCCATGCTTCAGGGAACTGATCACATAGCGCCGCGCCGGTGGCCTCGAGATCGTCCGGACCAAAGCGTGAGGTGTAGTGAACCTCCGCCTTCTCGATGCCGGCATGCCACTCCTCGCGAAACTTCGTTGCCGGATCGGTGACGCTGCCATCCAGGTATCCGGTGACCGCGGTGTGAACCGACGTACCGAAAACAAGATTAGAAGACACGCCAGCAGAGCGGATGCCTTCGACGTACTGATAGTAGAAAGACCGCGGGCAATCCTCGAACTTGAGAACACCTGATGGTCTATAGGTTCTAGCGCTCATCACTGCTCCTCGCAGACGCACCTCCCCCGCCCGGGAGGTGCATGAAACACCCCACGGGCGGTGGGTAGGTAGGCCTAGCTCTGGATCAGCCGCTTGAGCGCGGCCTTGGCTTCGGCAGGGGTCGAATACTCGGGAACATCTACACCCTTGAGAGCGCATTGATGTTCAATCTGACGAACCAATGCCTGCGGGATCGTATTTCCACTGGCCGATGGCGGCGTCTGGGACGTGGATTCCACGGGCGGCTCGACGTTGGCCGGTGCCGGCTCCTTGTTGCCCTTGATCGGGACAACCGAAGCAGACGCTGGCTGGGGTGGCTGAGAAGCAGTCTGTACCGATGTCGGTCTGAAGCCCTGACCACGCTGGTCACGATCCTCGTCGTCATCGAGCACGTCGCCGCCGAAACCCAGCGAAGCCAACAGACGCTGACGCGCTGCGGTTTCACCTTTCTCCCAGTCCTTGTAATCCTGGATCAGCACCAGTGCCGATCCCGAACTGATGATCTTGTCATCCGGATTCAGGAGCTGGGCCCTAAAGATCATCGTATTGCCGGCGATCGCCGGCAGTCCGATATCGGTCGGGTTGTGACCGCCGGAAATGGCGGCCTGGTAAAGACCGTTGAGGCCTGGCTTGGCTTCAATGGGATCGAGATAGTCGATCCGTACCTGGTAACCCTCCGACGGCGGGTAAGCCGCGAGAAATTCAGGAAGACGCGCCGAGAGCTTGCGGTACTGGATCGCTTCGCCCTCGTCATTGAAACCGAGAAGAACTGTCTGATTGCTGGCTGTCATGGTGTGACTCCATTGCTAAATGAAGGCACACCAGCCCCGAGGGGCTGATGCGCCCCTCGGGGGATGATGGGTATATAATCCCCTAAAATAACAGTACCTTAGAGGCTGCTAGAAGGGGATGTCGTCTTCGTCGTCTTGGTCGAAACCACCCGCGAACGCCGGTTGGCGTTGTTGTTGCGGTGCCTGCTGACGAGACTGCTGCGGCGCACGCTGACCGCGGGTTTGCGGTGCGCTTTGCTGCTGATCGCTGCCAGAACCTGACGACGAACGATTGTCGAGCATCTGCATATCGTTGGCGATGATTTCAGTGGTGTACTGATCGTTGCCTTCCTTGTCCTGCCATTTCCGGGTCTGAATACGACCCTCAATGTAGATCTTGGAACCTTTACGCAGATACTCGCCCGCGACTTCGGCCAGACGGGCGAAGAACACGACGCGATGCCATTCGGTACGTTCCTGCATCTGACCCGTGGATTTGTCTTTCCACGAATCCGAAGTTGCGAGGTTGACGTTGGTGACGGCACTACCGCCGGCGGTGTACCGGGTCTCCGGGTCAGCACCGAGGTTGCCGATGAGAATGGCTTTGTTGATGCCTCTGGATTTGGACATGGTGTGAAACTCCTTACGTTTCATAGGGTTTAATACCCATCGGTCACCATGCCCCGAACGGGGAATAGTGCCCCGTTGGGTGGCTGGGTTGCTGTGCTTATTACACGGTCAGCTGCCGTGACCAGGTTTAACGCGATGGCGGCGCGTCGTCCGAGACGGACGAGAGAACAGCCTTGATTCTAGGCACTAGGCGCGACTTCGTAGCCGCCGCAAAACGTCGATTTCCACGCTTTTCGGAAGCTTCCAGTCTCCATGGCCTGCGTCGCCGTTTGCCCAGCCATAAAAAAAGGTTCATCGCACTTTACCGGGAAAGGCGGCTTTGATCTTGAGGAAGAAGTAGTCGGCGTTGCGGAAGCCATAGGCTTGGCGCTTGATGACCTTGATGCGGTTATTCATGCCCTCGAGCACGCTGGTGTTCATCGGATGCACGGCGCTGGCGATAATGCCTTCGACATAGGCTGACAGGCGTTTGGCAAACTGTTGCAGGGCCGCGATGCCCGAGTCCATGGCCATGGCGTACCACTGTGCCCACCGGGCTTGGGCAGTCGTTATGCTCGGTGCGAACCACAGCTCCTTAAGCTGAGCTTTGAGCACATAGACCGTCATCAACGGCACGTTGGCCGCCAGCAGCTCATCGAGCGCGCTGGCCTGATCGGGCTTGAGATTGTCGCGATTGCGTAGCAGCAGCCAGCGGCTGCGTTTGACTACTCGCCGTGCCGGTTTGTCGTGGCGCAAGACATTGGCTTGATCCACGCGCACACGGTCGACGACCTCGCGACCGTACTTTGCAATGACATGGAACAGGTCATAGATCACGTGTGCGTTCGGGCAGTGCGCGCGCACCTCCAGGTCGTAAGCCGTATTCATGTCCATGGCGACCGCCTCGATCCGCGGGCAGGCATCGCCCAGCCATTCAAAGAACGGCTGGATCGCCTCACGTGAGCGTCCTTCACCGATCCATAGCACTTGCTGCGTGTCGGCACAGGCCACGACCGTGGCATAGCGATGTCCCTTGTAGAGGGCGAACTCATCCATCATCAACCGGCGCAGCCGAGATCGGTCGGGCTCGACCCCATCCCGGCGCAGGCGCGCATGATCGATCGCCCGGACGGTGTGCCAGTGCAGACCCAGCAGGGCCGCGACCTGGCTGATCGGCCACAGCTGTGTCATCGCTTCGACATAGGACACCATCGCCGCCGTCATCCGGCGACGCCCGGACAGCCACGGGATCGATTCGGTGCGTATGCCGCAGTCGACACAGCGCACACGTCGAACCGGCACCTGAAGCCAGACGCGGCGGTCGAACAGGTCGCGCTCACGCACGCGCCGTACGCTGACATCGTGTACCGCGAGTGTGCGCTGGCGGCAGCCGCTACAACACGGCGCGATCGTCGGCTCGGGCGCGAGCCGCAGTGTCAGCGCGTCATCCGTCGCGGACTCAATATAGGCCAGTGAAAAGCCTTCCCAGAACACGGAAAGCAGATTAGCCTCGGACATGGCGGTGGCCTTTCTTGGTTGCCTGGAATGTGTGGTAGCAATCCAAGCTTAAGCCACGCGGTCACCGCCGCCTTTCACGCTTATCTGCGAAGAACCAAAAAAAAGCCCGGCGCGATCGGCCGGGCTCTTCCAAGCGAAAACAGGCGAATGATGGCTACGGTGTCAGAACGATCTTTTCGTGAACCGAGCCGTTTCGATTATTCGGCAGCTCGATTCTGGTTTCTCAGGCGTGCCACGCGCCGTGAATGCGACGGATGAGAACCCACGAGATCTGCGAGTGCGATCCCACCGCTGAGCGCCAGTCGCTCAAGCAGCGCGATACCTGGTTCTGGACCGACCAGCTGCGTTGCATAGGCATCGGCACGGAATTCGGCGTGGCGATTCCAGGGTCGGCTCAACAAGACCAACAGTGTGCGCAATAGGCGTTCTGTCGTGCGTGTGAGCCCCAATGCGATCGTCGCGATCAGCCAGCCAGGTAGAACGAAAATGTAGAGGATCGGGGTACGGGCCATGGTGCGAAGACAGAGATTGATCGTTGCCATGCGCAGACGATCGAGCAACCCCATACAACGCGACCCGGCGATCCAGAAGCCACTACCTGCCGCGTCACCGCGCGCGAGATGGCCCAGCTCATGTGCGAAGACCCAACGGATCTGGTCGACCGGTAACTGGGAGAGCAACCCGTGTGTGAGCACGACCGCACGCCGGCCTCCGGGGGCACTATAGGCCCAGGCATTGATACTCGCGCTGTTCAACAGCCACAGCGACGGCATGGGCTGTTGGTGTTGGCTGGCTAGTTCCTCGAGGGCTTTATATAACGGCGTGCTGGCCGCAATACGAGAGATCGGCCCCTTGGCTCGAAGCTGCCAGCGCAGCGGTGTGAGCGCGTGCAAGACAAGCATCAGCAAGAACAGGATCACGCAAGGCGCAATGCTCAACCGAAACACGGACGCCATCGCCGCGGCGTCGGGCAGCGGGATGTGGTCATAGTCTCTCGCGCTTTGTCCGAACGCCTCCAGCATCGCCCAGACGGGATCGAAGACCAACGCCGGCAATGGCAGCTCGGGCGGCAACCATACGAGCAATCCATAGGTCGCCGCGAGCGGCAGTCCGACCACGACAACACAGCCGGCCGCCCAGATGCTCAGAGGTATCGCGATAGCGATGACGCGATTCATGAGTTGGCCTGGTCGAGAACGGACTCGAACCAGCTCATCAGGTCGAGCTGGGCGAATAGATCGCTTGCCGTCGAACCGACGCCAGCAAGCATGCCGGATGCGTTGTCGAGATCCACGCCATTACGAAAGATGTAGTACGCCCCGCCTGCCAGCGCAAGCATGATGACAAGCCGGATGCTGCGGGCAAAAACACAGCCGGCGATCAGTCCGACAATGACGAGCGTGAGGGAGAACGAGTCGATTTCAGGCATGGGCGGAATTCCGGTTGAGGGGTCTGCCAATGCTCTGTCGAACTGGGAGGTGCGCGTGTGAGTAAAGTCTATGTTTCAAGCACTTTACGCGCTTGCCGATCTGGTCTTCAGGGGTAATGTTTTGCCACCAACCCATAAGGATCGCAGACCCGCAGATGACCGAGAGTGATGTTCTTCCCGCAGTTAAGCGTCGCATCTGCGCGCTCAACGAATATAGACAATTTCTGTTTCTTGCCTTTGGCCTGGCTGGTGGTGCCGCCATTGCTCTTGGCACGGGTGCGCCGGCCGCCGGCGGCGTCCTTGCGCTGCTGGCTCTGCTGGCCTACCTGGCACGCTATCAGATCGGTCTGTTCGTCGATGGCTTCGAACGTGATCTGGCCTATCTGCGATCCGGCGACACGACACGGGCACAGGCTTTGCTGAGCACGCTGAGCGACAAGACGCATTGGCCGCTCTGGCAGATCATCAAGCCCTATAGGCACACATGAAAAAGCCCGCCGGGCGTCAGCCGGGCGGGCTTGTGAGGGCTTCGTGGGCGCCGTGTCGTTATGCGCTCTTTGCCAGCCACGCCTTCGATACGGTCACATGCAGATACCAAGCGGTGTGCAGCCAGGCGAGGACCGCCAGCACCGGGGCCATCTCGCTGGTGAACACCGCCACGATCATCGGGATCAGCAATCCGAACGTAACCGCCGCGTCGTAACGCTCACGCGCTCGGATCACGAGCATCTTGCGTAGCGCACCCACCGGCTGATCACGACAGAGCATCATCATTTGCGGTAGATGCACGCAGGCGCGCATATGGCTTGCCCAGGCCATCATCGCTGCGCCGGCCGTGGCGTGGATCACGAGGTCATCGGTATAGGCGCTCCCCGGCAGAGTGGGCCCCTCGAGACCGAATGCGATGCTGAATACGAGATCGATCGAGGCCAGGAGCGCGACGCCGAACACGACGTTCTTGCCGACCTCGGCACGCACGAATGACCAACGCTGTGCCAGACGGCTGCGTCCATTCTTGTTCTGTCGCCGGCCTTCGGTATGGATCAGCAACATGCTGGCCACCACGATCGCGACATAGCTCATCGCGGCGAGCAGATACATCGCCAACAGCCCACCGATGCCCTGCGGCACGAACCATAGGGTCATGGCATAGACCGGCCCGACCACGACAGCGAAAACAGCCAGCAGCAGAAAGGATTCAGGTGCGCGCACGGCAGCGCGCGTGAGCGCTGTCGTATGGCTCGCCAGTACCGAGGCCAGCCCCGCGCTGTGCGGCGGCAGTTGATGGGTTTTCGTGGTCATTGTCTTGGCCCTGTCATGGATTGTCATCAGGCGATCGCTGCCTGTCGGGTGTTCTGCGCGGCCGGTGGCGGCTTGCGCTCGATGCTCTGGTGAAACGGCGGCAGCGAGTCGAGCAGCTGCTTGCCATAGCGTTTGGTCACGATGCGCCGGTCCAGCAGCGTGATGCGCCCCTGATCGGTCTCGCAGCGAATCAACCGGCCACAGGCTTGTATCAGCTTGAGCGAGGCATCGGGCACGGCCATGGTCATAAACGGGTTCTTGCCGTGCTTCTCCAGCCACTCGGCGCGCGTCGCCTCGATCGGCGAGGTCGGCGGCGCGAACGGCAGCTTGGCGATGATGACGTGCTCGCAGGCGGAACCGGCCAGATCCACGCCCTCGGCCATGCTCGCCAGTCCGAAGATGACACTGGCGTTGCCGGCGGCGACTGTCTTGCGGTGGCGTGCCACGAGCGTGTCGCGGCTGAGCTTGCCCTGACAGAGCACACGCTTTTTCTGCGGCGCCGGCAGGCTCTTGTAGACGGCGTTGAGCTGGTACCACGAAGCGAACAGCACCAGCGTTCCGCTCGAACAGTGCGCCAGCAGCGACGGCATCATCGCCTTGATCTCCTCGGTGTGCTCGCGCGCCTGGCCGCCGTCGTGCTTCATCCACGGCACGCGCAGTTCGGCGATCCGCGGATAGTCGAATGGCGAAAGCAGACGCAGATACCGGGTACCGTCGCTGCCGCTCAAGCCGGCCTTGGCCCGGAAGCGCGACCAGCGGTTGAGCGAGGTCAGCGTCGCCGAGGTGATCACCGCACCCGCGCACTTGTCCCAGAGCATCGTGCGCAGCATGGGCGCGGCCGTGACCGGTGCGGCCTCGAGCCAGAGTTCGTTGTTGTCGTGCTCGGCCCAGCGCGCGATCGGCGGTGCATCATCGGGTTGCTCGGTCTTGAGCAGACGAAGCAATCGCAGATCATTCTCCAGCAGGCCAGCGAGCTTGCCCATCTCAGGGGCCAGTACGCGGGCGATATGCTGAGCGCCTGCACTGCCTTCCTTATCGTCGAGTTCTTCGGCCATGTCGTTGGCCACTTCCCAGAGCACGGCCATCTCGCCGTGCAGCGCGTTGGCCGCTTCACGAACCGGCGCCGGCAGCTTGCCGTGCGGCGCGCGATAGCGAAACAACTCGTCCCGATCCTGGGTGAACGCCAGCGTGGCATAGGCATCGCTGAGTGCCTGGAGTGCCGATTCAGCGTCCTTGGCCGGTTCGCGGATATCCGGGCGGTGGATATGGGCCGGCAGCTTCGGCAGAAGACGCTGGAGCGATCGCACATGCTCACGCATGGCACCGATCGAGCTACGCGCCGAGCCGTGCTCTACGGCCTTCTCCGGCAGGTGATGGCCTTCATCGAAGATGTAGAACGTGTCCTTGGGATCGGGCAGCACCATGCCGCCGCCGAGAAAGACATCCGAGAGCACCAGATCGTGGTTGGCCACGATCACGTCGGCATCGCGCATGGCCGCACGCGAGCGATGAAACGGGCACAGGCCCATCGGCGCGCACTGGTTCGGGCCCGTGCAGCTGTGTGGCGTGCTCGAAATCGCACCCCATAGGCGCGAGTCGATTTCCTCATCGAGCTCGTCCTTGCAGCCATCCCATTCGCCGGTGGTGAGCTGGAGCTGGAGATCGGCGAGCAGCGCGGTCTGGTCTTCACTTGGCGTGAAGCCGCCCGTGTTATCCGGCAGGTCCGCGTCAGGGCCGAACATATCGGCATGCCCGCTACCCTGGGCGAGCGCGGTCTCCAGCCGGAAGGGACAGGCGTAGCGCGAGCGGCCCTTGGCGAGCACCGCGGTGAACTTCAGCCCGGAATACTTGGCCAGCGCCGGCAGCTCGTTTCGCATGAGCTGGCTTTGCAGTGAGGTGGTGGCCGTGGCCACGATCAGGGACTTTTCCCGGGCCTGGGCAGCCGGGATCGCGGGCAGCAGATAGCCGAGCGTCTTGCCGGTACCGGTCTGGCCCTCGATCGCGATCAAGGGCGACGCGGTGCCGCCCAGTAGCGTGTAGGCGATCTCGTCGATCATCTGGCACTGGCCTTCGCGCTCTCGAAAGCCGGGCATGGTGCGCACGACCTGAGCGTGCGCGTCATGGATCTCGGCGAGCGGCGTTTCGATGGATTCGTTGTCGGTCTTGTCGTCCATTGCCATGTCCTTTGAATTAGGGGCTGCCCGCCGGACGGCTTCGGCGAAAGGTGCGAAGCCGCCCGGCGTCAGCGAGGCGTGCCGATGACGAGGCAACCCGGTCAGATCTCGCAGGCGGAGGTGCTGTGTTAGAGCGAACCCACTCTCTGACTGCTGGCGGTTATTCGGGATATGAACCGGGACACCCTCCAGCTTGTCCCACCCCGGTTAGCGGCTGGGGCCGGCCTGTTGTTGCGTTGATGGGATCCATTCTCCACGGCCGCTGGATTGTGCAAGCCCCGTAAAACGCGCATTTGTGCACGCGCTGATGAAAAAACCGATGAGGTGGGTACAGATGCAACCGGGTGCCCGTCGCGCCGGGCCTGGACATCACGAGATGCTGGTCGTGTCTGGACGCGGTGACAGCGCCCTGTTCTGCGCGGACGGCAGACGCTCTATCGCGGGCGCGTCTCAACCTCGGCATGGGACAGGCCGAGCTGGTGAACGACACGGATGGCCGCATCGACCGTCTTGAAGGTGCGGTAGGCACCGGCGCCGGTTTCCACCACGGCGCATTCGTCGCCGCCGAAGCGGATCACGATGATGTAGTCGTCGGCGTAGATCGGATCGCGGTTGACCTGGGCGCGGATCTTGCCGCGATAGAACGCGATCGCAGTACGCAGATCGGAGAGCTTCATCGGGTCGGTCCCTGGTCGTAATTCCCGCGCGGAACTCGCTCGGGCGATCGGCGCAAAGCCTTATGTGGCGGGCGTTTCAGGCGTTCGCATTTTTGAATAAAAATGCTTAAAAATTTTCTCAGATCAGCTCGCGTTGGGGCTTTGCGGCGTTGCCGTGACCGCCGTACAGGCGCAGGTGCTCGGTGGCCTGGCGCAGATAGTCCGCCGCGGTGGCCATGGCGCACAGATCAGCGAAGGCCATGGGCTCGAGCGCGCCGCGCACACGCCCCGTGTCGTTGCCGGCCGCGCCCTTGAGTGCCTGCTTGAGCAGGGCTTCAGGCACGGGATCGTAAGTCTCGGGGGATTTCCAGGCCATGAGGGCTGCAACATCGCGTGCGCGAAGATCAGTGGCGATATCGCGTAGCAAGATCGCCCCAGTCTCGAGAGACTGCTGATCCTCGCGCGTCTGGCGACGCACGAACTCGTAGCAGGCGGCGTGTTCGGCCCGAGCCATGCCGGCGATGACCTCGGCCATGGGGGTGTCGTTGTTCATGTAGGCAGCGTGCGAGAAAAATCGATGCGTATTGTGGGCCAGACCGGGTGCTGCCTGCGAGCCGTCATGCGGCGGCTGTGGCCTGTGCGATCACCCGATCGACCTCCTCGCGCGTGACCACGACACGGCGGTTGTCCTCGCGCGTAAGAAACATCGGTTCGCCCTTGTGCGGTCCGGACTTCTTCGGCCGGGTCTTGCAGCCCGTGATCACTAGCCCGCCCTCGACAAGCTCCATGATATAGGGTGCCCATTCGGGGCCCATCCCGGTTTTCTCGCGCGCTACTTGGGCAGTTGCTTTGATTCGATCCATGCCGTGCTGATCCTTCAGTCGGTTTGAGTTAGCGAGCTAAGCGGCGCGCATCGTGGTGCTGTAATTGGCGGGTTGATCGGTAGGCTGGCGATCGCTTTGGCGTGCCACTTCGATGACCAGATGCTGCTACCCAGCACACGCAGCAGCTCGTTGGTGCCCAGTGCGCAACCGTCGTCCTCGCGCACGATGGCGTACTCCATGAGCGCTATGCCCGGTCGATTGGTCAGATCAGGCACTGGGGGATGGTAGAGACACAATCCGGGCAGGTGATGGTTCTTCTCGCCGTGGCAGACCCAGTTGATGAGCACGCTCAATTCGTTACCCAGCGGCGTCGTGCCCTCGAGTCGTGTGTAGCCGCGGACATCGGCGACGACGTACACGCCGTCGTTGGCGAACGCGTCGGGCTGTTGACCGTCGATCGGTTCGTGGACACTCTCGACGTGACTCCAGACGGTGAGTTCGATTTCCTTGCGGGTCAGTTCAAGCGGGCTGTGCATGGTCAGGTTCCTGGTAAGGCGCATCCCTGTCCGGTTGATCCGCGATCGCCGCGCCGCTGGCTTTCCAGTCGGCGTCGCACAATGCCTTGCACGCTGCGGCTTTCTTGCGAGACCCCAACGGCGTGCCCGGCGATGTATTACAGCGCCACGCGGTGTAGATCCATTCGCCGCTACAAAACGCAGCCGAGACCGTGTATCGCCCGTTTCGGGATGCTTGGTAATACTTCTCAGCAGGTAGCCATTCCATGCACTTACAGCCGCGTTCGGGTTCTTCATTACCGTAGAACGCCGGAGGTACTGCATAGGGGCGTAAACCGCTGCGTTTCGTCACTTTTCGCCTGTTGCGAAGGGAGGACGATGCAAACGTAGAACAGGTCGGGGAATCCGCAAGCTCGATTGGGTGCAGGGCTTCAGGCCCTGATTTGTGGCAGGTTGTCCGGAACGCTCAGCCCTATGCGGCTGGAATCAAGGAGGCACGATGCAACTTGTAGACAGGGAGAATTCTCTCGAGAGATTTCACGCGCGCATGGAAAGCGCCATGGTTGATGACGCGACCGCTCGCCTGCTCGAAGATCTCGATGATCTCGAAGCCTATGCGCGCACGCCAAAGGCCGTGATCGACCTTGTGCCGACAGCGAGGGAAAGACTGATCAAGCACCTGGGATCGCGCCGCCGCACAATCACGTCGGGACGGCAGTGCGTGTCATCGGACCCAGTGATGACGGTCGTGAACAAACTCGACGCTATGGCTGGGCAGCCCGTACGGCAATCGCGCGCTCAGGGGTCTACAGCTGACCAGGTAAAGCGCTTGCTAGATGATCTGTATTCGAAGGTGATTCAAGGGCACGAGTTTGGTGCGACAGACTCATTTACCGACCTACCGATCACGCGTGCTGTATCGAACGAACCCGATGACTACCCTTGCAAACCCTTCATGTGTGTCAGGGACTTCGAACGAAAAATGCGCGATCTGATCGATTCGGAGTTAACGCGCTTGTACGGACCGGATCGGGAAAAGGAGCAGTCGCGGCCAGGGCATTGGTACCGGAAATGGCGCATAAAGCGAGACCGAGAGATTTGCCGGGATAGTTCCTCGTCAGAACGCCTTATCGATTACTCCGACTTCGGCCAACTCGGCGACCTCATCGTAGACGACGAGTTATGGAACGAGTGCTTCGGCGCTTATTTCGCGAGTAAGGCTTCAGTGAAAGAAGCGGTCAGGCATCTGACCCCTATCCGCCACATCCTGGCGCACAGTCGAGACATCACGCGCAAACAGGCGCTGAGGGCGCTTTTCGAAACGCAGCGCCTTCTGCGAGAAATCGATTCAAGACGGTTGCACTAGCACGCCGCGCTGAGCCGCTTGGCAGCCTCGTCCAGCAGTTCGAGACGGACACTGCGGCCATAGAGCAGCTCGTCGCTGCCCGTCTGCTTGTCGGCGTTCGCCGCCAGACTGCCGTAACCGCGAAGCGCGAGATCACGCTCGGCAATCTCGAAGCCGTCGCAGGTATCGAGCAGCACCTGGAGCCTTTCCTGCGCTTCGGGCTTGAGTTCGCTGCGCGGATACATCGAGAACGTGCCGAACCCACCCTGGCGTGCGGCGCGTCCTCGAATCTGATGCAGCTGTGTCAGACCCAGACGTTGCGGATCGATGACGACGACATGGCGCAGCCCGTCGATGCTGATGCCGACCTCGACCACGGTGGTCGCTACCAGTAGATCAGCTTCGCGCTTCTTGAGGGCCTCAACCGCGGCGTTTTTATCTTCGTCGCTCAGCTTTGCATGAACCAGCCGCACCCGGCCGGGGCGTATGTCCTGCCACATCTGATACGCGCGCTCGGCGGAATCGCGGCCTTCGCCCTCCTTGAGCGGGTAGACCACGAGAACCTGATCGCCGGCGTCGAGGCTGGCCGTGATATCGGCCATCAATGCGCGCTGTTCGTGACGGGCCCACAGGCGGCTGGTGATCGTCTTCTGTGCATGCGGCTGGGTCAGACGTGACACATCGAGTGCGCCGTAGCGAATCAGCGCCATCGAGCGTGGGATGCAGGTGCCGGAGACTTCGAGCAGATGACAGCCGTGAGCGGTCATCTTCTCGCGCTGGTCACGGCTGAACTTCTGCTGTTCGTCCACGATCATCAGGCTCGGCGGGGTCTCGCTTTCGCGATACAACAGCGCGGTCGTGCCGACGCGGATGGCAGCGGTGCGCGACCGGACTGGGGCATCGCCGGCGACGAGTTCGATGTCGAGGTCAGGCCACCACCGATGCAGCTCTGCATGGATCTGTGCCGCCAGAGGCAGCGTCGGCGCCAGGATGACGACATGGCCATCGTGATCGGCACAGGCGGCAGCTGCGAGTCCGTACACGACGGTCTTGCCGGTACCGACATCGCCCGAGAGCACACGACGCATCGGTTGGGCATGTCCCAGATCCAACTGGATCTCGTATGCCGCTTGCCGCTGTTCCTGGGTCAGACCGTACGGCAGGGACGCGACACGCGTTCGCACCCTCGCCCAATTCATACGGAACACCTGTGCCTGGTTCTGGTGATCACGCGCACTCGCCGCACGCGCGACCGCCTGCATCGCCGCGATCTGTTCCAAGACTTGCTGGGCCTTCTCGCCCTGGCGGATGTCGCGTGGCTGATGTGCCGCGCGAATGACCTCGGCCATCTGGTTCGGTTTCAGACCCAGCGGCTCGAGCGCACGTTGCGCGCCGCCGTAGGCGTCGAGTTCGGACAACAGCCGCGTTGCGGCCTCATCGACCACCGAGTCGAGCAGTGCCAGCACGCGATCGCGCACGGTCTCCGGCTTGATCACGCGAGGCTTGCCCGGATAGACGGGACACAAACGCCCGATCCAGTCGCGCTCGATGAGCGTGGCGTTGTTGAGATACCACTGGCGGCGGATGTTGACCGCCATGCCCTGCACGGCGACCGCGGTACCGGCGGTCAGACGTCGAGCCAGCTCGCGATGGTCGCCGAACAGGGTGAACGTGACACTGATTCCGTCATTGCCGATCACGCTGGCCTGAAGGCGCGGCGTGCCGTTGAGAAACCCGGTCGTGGCATCCCGCTCGAGCACCCCTGAGATCACCACCTCGGTGTGCTCTCGCAGATTCGCATATCGGGTCAGCGGCGATGTGAAATCCTGCCAGCGCGAGGGCAGCAGCAGTGCCGCCTGCCAGGGCTCGGACGGACCCAGCGCTGACAGGCGCCCCAGTTTCGGTTGTTCGGCCACCACATCACTCATGGCGGTCAGTCTGCCCTGCTCCGGCCAGTGCGCAAGGGCTGATAAGTCAGCCTATCCGCACTTTATCGTCACCTGAGCGCGATCGACTTATCCACACATTCAGGGGGTAAGTTCGTGCCTTGTCACGTCATGACTTTGAGATGACAGCGCTTGTCCGGTTTGGTTACAAAATAACCAGCCGCGACGAACTCAGGCACCGGCGCTCAGACGCACTTCGGATGTGAATTCATCGTGACGCCAGTGCCGGTGCAAACGACAGTGACTCACCGCAGTCTCGAGCGCTTTTTCAACCCGCTCGCGCGTGGCTTCGCCGTCGTAGAGCGCCTCGTGCAGATGATCGTGACTCGGGAGCATGCCGGTCATGCGCTCGGCCGGCCCCGCATGCAATGTGACAGTAATGCGCCAGCATCGGGTGCGGCCATCGACAACGGCCGTGCGCATGGCCGCGACCTCGAATCGGGCGATATCGCAGAGGGTTTCGCCATCGACAGTCAGGCCCGGGCCGAGATGGAATGGCAGATCCGGCTCGTAGATGTGATCGGCCAGCAGCACCGGCAGGCCGTCGGCGGCGTCGAATGCGATCGTGTTTCGCTCGTGGGCGCCTGTGTAGTTGAATTGCCCGCGGTAGCGGGGCGTCTTAATCATCATTGGCGGCATCTCGGTTGTGTGTGACGACATCGAGCATCACCACCAGCTCGGCAGGGGTGACCTCGACCGATTTGGTGTTGCCGCGTAGCGCGTCGATACGGCTGCGACTCGTCGGCAGGCCGGCGGCGGTCATCGCCTCGGCGATCTCACGCGGGCCCCAGCCCTGTTCGCGTAGCAGCAGCAAAAGCTTTTTCACCACGTCATGCCAGCCTGCTTTCGGCGTGTCGGTATCCGGCCAGTCACGCGGTAGCCGCGACATCGGATGCGTGCGCGCAAGCAGCTGCTCGTCTTTGTAAATCCGGGCGTCGCTGCGTGGGTCTGCCGAACTGCGATCACGAGACACACGATGCCAGGCGGTCTGGGCCATAGGTGGCCAGTGGGTTTCGCAGTAAAGCTGGTCGTTGAACCGGATCTGATATAGCGGCTGACTCATCGCCACCCCCCTGCCCTGACGGCGGCGGTGGGCATATGCGCGCTGTGCTGCTGGCCCGATGTGTACCGTGTGACCATAGGCTCCTCCTCGTATTCTGAAAGCGATCTCGCGGGGCACGGGGGTGGGTGAGTCGCATTCGTTATACAACGAGATCAGCGCAGATCAAGGGTTAGGTTCTGATTTTGCGCGATTTTCACGAAATGCACTTTGCACTGTCCTGAACAGACGCTGTTCGCCATCTGTCGCGGTAATGCCGGGTTCCATTGCGCCGCAATGGCTAAGCGATCTCGCGCGTGAAACGCAATTTCAGATGCGCTGTTTCGCTTGTGCGCGAGCGAATATGCGAGCTACCAATCCGGCTGC
Source organism: Salinisphaera sp. T5B8 (assembly GCF_040361255.1). NCBI lineage: Bacteria > Pseudomonadati > Pseudomonadota > Gammaproteobacteria > Salinisphaerales > Salinisphaeraceae > Salinisphaera > Salinisphaera sp. T5B8. Next base: position 22,856 of record NZ_APNG01000022.1, on the reverse strand, counting down.
GCATAACTGAATCCCTCAACCGACTGCCACTGCGGTTGGGCGTGGTGGTAGTGCCAGGTGCCTGCCGCGATGCTGAGCACCGCGACGGCCAGTGCAATCCAGCCGGCCCGTGCACGATTCGGGGCATAGCGCCCGGGATTATTGCGGGCGTCGAGGGCGCACAAGACGACAACGATACTGCTTGGCACCCAAAAGAGCATGACCCAGCCGTTGCTCAGGACAGCGCCGGCGGCGGAGATGAAATCAGCAATATTTTTCACGGTCTCGAACATGCGCTTGGGTCTCGTCAGGGGGGATGAGACTCAGCGTTGCATGACATCCATAAAACGCAACCGGGGTCGCGCCTTGATCTAGCTGTAGTGGGACTCGAGCAGCTTGATCACCCAGTTGGGTGTGGCTCTTGCGCGCTTGGACGCCTGCCCGGCCGTCCAGCCCCTGACCGTCCAGTAGCTCACGCGATCGCCATGCAGCGCGCTCAATAGATCGGCCAGCTCCTGCACGGTGACACCCAGACGATCACGGTAGGCATTGAGGGCGTCGCGGCGGCGTTGATCGGCCTGGCGCTCCTGGTCGTTTGCGAACTGCAAGGTCGCATACGCTTGTCCGGGTGCTTGATGCAGGCCGCTGCGGGGCGTCGATGTCATGGCAGGTGCGGGGTCGGCGGGCGTATTGATTGCCCTGTTGGTTCGTAACGCGGGGCTAGGCCACGGTGGCGTTGGTCACCGCATCGTAGCCCATGAGCGACCATTCGAGCGGGTTGATATGCAGCGGACTGACACTGCCCTCGCGCACGTCGATAAACAGGCCGTGGCGGTCGATGGTGCCCGTGCGGAACAGCGGCCAGACCAGCGTGGCGAAGGCGTTGGTCACGAGCGCGGCATTGATGCCGAAGGCCTGCGAGCGGATCGCCGCTTCCACCGAGCAGCTTGGCCCATCGTTCGGATCGTCCTGCATTTCGGGGAACAGATCGATCACATGCGGCAGACGCAGCGCATCGCGCGCGAAGTCTTGTGCGGCATCCAGATGGCCGAGGATCGCTTGTCCGGTGTGTTCGCCGTTGCCGAAGTCCAGCCAGAGCGAGCGGTTGTTCGAGAAGGCGATTCTGTGGCCCTGCTGCGCGCCGTAGGCCGCGATCTGGTGGCGTACGGCCGCCGAGTCGGTCGCCGAGATGAGCCAGCGTGCGACCCCGGCCTCCGGCGTCCAGTGCAGCGGGACGCCCTCCCACGATGTGCCATAGAACATATTGATGCGGCTGATGAGTGAGGCGGCCTTGTTCTGGCCGATCTCCATCGCCGAGTAGCGTTGCCGCCCCACGTTCGATGCCGAAACCGTGTCGCCGTCATAGAGGGTGACTTGCAAGCCGCGATGCCCGAGCGCCTTGAGCGTCGCGTGCAGACGACAGAGCTGGTCGAGCACCTCGCCGCCCGTGCCGCCGGCGCCGAGTACGGTGATCTCGACGGCTTGATGGGGGTTCATCAGCCATTCCGGGGCGTAGAAGGTCTGACGTGTGCCGGTGGGCATGATGCGGGCTGTGCTGTTTTGGTCGGTCATGGCGTTGTGCTTGTTGTGGTCAGTCGGCGAGCCAGTGCTCGGGTTCGATTTCGAGGAAATGGCCGTTGATGGTCACGCGGGCCGCTATCTTTAGGCGCTTGCGGTCGGTGCAGTGACCGAACACGCTCGACAGGTGTACGCCCTGCTCGTCCGAGGCGTCATCGGTGCGAGAGAAGTACGCTTCCAGTGTGCCGTGGGAGTGCATATCCACAACTACTGCCGCGTCGTCATAGCTGTCGCGTCGGTAGGTGACGTGTCCAGGCGAAGCAGATTCAACATCGACCGATTGCAGCGCATAGCCGTCGCCGGTACGAACGATCGCCCCGGCCCACTCGTTGGGGTTCTCGGCGATGGCGCGGTCGGCGGCTTCGCGTACCAGCGCACGCGGCACGCGCGCATCATCGAAGGTCACGCCTTCGGACAACTCGCCGAACGGGCTGAGCTTGCGGATACGCGACACCCGGATCAGCGCCGAGAAGCCGCACCCGCGCCCTAGAACGAACAGGCCGTCATTGGCGATCAGATAGCAGTGCGCGCCTTCTTTGAGCGCGGGTAGCTCGCCGCTGTGTGCAGCCGGATAGACCGGCGTGGCGCGCGCGAGCGCACGGTCGAGGACGCTTTGGGCATAGGTATTCATCGGTTGCTCCCGGTCTTGAGGAAATCGGCCACGGTCTTGTTCAGCGGCAGGAGATGGCGGGCGGGGAAGCGTTTCAGGCGGCGCTTCTCCACGCTGCGGTAGAAGGCCAGATGCGTGCTGTTGCAGGCGGACTGTCTATCGCTGTTGAGATGGCGATAGCGCAGGTGATTGCCGCCATTGCAGTGCGAGAAGTTGGACTTGAACACCGCCGTCTCGAAGATGGCCATCGTTTCCAGCGAGGCGCGCGCGGGCCGCTCGGCATTGCCAAAGCACAGGCCGTTGCGGGCGTCGTGATTCATCAGCGGCGCGTGATAGAGCGGCGTGTCGGCGTCGGGGCGCGCATCGCTATCGAGCGCGGCCAGCCACAACCGATTGCCACGGGCAAGAAACAGCAGCGACGGCCACGAGACCTGCATCGATACAGGGCCTTCGGCGTCGGTGGCGAAGAACATGGGGCGGCGCTTGCCGGGCACATGCCACGCGATCATGTCCGCGCCGTGGGCGATCACGCGCGCGGGCAGGAACTGTTCGCTGGCGTGGCGCGCCGCACTTTCGTCGAGCATGGCCACGATCTGGGCGATACGTTCCGGGCCAATGATCTCGCCCGATCCCATACGCAGTTGTCCGCTGGCCTGATAGAGCTTGTGCTGGGCGACCAGCATGGATACGTCGCCGCCGTTGCTGATCTGGGACAGGATCAGCGCGGTGTGCGGCGCGATAGAGGTCACGCCGCAGTCAGCGGGTGTCGGGGTCACGGCTTCAAGCATGATCGTTTTCCTGATGGTGGTAGTGGTCGCACAGCCCGTATTCGGGCATGACCTCGAAAGCCAGCGCCTGGGCGTAGCAGGCGCCGAGGGTGTCGCGCAGCAGCGGCCACGCGGCGTTGTCGTCAAGGGACAAACTCACGCTCGGGCCTTCGTCGCTCTGCATCATCATTTGCCCGTGTTCATCGGTGAACGCGTGTTCGTCCTCGTTGGTCACGAGTATCAGCAGCGGCATGATTCCGCCCTGATCGAAAGGGGTGTTCGGTCGGTCTGTGATCGGGCGAAGGCGCTCGCTCAGGCGAGCTATCGCACGGGCATAGCCGATCAGCTGATGATCGTGTCCGCCCTGCTCTGCCGCATCGGCGAGCCGCTGGAGCGCGGCCGGGTCAGCCTTGGGCACCGCGATCTCGGCGCTGGGATCGAGACGGGGCCATATCCGGTTGAGTTCGGCGACCTGCTCGTCGGCATCTTCACCCATGCTTCGCGCTTCTTGGCGAACCTGCGCGGTGGCCTCGTCCAACGAGGGCACACCTTCGATGTGCCATTCCTCGGTGAGCGAGGACAGCGTATTGCTGTGGCCGCACAGGTACTGCAACAGCCAGAACTCGTCATAGGTCATGCACTCGCGGGCGTGGCCGCATAGCGGCGCCAGCCGGGTAAGCGCCCAGATCGCGGCATCGGCCAGATCGCGCAGTTCGCTGGGCAGATCGTCGCTGAAAAAGGCGGTGCATTCGCCCAGCCGCAGCATGTGGGCATGTTCGATGTTCAGGCAGACGCCGCCCTCGTAGTCGCTCTCGGTCTTGAGGATCAGATCGAGACCGTTGTGCTTCGGCGCGCGCAGTCCGGCATTGTCGAGATGCGACAGGGCGCACTGCATGGCCTCGCGGCACAGACGATCCAACAGGTCGGCGGCAAGTGTGGTGGCGCGCGTGACGCCTTGCACGGTTGCCGTGATGCCCTCGATCTGAACATCGCTGATCTGGCCTTGCGCATGGCCATAGCGCAGTACGGCCGCGACTTCGTTGATCGCATCGCCGGGCGCGGTCAGGCTTTCGGCGATACGGTCGTAGACGGACAGTGCATCGCTGTCGATCGTCGGTATCGGCAGCATCGCCAGCGCCTGTGTCGCGCTGTTCAGGGTGTAGGCATGTCCCGTCATACCGGCGGCAACTCCTTGGCATTGAGCACGCCCGCGCCGGGGCGTGCTTCGGTCTGATGCGAGGTGCGAGCGAGAGCGTTACCGAGCAGTTTTGCGGCCATATCGCTGCCGCGCAGCGCGATGCCCGGCTGGCCGCGTCGGGCCGAGCTTTTACCCTCGGCCCATGCTTTCAACAGTGATTGCGCCCTGTTGCTCATGGCATCAGCCCTTGGTCTTGGCCTGCGGCTTGACGATCTCGTAGACGAGGCGCTCGCCGTCGATCACGGGTTCGGCCAGCGATGCGCTCTTGAGCACGGGAAAGGCCGTCTCGTAGAGGCTCATGGCGATCTCGGGGCTTTCCTGCGGTGCCGGGTCGTCGAGTTCGGTCGCGCCGAGCTTGAACACGCGGGTCAGGGTCTGGGTGATAGCGGTCATGGTTCGACTTCCTGCTTAGAACAGACTGGAGGGGTTGCTTGCCGGTGCCGTGTCGGCTTTGGGCGTGGCTTCGGCCTGCGGCTCGGTGGTGCTATCTGCTTTGGTGGTGGTCGCAGTGGTATCGGTGTTCGTGGCCTTGGCGGGGGCGGCGGTCTTGGCCTTCTTGCTTGCAGCGGCCTGCGCCGCGCTCTTGGCGGCTTCCTTGGTCGCGCTCGTGAGGTCGTCGTAGGCATCGCGCAACTGCTGGCGGGCATCGACGTTGGCCTGCACATGGCGCGTGAAGCTCTCGGCCACATCGGCATGGGCGCCACGAAACAGCACGGGCCGGCAGAGCGCGGCGCGGGCTTTCAGGGCGTCCTCATCGGTCACGAGGTCGGCGTCGTCGTTGAGCGCGGGCTGTATGAGCAGTTCCACGCTGTCGTCGGTCTTGCGCGTGTAGCGCACGGTCACGGATTCCCCGGCGTGGGTCATTCGGGTGAGAAGGTCGAGCATCAGATTCTCCGGCGTTGTCTTGGGTACGGGTACAAAGTACCCCTAGAGAGAGGAACCGCAAGCCCCTTATTTCAGGCGGCTGCGGCCTCGTTCTTGGCGTTCGGATCGAAGGTCAGTTCGTAGCCGGTCATGCCGAACAGGTCGTTCCATTCGGCGCCACAGTCCGAACACGACACGGGCTGCCAAGCGGTCAGCGTGTCCACTTCGAGGCTGTCACCCGTGATCTCGTGGGAACGGCAGAGCGGGCACTGCTGACCACCTACGTCCATGTACTGGGCGGGCATCATCGGCATGACCTCGCTATCGGCGTGGCTCGCGATCTCGGCCTGGAGTTCGTCATCGCCCACGGTCGTGATCTGGCCGCTCTGGGGATCGAAGCGATAGATCATCAGCCCTTTCCAGTTGCCGGATTCGTAGGCATCGCTGATCGCCTCGCCGAAGCCGGGATCGGTCACGGGCAGTTCGATGTGCATCTCGGCACGGATGGCGTCGTAGGCGTCACGCACCGTGGTGTGGTGCGTCATCGCTTCGTTGTAGTCGCGGTTGTAGTGGACGAAATACTGAATCGACATGATGAATACTCCTGGGGGTGAACCCCGCCTTATGCGGCGGGGTTGGGGGTGAAACCGGCCTGCTTGTAGACGCTGGCCGGGACAAAGCCGGTGAAGTCGAAGCCGCCGGACTCCGGCAGCACTTTGGCGACGATCTGATCGACCTTGCCCTTCATCAGCTTGGCGAACGCCCCGACGTTGTGGCCGGTCTGGGCGTCGTACCACGCATCGAATCCGGCCTCGCGCAACAGCGCCTCCATGCCGGATTTGGTGTGCGCGCGCAGGAAGGCTTCATCGAGCTTGAAGCTCTGGGTCAGGTCGGGCTGGCGATGGGCGACGGTGGCCTTCGCCATGTCCTGCCAGTTGACCTGATGGGACATGGCGCTGGTGTGCTCGCCGAGTAGATGTGCCAGTAGCGCCGTGCGGGCCAGATCACGGCGTTGCGGCGTCGCTGCGAGCAGCCCGGCATAGAGCTTGGCGGAGGTGGCCATCGTCGTGTTGCTGTCGCCCGTGAACTCGTTCATCAGTTCCCGGATCGTGCCTTGACTGGTGGTGTCGGCCATCTGGAACAGCCCGAACACAGCCATCGCATGGCTGATCGTGGTGTCGGCTTTCTGTTCGCGGATCGCTTGCTCGCGCACGAACGCATCGGCCTTCTCGGTGACTGCCTTGGGCGTGCCTGCGGTGTCCTTGGGCTTGGCCTTGGGTTTGGTGGCGTGCGTGGTCTGTACCGCGACACCGGAACCGCCAGAGGTCGGGGTGGTGGTGTCTGCACTGCTGGCAGGCGCTGCGTTTTGCTCTGCGGCTTGCTTCTGCGCATCGGCAAATGCGGCGATCATCTTCTTGTTGCAGGCGCGCTTGAAGCACACGCCTTCGGTGACGGCCCCTTCCCTGCCCGGTTCGGTCGAGACGACCGCGCCGTAGAACTGGCAGGACTTGCAGGCGGCGAACTGATCGGGGCCAACGCCGCTGGCACCGCTCTCGAACAACATGGTGCGGCCGGTTTCGTCGCGCTCGGCGTCGGTATGAACGGCGGGGAAGTTGATGCGCTGTTCGGTGACGACCGTTGCAACGTGCTCGGTGTTCTTCTGTGTCCAGCACTCGTGGTTGCTGCACCGTCCGGCACCGACCGAGAAATCGAACAGGCTGGCCTGCGTGGAGGAATTGAACGGACACCCCTGACAGCCGCTGGTATCGAAGCGCGCGCGGGCCAGTTCACGGGTGAATTGACCGATCTTGCCCTTGAGGTCGGCGACGCTGATCTCGTCGGCGATGATCTTTTCCAGTGTGCCTTGTTGGGTCGCCTTGGGCAGCGTGGACAGCAGTTCGGCATGGCCGATCTTGATCTGGCTGCGCTCTAGCGCATCAAGCACTTCGTCACAGGCGTGCAGGAGCATCAACCGTGCATCGACACGAGAACGCTTCCAGCCGAGCAGCTTCGCGGCTTCGTCGCGGTCGCCTTCGGACAGGCTCACGGCGCGCTTGGCCAGCCGCGCTTCCTCGGCCACGGAAATGTCCTCACGGGCGCCGTTCTCGGCGGTTGCTGCCGCGAGTGCGGCCTCGTCGGTCATCTGGCGCACCTGCGCCGGGATCGAGGTCAGGCCCGCGCGTTGTGCGGCACGGAACCGGCGCTCTCCGGCAACGAGGTGGTATCGCGCGCCCTCGCCTGTCGGTCGCACGAGGATGGACTGCAACACGCCCTGCGTGCGCACGCTCTCGGTCAGTTCTTTGAGGGCGTCGTCGTTGAAAAAGCGACGCGGGTTGAAGTCGGCCTGCACCTCGATCTGGCTGATCGGGAGGTTCAGGGTGCTGACGGTGTGTTCTGCGATCTCCATTGGTCATTGCTCCGGTGGGTGACGGGTACAAAGTACCCCGCCCCGAATGATCCGCAAGAGCATTTCTCTATCGCCTCGAATGGTTGTCGGTGACCCCCTTTAAGGGGTGCAACTCCAACTCATCGAGGTATCCACATGGACAAACTGAGCACTGTGCAACTGCTGGGATTCGCCCTGTCGCTGACCAGCCCTGCCCTGCGCCGCCGCGCGCGCCTGCTGGTGGTGATCCGCTTCTCGGCATGGCTCGTGGTGCGGCTTTCCCGTGACCTGAATCTGCCTATGACGGTCAGCCCGTGGTGGCACGGCGCGCTGGTTGATGCCCGGCGCCGGGTGAGCGGTCGTTCCCGGCATCGGGACGCAGCCAACCTGCTGGCGAATGCAGTGCTAGCCGAGCGGGTCTTTGCCCGAAACCCGTTGCTGTGGGATTGGCCGTTCGCCCGTGACGAGGACACAGGACGCGGTGAATGATCCGGTGAGGACGGCTGAGTGTCGGGTGCGTGGGCCGCCGGGCTTGTTCCAGGCTTGGGTGAGTCGTCGGGTGACAGTTCTGTAGGAACAATCAGATTGGCTATCGGCGGCTTTTGGTGTTGCCGATCCAGTGCCAAGGGCGGAAGTCTGCTGGCGGCTTCATATCGGCCTCGAAGAATTGTCGCCCTGTGTGGGCCAAGATGCCGAGTGATTCTAGTTCTCGAAACCAATACCAGAGGTTCCGTGATCGTTGTGCTACCGCATCCTCGTCCGCAGAGCAGCCCAGCAATTCGGTGTAGTAGTCCGACCGCGCAAGGTGTTTAACGGATACGAAATCCGACCGTCCAGAAAACAAGCTGGCGATGTTGATATGCCAGATGGCGCTTTTCCAGACATGAAAGGTTGTGTTCCACGCAGGCGCGAATTTACCAACCGATGGTGGGCCTTCGACCTTCATCCATTTCCCGGTAATTGATTCGAGTTGCTGCTTGGGGGTGAGCTGAGAAAACGCTAAGCGCCATCGGCGCTTTTGCTCAGCTTGGCTTCGCTCCGCCGCGATTTTTGCATCGCGTTTTTCTTCGACCCTTTCCAGTAGCTTCGCCTCCCATTTTTCAATGCCCACCCAATAGGGTTTGAGTGTGGAGACGAAGTTGGAATCAAGGTTCTCCACATCAATCGGAATGATGAGTGTCGGGCCAGACCATGCACGGTGCGTTCCGCTTGGTTTGGCAATGACAAACTTAATGGAGGCGTTGGTGCGGCCGTTGACCTTACCGCTGCATGCGCACGACGCTTCGGCACGCTCCCAGTCGTTATTCAAGCGTGAAAAGCGTGGCCTTTGCTTCGCCTCTACCGGCTGGTGCCGCTCGTAGTATTCGCCCTGTCGGGGTGGGCGCGTGATATACGCGATGCTCGACAACGTGGGCCAAGGAAACGTTGGCGATGACAGCAAGTTGTTATCGCAGATATATGCAATGGCAGCATCGAAACGCGCATCGAATTTCTCGTTGGCACGATGTATTTCCGCTAGTAACTCGACATCGACTTCATCTCGTGCCGCTGCTGCTGCGTTCGAGTACAACCAACGCCTCGGCGCATTTTCGAGAACTCGTTGTTGCAGAAGCTCGGGGCCTATATCCCAGCGTTCGCTTGAAAGGTCGATCTCAAGAGCGTCGTGAGCAAGTTCGCGGTACTTGGTTTCAGCCTCCTCGTCTTTCTGATTAGTAACGTAAATTTCAACAGCCAACGGGTGTGAGCTGCTCACGCGCACCACGGCGTCAGCAATGAGATCGTCAGCGAGGCGCGCTTCTAGCGATACGCTGTTGAGCGGAATACGTTGAGCAGCTACGTACCAATCGCGCCTGTGAATTTGCCCTGTGATGTCCTCGCGTATCAGCTCACCTCGTGACTCCGAGGTGTCGAGTGACAAGCCGTTAGTGCTCGCATCGACAAGGATTTGCTTCGCGGCTTTATGGAGTACGCTTTCGCCGAGGCAGTCGGTCGTCACTGCATGTTGAAAGTGGGCGGCCTTTATCCGACCTTTGTGTGCGATCAAAGGATTCGCGCAGTCTAGACAGAAGCATCGACAGGCAAGGCCGCTTGGGACCGTGCCAATGTGTTGAAGCACGCCGGATTCGCTGATGCCCCATGCGAACTTCGCACTACTCGCCATAGACATTTACAAGCCAGAAGTCTGATCGGATATTCAGCCAGTTGATCGATCTTATGTCGACCTTCTGGGTCGGTAGCTATGGCGATGAACTGCCAGAGGCAGAAGGCATGGCGGCACTGGCGCTACTACGCGGCGTGCTCACCATGAAACGCCTGCCACCGTGTCCTTAGCGCAGCTATCGAGATACGACTGGGTGCTTGCAGCAGCAGGCCGCGCCCTGCGAGATCAGCATATGCAGCGTCGGTGACAGACTCGGCAAACTCCAGGCGTAGTGTCTGCGGGTCGATGCTCATAAGCCCGGCGTCGAACAGCCGATGAATGTCAGTGCGAAGCAGGAGTCCGTTCTCGACGGTGTTTGTCGCGCGCCCGCCGTAGGGTGCGATATGGGCTGCTTCTATGACGGCCGCGGTGGTCACCCCGGTCACCATGCACCGCAGGCCGTAGTGCTCGATCAGGCGAGCACGGAACCCTGCTTGATCTTCGCGAACGGTCTGGCGCACTCGGGCGACACGCCGGAAATCTGCGCCGGTCGGCTGAGGCTCAGGGTGATGCGCGGTCTCCAGCCCACTCTCGTGCGTCTCTGCCATCGCGCGGATGACCTCGATGCCCATCAGGCTGGCGGGGTCTCGTGCGGCACTGTCGATCCCAAGCGAGAGGCGTATCCGGGCAAGCAGCCGCGCTGCGTCGTATTGCGAGCTGATTTTCTTGTCTCGTTTCGACCAGAGCGTTTGTAGTTCGTCGATCGACCAGCTGGAGAGCGCGACAGTCAGCTCGTTGGGATCCATTGCTCTCTGTGATTCTTTCTTCGAGAGATTGGTTCTCAGGAGGTGCTGATCAAACTCGTCGCTGAATCGTTCATCCTCGTCCACCGTAAAAAGCGGGCCGACTGAGATGTGCCCGAGCTTCTCCTGGTGAGCTTCGATGATGGGTTTTGCGCGGCGCCGTTTCTCGGCTTGCTCTTTTCTGTGCTTCGCCCTCGCCTGTTGTTCTTGCAGCGCGGCTTGGCTCTTCTTGCGCGCGTATCGCTGTTGGTTCTCTCGTTTCGATCTGGCCATCCCGTTTTTATCCCATGTCCCTGTTCCATCCTCTTGGAAATAGTGTGCATGATGCGCACCACTGAAACTGCCAGAGATAGATGCGGGCGTGAGGATGTCAGCGCCGGGCCTGGGCTTCGAGGCGCGGCATGGGAATGGGCCTCGCGTCGTAGCTGAGCCACGGCTGCCCCTGTCGGTGAGCGACAGGCAGTGCGGTTCGATGCCGGCCTGTTCGGGCATCTACCGCACGGCATCGCGCTGTCTGTTCAGAACGCTGTTATTGCCCCATGCGTCGGGTGCGCCCTGCTGCCGACAAAGACAGTACAGGGCGTCCGATCAGGTTATGCCGAAACGACGCTATCCGCCGTGGGCGCTTCTACCAACGTGCTGGGCACTCGAACGACCGGCCCCATGTTCGATGCGACCAGCGCGCGCATGGAAGCAATCAGGCGCGTTGATCCGGTGAAGCGCTGCTGGCGCTTGCGCACTTGATAGGAATGCGGGCCGTACTTGTGGCCTCCTCGCACGGTGAGCTTATCCCATCGGACGAGTACGCCATCACCCAGATCATCAGACAGCATGGCGTACCAAGTGCCGCTGCTATGCCGGCGGGTGGCAATACAGTAGTCATCGATGAGCGGCCCTGCGTGAGCGTGGTTGCGGCTCGGAGAGAAAAGCTCGCGCACAGGGGCAGGCGATTCGAGCGTGCTCTGTAGCCAGACGCGGCCCTGTTCGTCGTGCTCGATGTCCAGGTTGTCGCCCACGGCAGCGGCTACCGCCCAGTCGAGTGCCGACCCATCCAGTTCGTTTACTTCCATCTCGATCATGCTCGCACCTGCGGCGTTCATTGCGTGGACATCAAAGCTCGCACGCGCGCTCGCTTCTGCAAGGGGCCGTTTCTGCTGCGCCTTTCGATGCCAGGTCTACTGCTCGGGCATGGGAAACGGCTTCGCGGCATAGCTGACATAGAGCGGATGCCCAGGCTGGCCATTGTCCGTAAGCAACAGGCAGTGGGGCTGCACGCCTGCCCTTTCGAGCATCTGCCGCACGGTATCGCAGCGTCCGTTCAGAACACCGTGGTTGCCCCAGCCGCACACGACCAGATCAGCCTCGCTGGCCAGCTCGATGATGGCCGCGTCGTTGTCGGGGCCGACCGGATCGGGGTGCGAATAAAGCCCGGCCGGGTCAGTCGAGCGCAGCGCGAAGATGTTCGCAACGGACATGGCGCCGAAGCCTGCCGTGATCGCGCGTCGGTGACAGCGCTCAACTGTCGGGTCATTGTCGATCTCGTCGGCAGTGCTCGGGTTGAGCATGAGCCAGCACATCGTCGGCCCATCACCCCAGCGCCGGCGCAGCGTGTAGCGCCAAGTGCCGCAGCGCGAGAAGTCCGCTTCGGAGTCGGTAAGCAGATCGATCTGTCTCATGCGTGCTTCATCGGTCAGTCGCTCGTGTCTGCCGCGCTCGCATCCATCTGTGCGAGCAACCGCCGGGCAGCCTGCACACTGGGGTTGTCCGGGTGGCCCTGCGCTGTGCGCTCCAGGCGCTCGCGGCGGGTGGGTTTGCGGATCTCGCCGCTCGCGATCATCGCTGCGTAGTCGTCACGCGCCTGCGATCGACGGACAGCCCACTCTTGGTCGCGCTGTTGCTGTGCGTCGAGCTGACGCTGGCGTTGGCGACGAGATTGCCGGGAATGGGCCTTGTGGAGCGCCGCCTCGCCGAGATCGGTCATGGCGGCATGCCGCTTGATGGCGAATGCCTCGAAGTCGAGCACGCGGGGCGCGGGGGCGGTCAGGTTGAGTTCGGTCTGGGTCATCGGTCGCGCCGGTCGGTGGAGATGCCGATAGATTTCCACGGGGGCGTGGATCCGCAAGCGGGCGGCGACGGCGAGCCAATGTTGGAGTCGAACGCTGTACTCGTGCGTTCGAATACGGGGCGATATCGGTGATTTATCAGCCCAGGTGAGTCGGGACGCGATGTGCTCGTCTTGGGTCTTTCTTTATCGGGTCTCGGTCGTGACTTTCATTGCGGGGTACGGCAGCCGCGCACCAGCAGCTGTACTTGCCGGCCCCGGTACTCATTCGCTGTAAGGTTGTAGGCCAGCTCGATATGGTCATTGGCCTCAATCGGCAAATCGTCTGCGGCATCAGCCACTGCGTTGAACCAGACGCCGTTCACCGCGCCTCGAGTCTGATCAGTGGGCCGTAACGTGAGCTTGAGGTGTGTGCCGTCGCCTATGGCTTTAACTGCCAGGACATGGAATCGGCCTTGGAACACGGGCTGCTCGAATCCACGCCCGAAGGGTTCTAGCCGGCTGATGGCGTCGATGGTGTCGAGCGTCATCTCATGGGCTTGGAGTACACCGTCGGTGTCGATGCGTGGGCCGAGTTGATCCGGGCTGAGTTGTTCTCGTGCTGCTTGATCGTAGCTGTCGCGGAATGACTCGATACTCTCGCGTGCGATGGTCAGGCCCCCTGCCCCTTCGTGCCCGCCAAAGGCCACGAACATCTCGGGTACTCGGTCAGCACAGAACTGTAGGGCTTGCTCGACATGGAAGCCGGGGATGCCGCGCGCCGATCCGGTCACCAGGTCGTGCTGGCCGAACTTGGGAGACAGGCAGACCACGGGCTGACCGTAGGTTTCAACCAGACGGCTGGCGACGATGCCGTGAACGCCGGCGTGGCCCTCGGGCAGCCAGATCACGATCGCGGTGGCGCCGGCGGCCACCTGCTCGGCTGCGAGTTCTATTGCCTGACTTTTCATCTTCTTTTCGATGGCCTTGCGTGCGTCGTTCTCCTGCTCCAGCAATGCGGCATAGCCACGCGCGGCACTGTCGTTTTCGGACAGCAGAAATGCGACGCCTGCCATGGCTTCGTCGAGTCTGCCTCGGGCGTTAATGCGCGGGCCAACGGTGAAGGCGAGATCAGTCGCTGTGATCAGAGCCTGTCCGGGTAAGCGTGGGCATATCGCGCGCCAGCACGGTCGGCTCTGCCGGTTGATCCGTGCCAGGCCCGAGCCAACGATCGCTCGATTGTTATGGCTGCCCAGGGATACGCAGTCGGCCACGGTGCCGACAGCAACGTAGTCGAGAAGCTGCGCCATCGGCGGCGCGCGGTCGTCGAGATGACCGATGCCGTGGAGTTCGTTTCTGACAGCGCAGGCGAGTAGCCACGCGACCATGCAGCCTGCGATCGCTGGATCAGGATAGGTGCAGTCCTCGCGCTTGGGCGAGATGCAGGCGTAGGCGCTCGCCGGCGGACCAGAACGGGGCAGCTCGTGGTGATCCGTGACGATCACGTCGATGCCCTGTTCGGCCAGTCGCGCGATCTGAGGCTCATCGGCTGATCCATTGTCGGCCGTGATCACGAGCGTCGGCCGCGGCTCCGTAGCCAGGATTCGTTCGGCCACGGTCGCTGATAACCCGTAGCCGTCTCGGAGTCGGTGGCCGATGAAGCCCGTCAGGCGATCGGTGGGATGCCCGAAGTGATCGACCAGGGCCGCCCGTAGAACGGCGTGGCTGGTCACACCGTCAACATCGTGATCGGTCTCGAGTGCGATGTGCTCGCCAGTCAGGATGGCTGAGGCAATTCTCGTCGCTGCCTTCTCGATGTCGGGCAAGCCGTTGTAGTGATCGAGCATGCCCAGGTGCGGCTGTACGGCGGCGTCGATCCCTTGCGTCTTCGCCGAGAGCACGCGGCCAGCCAGCAACCGCGCCAGCAACACTGGGTAGCCTGCCTGGATTGCAGTGTCGTAGCAGAGGCGGTCGAGTGGCCTGTCGAGGAAGCGCGGCGTAGGTTGCGTTGTCATGGGCCGGACCTAATGCAGTACGGCCGCATGATCGGTTTCGAGTGGCCTTTGAATCATCCGCTCCTGTCGGTCGCTTTTCAGTCGCTGCTCGCTGTCCAGCTCCTCGAGGCGGAGGCGGCGAGCCACCGCGGCCTGTGCCGGCAGCAGCGGTTCGAAGCCGTGACCCATGCTGGTCGGCGCATCGGACTGGCCGAGTGTCTGAAGGTGGTGCCACGGATCTTCGAGGAACGTCTCGAAGCAAGGCGCCTCGGGGACAGAATCGAGACGGCAGGCGTCATAGACCTCGCGCCAGAAGTCAGGGGTTCGGTTTGTATCGGGGTCGGCCATCGTTCGGCTCTCTGTGGGGAATGTTCGTTCGATTCTCCACAGACCGCTGAATCGTCAAGAGGCCAATTCTTCCTCGGGGTGCTCGGCCGCTGCTTTCCGAGCCTCGACCACGTATCGCCGAATCTTGCCCAGCATCTGGCTCTGGCGCCTGATCGATTCGAACTCGACTTCGAAGCGCATGGCCAAATCGATCTCCCAGTCCTTAGCTCGGATGCGTCGGAAGGCAGCTGGCGTGTAACGCATCGACCGACCTCTGGAGATGTACTCCAGCGACGGCGCTCCGCTCGCGCTGCCATTCGAGGCTTTGCGGCGTTGCCAGTATTTAGCCCTGAACCATTCGATCTGCACAGATCCCTTACGCAGACGTGCCCGTACGCCAACGAACCCCCACTCCTCTTTCGGTCGCTCCTTATGGACGCGATGGTGTTCGATCCAGAATTCGTCAGCCAGAGCCACTGCACGCTCATAGAGATATTGCGCCCCAGCCAATGCCCCCTCGTAAGCCTGATCGAGCCCTTGGGTCAGTTGATTCTCGGTGTCGTTCACGTTTTCTGCCTCGATTACTTCGCTTTTCATTACCCACTTCTCTATCCAGCGGGGCGTTGGCCCAAAAACCCACCCCGCGCGCGCACGCGCGGAAGAAAGGGTATTTGGGGCCGAAAACCCTTTAAGAATTGACCTGCCCGAACGTGTTCCCGGGACGATCTTCTGGCTGTTTCTCCAGCCCCTTTCTGCCTATTACCCAAATACTTAAAGGGTGTTTGGGCCTGAAAACCTCTCGCGAATAAAGGGTCACTGGGGTCAACAACCGTCTTCTTAATGGTGTGTCTGGCAGAAGGAGTGTCGCGTACAGACACGAGGCTGAGCGCGCGATAAACGTCGATATCGGTGACTTTTCGCTTGGTGCGTCACGCGATGAGCGGGGTCTTGTGCGCCATGTCCCTTTAAGAATTTGGGTTCTAGGGTGTGAAACCCACTGTGCTGCTGCGAGCACGAGAATAAAGGGTTATTGGCCGCTGATACCCACTTCTTAAAGTGCCAAAGCCTGGCTGCGTGATCGCTGAAAAAACAGGCTTGCAGATCTTCGCGCCTGCCATAGCGTGATCCCTGTGACCGCGATGAGCGCGGTTCGAAAAACGTCAAAAACTGAAACTTTGCGGCAGTTCAGCTTTGGATTTGCCCACCTATAGTTTCGCCAATGCTGCCTCGGCCCCAGTTGGGCACCTATTGGGCCCCAGTTGGGGCCCTGCGGAGTTTCTCCGGGCGTGAGTCGCCCTCGCTGGGCCCCAGTTGGGCCCCAGTTGGGCACCGGGAGGGGCCGAAGCGATGAAACGGATCACAAACAGAATGGGAATCGCGCCGGAATGAGCAACGTAGTCGTCGGACTGGATATTGGGTATTCGAACGTAGGGGTCGTAAGCGGCCCGCCTGGGCGGCCACAGGCGTATTGCATGCCCGCCGGGGCTGGCTCAATCAAGCTCCTGCCGAAATCGCTACGTGGAACCCTGGATACGGGCTACATGGTCACAACGGCACAGGGCGACGCGTGGGTTGCAGGTGTCGAACCCGATCGTCTTCAGGGCTGGAGCCGTGATCTGCACGAAGACTATCCCTCATCCGACACCTACCGAGCGTTGTTTCATGCCGCGCTGCTACGCGCAGGTCACCGCACGATTGGGCATCTGATCACTGGCTTGCCGGTCACACAGTACCTGGATACCGAGAGGCGCGATCGATTGGCGGAAGCCCTGAAAGGCACACATCGCATCTCCGATGAATTTGAAGTGACCGTAGAAAACGTCTCAGTCCTGCCCCAGCCGGCCGGCGGGTATATGGACTACGCAACAACCACGGCAGATATCGAGCTCGTGGAAGCTGGCCGCATCCTGATCATCGATCCCGGCTTCTACTCGGTGGATTGGGTGGCGATTCAGGGCGGCGAGATTCGACATGCCGCGTCGGGGTCGAGCGTGAAGGCGATGTCGGTGCTATTGGCTGCCGCTGACGATCTCCTAAATGAGCGTTACGGCCGTCGCTTCGGTGTGCAGCGAATCGAGCAAGCGATTCGTGAGGGCCGAGGTAATGTCCTGCTGGCAGGGGAAAAAGTTGCACTTGGCCCTGTAATTCGCCAAGCAGCTGCCGATACGACGACAGGCGCTTTGAGGGAGCTGCGCCAGTCGCTGCGTGGTGACACGACTGGCTTTGATCTCCTTCTGCTGGTGGGCGGCGGCGCCATCTATTACGAGGAGGCAGCACGAGAGGTATTTCCCGATACACGCGTGCACAAGATTCAAGACCCTGTGAATGCGAACGCGCGTGGGTTCTGGACTCTAGGCACCTGATCAGCGCGAGCGATGCAGATCAAAGTCAGTGTTCCGGAGCATCACACGGAACTCATCGCTGAGCTGGGTCGCTACGCCCCGCGCGATCGCGCCGGGCGTCTGCGGCTACTGGCAGAAATTGGCTTGCGTGCGAGCCTGTCACAAGAAGCGGAACCGGGGCTGACCGCTGCACAAGAGCAAGGCCCAAACGAGGGGGCTTTGCCCCACATAAAGAGTCGTCTACTGAGTGGTTTTTAGACGGCGACAAGGGATTTAGCCGTGCTTTTCATTGTGCACGGTACATTCATACAAGGGAATAAGGGACCGGGATGAGTACAAAAACAGTCAGTGTTCGCGCACGCGATATACAGGAGATCAATCGGCTGTACTGGCAAAGCCTGCGTGAGCTGGCACTCGAGAACGCCGCAGAGGCCGCATTGCGCTTCGGCGTTTCTCAGGACGTGGCCGAGCGCATTCGCGAATGCTCTCTGGGCGACCTCAGCACTCTCGCTAGTGCCTCGTTGATGCAATTCCGTGCGAAGAAGCTCGACCTCGCGATCTTCGATGACATGACCGATCCCGACGCCCGCCTGCGTCAGCTCGCGAGGGGCCTGTAGTGAATCGTCACACCGAACACCTGGCTCAAGACCGTGCAATCACGATGCTGAGCCAAGACTTGCGCCCGTGCATCGTTGTCCTCGAGACCGGCATTACCAAGCCGAAGGCTAGAGAACTGTATCGAGAGATACATGGGGTCCGGCCGCGGTCAGGACAGATGCGTGATGCTGACAGCATCGTTCGTACCCGTCGTGAGTTTTCGGCAGCGAGCTGCATCATGTCGTTCTACTGCGCGCTCGCACCGAACTACGCATCGCGCGTGGATCCCGAAGCCGTCATGGCGGCCCATCGAATCTATCTTGAAGATAATCCCCCCGCCAGTCACCGGATCACGCTCAACGAGGTCTGGGTTTTAGCTCGGGCACTTCGTTCAGCTGAGGCCCGTCTCGTGCCCTGTTCCAAGTGTTCTGCCAAGTATCTTGAAGTCGCTCGCCAGCACTACGCGCCGGCTTGCCCGCACTGTTGACTGACCAAGTGATGAGGCAACCGGGCCGGCAGCATTTGCAACGCGAGGGCGGTCTAAGCCGCGTCGTGTGATGCTCAGCAAACAACAAGCCGCGGTCGTAGACCATGCTGTAGCCGGTAACGAGTCATTACTCGTGCCGGCCGGCGCCGGCTGTGGCAAGACCTCGACGCTGTGTGCCGTCGCTCGAGCTTTGAATGACATAGGGCAGCGGGTTGTTTATCTGGCCTATAACCGGGCCCTAAAGGAAGAAGCGAAGCGGAAATTCGGCTCAACAGCCGACGTTTTTACCGCCCACGGCATTGCGTATCGCGAACTCAATATCAATGCCGTGGCCCGACAACGGCAGCTTGGGCGTATCTATCCGAGACACGTCATCGATTTGTTTGGGCTCCAAGATGATGTGGGCGGTCTGTCTGCATACGCCTATGCCCATGCGGTTGTGGCGACGCTCAATGCCTATGAGCAATCGGGCGATCCGATTGTTACCTCTGCGTGCGTTCCGTCGCGTGTGCGTACCCAGCTGGATTCCGATGAACTGATCGGGATGGTGGTAGACCATGCGCAGGATCTGTTCCATAGCGCGGCGCCGGGGGAGAAAACTCGTCTGCCCCTGCCCCACGATCTCTATCAGAAATACTGGCAGGTCATTGGTACGCCAGGTCTGGAGCGATATGACGTCGTGTTGCTCGATGAGGCGCAGGACTCGAATGCCGTGGTGCTGGCTGCACTGGCCGGTCGGCGTGTCATTTATGTCGGCGACACGCACCAACAGATCTATTCGTTTCGGGGCGCGGTCGATGCGATGCAGAAGATCAACGCCCGAGAGTTGCCCCTGACGCACTCGTTTCGCTTCGGTCCGGTCATCGCCGACCTCGCCAATGCAATTCTGAGCGAAAAGAAGAAGACCAAGCTGCGTTATCCGCTGCAAGGCTACCCGCGCTTGATCACGAGCATTGTCGATCGGCCGCCAGCCGCCCCTTGCACCCGGATATATCGAACCAATTACCAGCTGATTGCTGACTCGTTTGTGCTCAGGGATAGCGGCCTCAAGGTGCTGCTTAATGGCGACATGAGTGAGCTGGCACGTCAGCTAGAGTCCGTCGACGCCCTGGCCGGCGGTGAACGCCGACTTGTGAAAGATCCTCTGATAAGGGGCTTCAAGACCTATTCTTCGCTGGTCGCAGCATCGAAAGGCAACGGCCCGTTCGCGCGTGAGCTTCGTCAGATCGTTCGGATACTGACCGACTTCGCGCCGCGCTATGCCGAGCTTCTGGCCATGCTCAAGCAACGCAACGGCAACGACACGCAGGATGCCAATGCCGTTGTACTCACGACCGCCCACAAGGCGAAGGGCGCGGAGTGGCCTAACGTCGTAGTTATGGGCGACTTCGACCAGACGCTCAACGCTGAGAATCAGTACAGCCTGGGTGTGCGCGCACGCGAAGAGGAGCTGAACCTGCTCTATGTGGCGGTTACGCGCGCCACCGAAGCACTGAACATCCAGGGCGAATATCTCTCCAACATCGCCATTCAGGCTGGCCTGATGAAGCGCGCTCGCAACGCTGCGGTGTCATAGACGCCACCGCTTGCAGAATACCGGGTTCGGGCGAAGATGATCTTGTCCTTCAATGCGATGCGTTTGGTATCCGCATTAACAGAAACAGATCATGACTTCGCTCACCCTACTCTCCCATCCTCGCGACTTCGTTCGACAGCGCTGGCGCGTGCTGCTCTGGGGCGTGACCGCACTGCCTGTGCTTATCGTTTACGTGGGCTTCCAGGAGCCCCTCATGCTCCTGGTGCTTGGCGGTTTGTCGCTGAGTTGGATGAGCGTGTCGGTCGAGCGTCGCGTGGGCTATCGCGGCGAAATGACCGTTGTGCGCCGGATCTCCGGGGTGCTGCCGGAGGGCTATGCACTGTTCAACCAGCTGGCGGTACCGAACCCTCGCTCGCGCACGGGCGCGACCGAGATCGATGCGATCGTGCTCGGGCCGACCGGTATTACCGTGATCGAGGTCAAGAGCAATCGCGGCACCGTGATCGCCGGCAGCGACCTAGACCGATACTGGCCGGTACGCAAGGTGGGCCGTAAGGGCACTGTGTACTACGCCCAGATGCGCAATCCGGTTCGCCAGGCCACGAGACAGGCGTGCGCACTACGGCATTACCTGAAATCGCGCGGCATCAACGTCTGGGTGGATGCGCTAGTGGTCGCGGGTAGCCGCAAGACACAGTGGCGGACAGACCATATCCATCGTGTACCACTTCTGCCATTGAAGACGCGGCGTATCGAGAATGCCCTGCTCGGTTCGAATGCTCGTGCGCTTGACGATTCAGTTGTCCTCCGTGCCGCTGAGCTGCTTAGCCAGCTCAAAGCGGCGTAACAGCCCCACAGCCCAAACCAAGAACCCCAAGAGGTAGTTATGGATCCATATACATCACTCGCCACATTTTTAGGGGCCGGCGTGCTCGTGATAGGAGCGATCGCAGTTTTGGGGGCGCTTCTTGTCGGCGGCAAACCCGATAGGCGTCTGTCAGAGCATTCGCCTTCAAACTTCCCCTATCGCTCGGCCGGCCCTTTGTTCTCTCCAGCCGAGCGTTCCTTCCTTGGGGTGCTCGAGAGTGTCGTTGACGATCAGCATCGGGTCTTCGGAAAGGTTCGCGTTGCCGATCTGATCAAGGTAAACAAGACGTCCGATCGCAAGGCCTGGGCTGCTGCCTTCAGTCGGATCAAGGCAAAGCACTTCGACTTCGTATTGGTGAAGCGCAGCGACCTATCGGTTGTCTGCGTTATCGAACTGGATGATAAGAGCCATCAGTCCAGCAAGGCCCAGGCGCGTGACGTGTTCATCGATGGTGCCTGTAAGGCTGCCGGTTTACCGCTTGTGCGAGTGCCTGCCCGGGCCTCCTACACGCGCGATGATGTCCGGTCTAGGTTGGCCGCGGCCGTGACGGATAAAGCCGTGAAAAGCGATGAGGATGATGTGACCACAATCGCTAATGCGCCGCGTGAGTCGAACATGCAGGCCGACGTGCGGTAAAGAGGAAGGGAAAGGAAAGACCACCCACCGAAGAATCGGTGGGTGGGTTGCCGGACTAGATCCGACGCCAGGATGGCGTGTCGTAGACACTCCAGTCCGGTGTTGCTACCAGCTCGGGCGGGTATTGCACGGCCGGTGGCTCGCTCGGCGCACTCTTAGGCTTGGCCTTGAGCTTTGATGCCGCGCACGAGATGGCTTGCTTGAGCTTGCCGAATTGCATAATGCGATTACGGGACAGACTCGAGCCAGCGTTCTTCATGCGGTAATCGATGACCTTGAGCGTGAAGAACAGGACAAAAAAGACGATAACTTCCATGGTGTACTCCGAATGTCGGCTGAGAATGGCCGTGAGACGGAGTACCCCCACGGGGATATTCCACCCCAGGGGCCGTTTGGATGCTGTTCTTGTTACACGTCCAGCTAACGTGATGTCCGTTAAGGACTAGGCGAATCCGTGCGCACGCAACGGACTACAAACTCTTGAGCACAAGGCAATCAAGAGGATGATTACAGCCAGTGTTGCATGGCGCGGCGGCGCGATCGGCGCGCAGAAGCACCGATTTCGATCACTTTTCTGGCGGAATCTCGCGGCCGTGGGAAAATAGAGGTCTAGCGAGGAGCCGATGATGATCACCAACCTACGATTGACCTTGAGCAAGCCGCATTGGCGGTACAAGTTTCTCTGGCTTGTACTCAGCCTTGTCGTTGCGGGCGCTGCTTACGGCCTCGACAGCACGGATACAGCGGCGTTGGCGATGTTGTCGGCTATTGCCGCAGGTTTGTCGATGGTCTGGTATGCCCTGCTTGTCGCTGCGGGGGCACCAGCGCGGGATACGGGCGGCGTGGTGAATAGTCAGCAGGCGGATTCATCCGAGAAGCGACGTGTATGGCTGTTCTCGGTTGTCGGCTGGCCGGCGGTTAGTAGTGTCGCAGCGCTGGTTCTGGCGGCGCCTTTGTACGCCACTGGCATCGTTTCAGCAGCCGTTCTGGCTGTACTGGCGATCATGCGTGTGACGGATATCTCACGCGAGTCTTGCACGTGGCCCATCGCGCGGCACGCCTCGCATCAGCACAGTGGTGGCGGGAATCAGCCGTGGTTGATTCCTCTCAGTGAGACTGACGCCGACGCCGGCTCATTCGAAATGGGTATTCTTCAATCTCATCAGGATACAGTCTCGTCTGATGAGTAAGATGAGGGGCGATCTACGATCGCCCCATGTCCTGACCAAACGTGCCGCCGGCGTTGCCCGTATCACTTTCGTCTACGACGATCGTTTCGAGCATTACCTGACGCAACTGCTCTTCTTCTGCGGCACGCGCTGATGCCTCGCGTGTGCTCGTGCCGCCTTGGTTGGCGCCGAAGGCATCGCTATACCAATCCGAACTATTTTGTGGCGCGGTCCCTGTAGTGTTTGATGACTCTGATTCTGGCTGTCCATCAATTGGGTGGGCTTGTTCTGACAGGCCCAAGGTTTCGTTTTCGTAGGACTCGGTGGGCTTGTTGTCGGTCCAATTCGTGTCGTATGAGTTCGCGGGTTCCCCGTTGTCCGCAGCGACGTATGCGCCAGGGGCGTCGCTCATGCCGTTGCTGTGATCAGCGCCGGCAACGGCCTCAGCGATATTGGTGGCTGGTTCCAATGCCGGCGGTTCGGACTGTGTCTCGGCAGTTTCGCTTGGCTCCGACAGACTGGATGCGGCGCTT
>NZ_APNG01000021.1:0-69764 GCF_040361255.1 Salinisphaera sp. T5B8 | reverse complement strand
ACGCCAGCGTTAGGATCGCGAATTTACAGAAAGGGTGTTGCTTATTCGAGCCGGTGCGCTTGGTAAAGTGACAGCGCCCGGGCAAGGTGCTTCGGCTTCAGCGATTGGCGCGCACTATGCTGGCATGGTCGTATTGCATGGCGCTATTGGCGGTATATCGAGTGATTTGCAGGGTGGAAGTTTTGCGTTGGGTTTTTATGCGGCTGGTTTGACTCGTGCTTTTGGTCCGGCATTCGAGCCAGGTGGGCTAATAAATATCAGTTCAAGCCAGGCCCGTATTTTCGCTGCAGCTGTAGTTGGAGGGACAGCTTCTGAGCTATCCGGCGGGAAGTTCAGTAATAGCACTATAACTGGAGCTTTTTCGCGCGCTTTAAATGACGAAATGCATCGCTCAGAAATCGAAAAGCGTTATGGGGAAATTCTTAAAGCTGCCAATATCGACCTTGCGAGCAACGCGGATGAAGCGGCCCATATGAGCTTCTTGGGTTTTATTGACCATGTGAAGAGTGGCGGGCCTTGGGATTATTAAGTCTAAACCACCGTTCAAAAATATAGGTCCACATCTTATGGACGAGTTCGGGAACTTCCATTTTGGTTACGTTGCACGCGCTCACGGCTTGACGTTGGGGAAAATTGTTGCTGGAGCAGGCTTCTACCAAGCTTTTATGCAAGTCGGCGGTAGCAAGATGCAAGCAATGCCTGGTGTCGAGATAATGTGGATAAGCTTTGGTGGCTCCACCCTGCCTAATTCGGTAGTGCGAGATTTGACCAAGAACGGGTTTGGGTGGGGCGACAACCCTGGGGGCAGCGTTAACGTAATGAATGGATGGGATAGCTGTTCTGGATGCTAAAGGCAATGCTAAATATTCGTTCTTTGTGCCTGTTTAACGTTCTCCTCGCTGCAGCGCTAATGGGCTGCAGCGGTGCTGACGACGAGAAGCCTGGACGCGAGCTATCGGATGTTCGCGCTACGTTTAGTAAAAAATATGAAGAAATCGAGAAAATATCTAATTACTGCTTGGAGTTTCCTGGTTTAGCTAGAATTGAATCAGACGGTAGTTATACCGTGGAGCACTCTGATGGTGGGGTGCGGAGAGATATTGCCTTATCGATATCAGAATCGTTAAGGAGCGCTGGTTTCGTTATTTTGAGGTGCGAAAGAGGTGGGGCGGATAATAAAAAGTTGCTTGCATCGCAAATTTACGACCATGCGACGGGGTTTGTTTTCGCTGGGCAGTCTGATGGTTTCACCAAGAGATATGGTGAGCCGACAAATTCGGCTTACGATGAGAAAAGCAATCAAGGAACGGTGATCGCCAATCCCGGTTGCCGTCGAGACTGTTGGTATTTATTTACATTCCATTAACAACGCTAATTCTCCGGTTATAAGATACATTGATTACGCCGATGTGTGTCCTGCTAAAAGACATCGCGATGGCGTGATGTCCGACTTGCCGCCTATCACTCCGGAGTTGATGAAGCGCCGAGGAGATTGACCACCCAGTCGATAAAAACCCGTTCGCGTGGCGCTACGGCGCGACGCCGGTGAAACAGCAGATTGAGCGGACGCGAAACACTGGTGTAGTCGGGGAACAGGCGGAGTAGTGTGCCGGCGGCGACGTGGTCGGCCACGTTCATTTCGCCGGTCATCACCACCCCCGCGTCGCGCAGGGCGAGCTCGATGAGCGATGTGGCGTCGTTGATGGCGATAGCTTCGTGCGGACTGATTTTGATCTGCTGATCGCCCTGGGTGAAGACCCAGAGATCGGGCGCCGGGTAGGCGTCGAACACGTAGTTCAGGCAGCGGTGCTGTTCGAGTTCGCTGGGATGGCTTGGCAGGCCATATTCCTTTACGTAGCCGGGCGAGGCGAATGCGGCGATACGAAATGGGGCGAGCCCGCGTACCGCGAGTTCCGAGTCGCGCAGGTCGCCGATGCGTAGGGCGATATCGAAGCCTTCACCGGTGAGATCGACCACGCGGTCGGTCAGGGTGAGTTCGAGTGTGATATCCGGATAGGCGGCTTCGAAGGTGGGCAGGTTGGGCACGATACGACACCGCCCCAGACTCGCCGGTGCTGTGACCCGCAGGCGGCCGTGCGGCAGGTCCGTTAGGTTTTCGACCGAGGCGTCCATGGCGTTGACGGCATCCAGCGTGCGTCTGGCCCCTTCGGCACAGATACGCCCGGCCTCGGTAAGGCTCAACCGTCGGGTCGAGCGGTGCAGTAGCGCGGTGCCAAAGCCGGCTTCGAGTGCATCCACATGCTTGCCGGCCATCTGGGGCGACATGCCGAGATCGCGGGCCGCCGCCGAAAACGAGCCCAGATCGATGGTGCGAAGAAACACTCTGAGACTGGTCAATCGATCCATTCGAAACGCTCGCTTTCAAGTGTTCATAGCGATTGCGCTATTCTGATCCCTTCAGTGTGTAATTACGATCATCTCGTCATTCCCTCAACAAGTGTGATCGAGATGAGAATCGGGATTATCGGGGCCGGCAACATCGGCGGAAATCTGGCGCGGCTGTTTCGCGAGGCCGGGCATGAGGTGGCGGTGAGTGCGCGCCGGCCCGAACGTATCGACATCGACGGCGTCCGGATTGCGACCCCTGAACAGGCCGCGCTATTCGGTGAGGTCGTGATCGTGGCGGTGCCATTGATCGCGGCAGGCGATCTGCCGGTGGCCGCGCTACGCGACAAGATCGTCGTGGATACGATGAACTATTACCCGGCGCGTGACGGGCGGATCGCGGAACTGGATGCATTCGAGACGACCACCAGCGAATGGGCAGCGCGTCATGTGCCGGGGGCGATCTGGGTCAAGGCGTTCAATGCGATACTGGCTATTGACCTGCCTCGGGAGCAGCGACCGATGGTCGAAGGCAGGAGGGCATTACCGATAGCTGGCGACGATGCCCGTGCCAAAGCGCGTGTGGCCGAACT
The DNA here is from genome assembly GCF_040361255.1 of Salinisphaera sp. T5B8. NCBI lineage: Bacteria > Pseudomonadati > Pseudomonadota > Gammaproteobacteria > Salinisphaerales > Salinisphaeraceae > Salinisphaera > Salinisphaera sp. T5B8. The sequence continues at coordinate 66,825 of NZ_APNG01000021.1, read as the reverse complement.
ACATGCCGATATCGGTTTCGAGGCGGTCGACGCGGGGCCGCTGCATGAGAGCTGGCGCTTCGAGCGTGCCATGCCCGCCTACTGTATTCCGCTCAATCAGGCCGAACTGGTGGCCAAACTCGCCCAGGCCGAGCGTGGCCAGGAGTTGCCGCACAATAGCTGGTATCGAAACAACGCCTGACCTATTCGTCCACGCGGTCGGGCCGGCGTCTTTTTCCGCGCTCAGGGGGCGCCACGAGGGCGGGTAACACGGGTTGCCGAAGCCGGGCTGCTGGAAGTGCGCGGCTGCGATAACCACTGCGACAGCAGCGACTTACCAAAAGCTGCATGCTGAAATAGTCGCCGGCGTTTGCTATTTTGCGGGTCTATCCAGCTAAAGAGCGAGCGTATGCCCATGTTCGACGACGCGCCAACGCATTTAGTGGCCTTGCGTCATGCCCTGCACGAAAACCCGGAGTTGGGTTTTGGGGAACAGGCGACTTCGAATCGGGTGTGTGCTCGGTTGGACGAGCTGGGCGTGGAATATGAACGCGGTATCGGCGTGACCGGGATCGTGGCCTGGGTGCAGGGCGACCAGCCGGGCGGCTCGGTGCGGGTCGGGCTGCGCGCCGATATGGATGCGTTGCCCATTCATGAAACCAGCGGTGTGGCCCATGCTTCTAAGGTGGACGGGCGCATGCATGCCTGCGGCCACGATGGCCATACGACGATGCTGCTGGGCGCGGTCGAGCATTTCGTGACCCATCGGGATTTCGCGGGCACGGTCTACTTCATCTTCCAGCCTGCCGAAGAAGGCGTGGGCGGGGCGAGCGCCATGATCGCCGATGGTCTGTTCGAGCGTTATCCGATGGATACGGTGTATGCGCTGCACAACTGGCCGGCCTTGCCGATTGGCCAGTTCGGGCTGATCGAAGGCCCGATCATGGCGGGCGGTGATCGGGTGGACATCACCATTCACGGTCGCGGCGGCCATGGCGGGCTCAATCCGCATGGCTGTATCGATCCGGTACGTATCGCTGGCGACTTGATCACCCAGGCCCATGCCATCGTCGGCCGGGATATTGATCCGCTGGCACCGGCGGTGCTCAGCCTGTGTTCCATTCAGGCCGGCGATCTGGCCGGTTTCGCGGTGATCCCGGATACCGCGCGTTTGTCGGGCACGTTGCGCGCACTCGATAACGACACGCGCGAGAAACTCCGCGAACGCCTGCGTGCGATCTGCACGGGCTTGGAAACGAACTACGGCGCGACGATCGACGTATCCATCGAAGACAAGTTCAGCGTGACCTATAACCACGCCGGCCCGACGGCTACTGCGCGGGCAGCCATCGCCTCGACGTTCGGCGAGTCCGCTCTGGCGGCGAACTATCCGCCGTGCATGGGCGGCGAGGATTTCTCCTACATGCTGGATGTGTGCCCGGGCGCCTATATCCACGTCGGTTCGGGGGACGAGGCGCATACCCACGGGCTGCATCACCCGGCCTACGACTTCAACGATCGCATCATGGCGTCCGGCATCGCGCTGTTCGTACAGCTGGCGCGGGATACGCTCGCGCAGGCGGCGTAATCGAGCGCGGCTCGGCCGAATGCATTGGGATCTGTCGGGCCCTTCATACCAGGGAGCATCATGGAAGACACACCGAAGCGTCACAGCGCGACCGGCGCCTATATCCTGTTTTTAATCGCGGCCTTCACGCTCATGACGGTGCCGGTGTTCACCTTTGCGGATCGCGTGGAGCCGCTGGTGTTCGGCCTGCCGTTCAACCTGTTCTGGATTGTGCTGGTGGAGTTGGCCGCGTTCGTGGCCGTTCTGTGTTTCTACCTCTATGAGCATGGCCGCGGGGGCAAGACATGAGCAACTGGATGTTCGCCCTCGGCGCGATGCTGGTCTATCTGGTCATCGCCTTCGCGCTGGGGCTGCTCGCGGGGCGCAAGCGCTCGTTCTGGTCGGTATCGGAATATGCCGTGGCCGACCGTGGGCTGGGCTTTATCGTGGTCTGGTTCATGATGGGCGGCACAGTGTTCAGTGCCTTTGCCTTTCTGGGCGGGCCAGGGATGGCGTTCTCGCAGGGCGCGGCGGCGTATTTCGTGCCGGCCTATCTGGCGCTCGGCATCCTGCCCTGGTACGTACTCGGCCCCAAGGTCGGGCGGATCGGCGCACGCAAGAACTTCGTCACCCTAGGCGAGTTCGTAGGCGATCGCTATCGCTCGCGTGCGCTGACGGTATTGATCGGCGTGATCTCGGTACTGGCCTTCATTCAGTACCTTACGCTGCAGATCAAGGGCATGGCCTTCATCTTCAGCATTCTCACCGAAGGCGTGATTCCCTACTGGTTCGGTGCGTTGCTGGCCTACGGGATCGTTGTGATCTACGTCGCCAGTTCCGGCGTGCGCGGCGCAGCCTGGAGCGACGTGCTGCAGGGCGCGCTCATGCTGATTGTTGCCTGGGCAGTGGGTTTCTATCTGGTGAATACGCTGCACGACGGGCCGAGCGACATGTTCTCGGCCATCAACGACGCGCAGCCGGATTTTTTGACCATTGGCCGTGACGGCTCGCCCATGTCGGCCATGGCGTTTTTCTCCGTGATTCTGGTGTCGGCCCTGGGCTTTCTGATGTGGCCGCATCTGTTCACCAAGTCGTATACGACGACGGAAAAACGCATCAAGCTCACGACCCTGGCTTTTCCGCTGTTCGGTATCTTTCTGGTGCCGGTGCTGTTCGTCGGCTATGCCGGTATCGGCGTGGTGGCCCCGGATGCGCTCGGTAGCTCCGATGAACTGCTGCCGTATCTCATCACCAATGAGCTGGGTGCCAGCGGCTGGCTGTATGGCCTGATCGGCGCCGGCTCGCTGGCGGCGGCCATGTCGTCGTCGGATGCGATTACCCACGGCGGTTCGGTGTCCTTCGGGCGCGATATCTGTCGGGCGCTCAAGCCCGATCTGTCCGAACGCGCCCAGATTTGGATCATGCGCCTGGCCGTGGTCGGTATCGGCGCGGCAGCGTACTGGCTGTCGATCTTCGGCGCGGCCGGGATCATTGCCTTGCTGGTCGGTGCCTATGGCTCGATCGCCCAGTTCGTGCCGGCGGTCTATGGTGCATTGATCTGGAAACGCGGCACTGCAGCGGGCGCGATCAGCGGAATGGTGGTCGGCATTGGCGTCAACTACTACTACCAGATCGTGGCCGACGCCACGCCCTGGGACATGAACGCGGGCCTGGTCGGCCTGTTGTGCAACATCGCGGTGTTCGTGGCCGTGAGCCTCATGACCAAGCCGGTCGATGCGGCGCTCGCGGCGGAATATCGCAACGCCTAACCTTGGTTGCTGATAGCGTTCGCAGGCGGCGCGCTACTTCAAGGTAGTGCGCCGCCTACATATCTGGCCAATTCGGCCGGCCAGCGCTTCGTTCTAGTGCGCGGCCGCTGCAGCGGAGGCGGAGCCGTTGACCTGCGAGCGTCGCTTGGCCTGGGTCTTGGCGGCCGGGCGTTCGTGGTGGATGCTCGAGGGCATGGGGCCCTTGCGCTTGCGCCGATGCGGCAGCGCCATGCGCACGATTCGCTTGGCCACACCGCCGAGCTGTTTGGATAACGGGCCGGTGTTGTAGTTGAGGTGGTAGCGCTTGGCGATCGCCTCGACCTTGGGCCCGATCTGACGGTACCGATTCGAGGGCATATCCGGAAATAGATGATGCTCGATCTGGTAGCCCAAATGGCCGCCCATGATATGAAAGAACTTGGAACCGGTGACGTTCGACGAGGCGAGCATCTGGCGCAGATACCACTCGCCCTGGGTTTCACTTTCGGTTTCTTCGATACGGAACATCTCGGCCTGTTCGGTGAAATGACCGCAGAAGATAATCGTGAACGACCACAGGTTCCGGTTAAGGTTAGCCACCAGATTGCCGGAGAACACGAACGGCGCCATCGGGCCGGCCAGTACCGGGAACAGCACGTAGTCCTTGAGCACCTGCCGGCGGACCTTGCGCCAGATATCGCGGCCCTGCGATAGCGCCTCGGCATAGCTCTTGTCCTTGCCCAGGCGCTCCCATTCGAGATCGTGCAGGGCTACGCCCCACTGGAACAAGGCGGCGAGTACGAGCACATAGAACGGCTGAAACAGGAACGCCGGGTTCCATCTCTGTTCTTCGCTCATGCGCAGGATCGAGTAGCCCACATCGCGATCCATGCCCACGATATTGGTATAGGTGTGGTGCATGTAGTTGTGCGAGTGCTTCCATTGTCGGCCGGGGCAGGTGTTGTCCCAGTCGTAGGTAGCCGAATCCAGTGCTGGGTCGTGCATCCAGTCCCACTGGCCGTGCATCGCGTTATGGCCGATCTCCATGTTCTCCAGAATTTTGGAGACGGATAGCAACGCCGTACCTGCCAGCCAGGCGGGTGGGAAAATGCCCGCGAATAGCAATGCGCGGCCCGCGACTTCGGAAAACCGCTGGGTATTGAGCACGCGATAGATATAACGGGCGTCTTCTTCGCCCAAGCTGTTCATGACTTCATCGCGCAGCGCGTCGAGCTCGGCGCCGAGTTGTTCGACGTCGGCGTCGCTTAAATGTGTCGGTCGGCCCATGGTGTGCTCCTCGGGTGGATATGACGACGTTCTTGCGTCGAGAACGCCTGTTAGATTTCCAGCGCGACGTCGCCCGCCGCGGCATGGATACAGATCTGGATGTCGGTATCGCGGATCTCGCGCACTTCGTTGTTGCGCAGATCGCGAACCGTGCCCTCGCTGACACGACATTTGCAGCTATGGCAGATGCCCATGCGACAGCCGTAGGGCGGGTTCAGCCCGGCGCTTTCGGCCACTTCCAGCAGTGAGCCTTCATCGCCGGAGGCCGCCACGTCGGACTTGATGAAATGAACTTCGCCTTCGCCCTGGGCGGCTTCGCGGCGGCTGGCCTCGAACTGCTCGCGAAAGATGGGTTTGGTCGTGCGCGAGTCGAGCAAAGACTCGGCCGCGTCCATGAAGCCCGATGGCCCGCATAGCCAGGTCATGCGTTCGCCAAGCTCGGGCACATCGCGATCGAGCGTTTCGCCATCGATACGACCGTGCTCCTGGGTATAGCGGACGATCAGCTTCAGCGCGTCATGGTCTTTGGCCAGCGCTTCGACCTCGCCGGTATAGATCATGTCTTCATCGGTGCTGGCGTAGTGCATGAACACCACGTCCGGCAGCTCATCTTTATCGATCCAGGAGCGCAGAATGCTCATCACCGGCGTGATGCCGCTGCCCGCGCTCAGCAGAAATGCCTTGGCCGGCGGTTCGACATTGGGATAGAACTCGCCTTCCGGGTGGCTGAGATAGACCAGCTGACCGGCTTTGGCGTGGTCGACCAGGAAATTGCTCACCACGCCGTCGCCATTGCGTTTGACCGTGATTTCCACGCGCTTGTCGCGGGCGGCACTGGCGATCGAAAAACAGCGGCGGTAGCGAACGCCGTCGAGATCGATACCGAAGAGAATATGCTGGCCCGGACGCGGTGTGATCCAGTTGTCGTTCGGGTCGATCGTCAGGGTCACGCTGTCTTCGGTCTGGCGCTCGATATCAGCGATACGCCCACGCGGTTCGTTGACCGAGAGCTTGCTGTCGATCAGCCCCAGGTAATGGTCGACCGACAAGGGCGTGGTCAACGACTCGGCCAAAGAGCTTTGCAACACCTTCTTGACGATCGGCTTCATGGGTTCTCCTCTCACGGCGTGGCCGTTGCAATCGTTGGGCGGGTTGGCCGCCTCGACTGCTTATTCTGGTTTGGGTTCGTTGTAGCACAGCCGTTTTGTTTCAGATACGGGGCCGCAACTCGGCCCGGGCACGGCCGACGTATCGTAGTCGCAGGGCGAAAACGTCTTTAAAGCCGGGCGCCTGAATTTGCTAAATGTTTTCTTTTAAGATTTATGTCGGTAAACCAGCGGTTTAGATATGGGCGCCTTGAAGTCGCCGTTACGCGTGTTCGTGCCGAAATAGTCGTAATGAATTGTTCTTACGACTTTTAAAGGGCGGCGAATCGTTCGAAAATCCAGCGCCTCATATCACGGTAAACGCCGTTACCGCGCGAACTCGCCGCGCTGGGTCGCCGTGTATGTGTTGTCGCTGACCAGACCGAATTGCTGCATGAGTCGTTCGACAGGCGCCTCAGGGGCACCGGCTGTGAATACGGCCCAATCGGTTGGCCTGTCGTTAGGCCAGGCAAGCGTGGGGCGATCACGGGGCACCGTCCGAGCGATGTTGAATACGTGTCGGGCGATCGCCGGGGCCGGGTCGAGCCAGAAAACCGGCCACGGCGCAAGCTGTTTGAACAAGTCAGCCAGCAACGGGTAATGGGTACAGGCGAGTACCACGATATCCGTTTTTTGCTGCGCCTTTTCGACGAAACAGGGCGCGATCTCGCCACGAATCATATCGCGGTCGCAGGCGCCATCGCGCACATGGGCCTCGGCCAGGCGTGCAAGATGGCGGCTGCCCACCAGCGTGAGTTCGCAGTGGGCAGCGAAGGTATCGATGAGGTGGCGGGTATAGGCGCGTTGGATGGTGGCCGGCGTAGCCAGAACCGAAATCAGACCGGAACGGCTTTGTTCGGCGGCCGGTTTGATGGCCGGTACCGTGCCGACGAAGCAGGCCTCGGGATAAGCCGCGCGTAGATCCGCGAGCGCGAGCGTGGCCGCCGTGTTGCAGGCAATGACCACGATCGCCGGTGTATAGGCGGTCAGCAGTTCGCCGATCAGGCCGATCAGGCGTTCGCGCAGGCGCGCCTCGTCCCAGTCGCCATAGGGAAAGCCGGCATCATCGGCGACATAGACGAAGCGCTGTTCGGGCAGTACGCGCCGAATCTCGCGCAGCACCGTCAACCCGCCGATGCCGGAGTCGAATACCAGAATAGGGCGCCCTGCCATGCCTGTGCGACCTGCCGGTGAAAGCCCGCTATTCTGGCATGGTCGTGTGGCGCGCCGTGGGTACCTAGAGCGTAACGGCTCCGCCGTCCGCCCGGGGATCGCTTGCGCCTTCGCAATAGCCGGCCGGGTGGCGAACCACCGCACCGGCATGGCCGGCCAGATCCGAGAAAGCCTCGATTATTTCCACCTCGTGACCGCTGGCGATGAGTGCGTCGATCAGGGCCGGGTCGAAGCGGTTTTCCAGCTTGAGGCTGGTGGTGGCATCGCCCCAGGTCTTGCCGAGCAGCCAGCGCGGGGCGGTGACCGCGCGTTGCAGGCCCTGGCCGTACATCGCATAGCGCGAGAATACGGCGGCCTGGGTCTGGGGCTGGCCTTCGCCGCCCATCGTGCCGTAGGCCATCAGCCGGCCGTCCTCGAGTTCGGCCATGGCGGGGTTGAGGGTATGGAACGGGCGCTTGCCGGGGGCCAGCTGATTGGCGCCGGGTGTCAGCGAAAAGCCGGCTCCGCGGTTCTGGAACGTCACGCCGGTGTCCGGGCAGGTCAGCCCCGAGCCGTGTTCCCAGAACACGCTCTGAATGAAGCTCACCATGGTGCCGTCGGCATCGGTCGCGCCCATCCAGATGGTATCGCCGGCCTTGGCTTCATAGGGCCATTCCAGGGCCTTGCGCGGGTCGATTGCCGCATGCAGGTCATCGAGATGGGCGGCCTCCAGCCATGATTCGGCCGGGCGGTGCATATGGTCGGGGTCGCCCAGTTCGGCGTTTCGAATCAGAAATGCCTGCTTGGTGGCCTCGATGAGTCCGTGCAGATGATCGAAGCCCTCGGCCTCGGCGACTTTCAGGCGGTCGAACAGGGCCAGAATCATCAACGACGACACGCCCTGCGTGGGCGGCGGCATGTTGTAGACCGTGCCCACCGAAAGTTGGGTGGACAGCGGCGCAACGACATCGGCGGCGCACCGGGCCAGGTCGGATGCACGCAGTGGCGAGCCCATGGCCTCGAGATATGCTGCATGGGTCGCTGCCAGCGAACCGCTGTAATAGCTGTTCAAGCCCTCGCGGGCCAGGGTTTCCAGCGTATTGGCCAGGGCCGGCTGATAGAAGATATCGCCCTCGCGCGGTGCGCTGCCGCCGGGCATAAAGACTTGCGCAAACCCAGGCACGTCGCGTAGGTCGTCGGCCTTGGCCGCGGTACAGCTAGCCTGATTGCCGGTGGTCACGAAGCCGTCCCGGGCATGGGCGATAGCGGGTGCGAGCAGTGTGCCCAGCGCCATCGGTTCGCGTTCGACCTGGTCGAGCGCGGTCTGCCAGCCGGCGATGGTTGCCGGGGCGGTCAATGCGGCCTCGGCGCCGCGGGCCGGAATGGTTGCGTGATGGCCGCGCTCGGCATACCAGTCCGGCGTGGCAAGCGCAGCGGCGCGCCCGCACGCCGAAATACCGATCGGTGCCTGGCCGGGCTTCTTGATCAGCCAGAAGCCGTCACCGCCGATCGAGTTCATATGCGGATAGACCACGGCGATCGTGGCCGCGCTCGCGACCATGGCCTCGATCGCGCTGCCGCCGGCAGCCAGCACATCGCGGCCGGCCAGCGCGGCTGAGAGGTGGGGGGCGGTAACACAGCCGTAACGGCCTTTCGCGGTTTGCAGCATGGATAGCGTTCTCGATCACTGTGATTAGGCGTCCGGCATGCAAAACGAACGCCGGCGCTCTTCCAACTTTTATTTTCAAAGGCTTGGCAGCACTTTTGCGGCTGCAATACGCCGCCATACCGCCCGTAAGTCTGGGTCGCGTTACGGCCCGATCACGTAAGCTTGCAAGCGGCGCCAACGTTGCCCGCGCCAGATAATTACATGGCATACACGTTGCATACAACGGCACGTTCAATTGAGCGTATCGCGATGCAGGGAGTGCGTCATGGAAAAGGCCGTCTCGAAACCATATTCCAGCGGAGCCACCGGCGCATCGAACGACCGCGTACCGGTGGCGCGGCGATGAGTGCACGGGTCGACGATCCGGTCGATGCCTTCTGTCGCGACAACCCGGCCGCGCTGGCGCCTACCGGCGATGGCGTGCTCGACGGTTTGCGGTTTGCGGCCAAGGACGTCTTCGATATCGCCGGTACGCGCACCGGCTTTGGCCAGCCGCAGTGGCTGGCCACGCATGCGCCCGCGCAAACCCATGCCGATTGCATCACGCGTCTGCTTGCGGCGGGCGCCCAACTCGTTGGGCGTACGATTTCAGACGAACTGTGTTATTCGCTCACCGGCGACAATAGCCACTATGGCGCGCCGAAGAACAGCTGGGGGCTGGATCGCTTGAGTGGCGGTTCGTCGAGCGGCTCGGCCGCGGCCGTTTGTGCCGGGCTGGTGGACTTTGCGCTGGGCACGGATTGCGGCGGTTCGGTGCGTGTGCCGTCGAGCTATTGTGGTTTGCTGGGCCTGCGAACCACCCACGGCCGTGTGCCCACGCCCGGACTGCTGCGCTTTGCCCGAGCGTTCGATTGCATCGGCTGGTTCGCTCGCGACGCGGATATCTTTGCGCGGGTGGGCCGCGTGCTCCTGCCGGATGCCCGGGAAAGCGGGGCGTTCAAGCGGGTATTGATCGCCGCCGATGCCTTCGAGGCGGTAGAGGCAGACATCGCCGATGCATTGACACCGGCCATTGACACGATCGCGGCACAAGCCGATGAAATACAAACGATTCGCCTGGCCGATGATGGCCTGGCCTGCTGGTTCGAAACCTTTCGTATCCTCCAGGCTGCGGACGTCTGGGACGCGCTCGGCGACTGGGTCACGCAGACCCGCCCCACGCTCGGTCCCGGCGTGCGCGAACGCATGGCCCAGGCCGCGCGGATCGATGCCGGCGCGCTGCGCAAGGCGAGGGTCCATCGCGCCGACATCGTGGCCCGGCTGGCTAACCTGATCGGCGAAGACGATGTCGTGGTGCTGCCCACGACACCGCGGCCCGCGCCGCCGCGCGGCGAAACCGACGCGTCACTGGAAACCACCTACCGCTCGCAGGCGATGTCGTTGCTGTGCAGTGCGGGGCTGGCCGGGTTGCCGCAGATGAGTCTGCCGCTGACGATGAAAGACGGCCTGCCGTTGGGCCTGTCGATCATGACGCGCCGCAATGGCGATATGCGCCTGATCGAACTGGCCGGCCGGGTATGTCCGCAGGCCCCGATACCGCCCGGGCGGGCGCCGCTATGAGTCAGTCGCCCGAACAGGTCAATCGCCGCGATGTGGTGGCCGAAGTCACGGACGCGCTCATGCGTTACGAGGCCGCGCTAACCGGCAACGATGTCGAGATGCTGGATACGCTGTTCTGGGACAGCGAACACACGGTGCGCTACGGGGCGACCGAAATGCTCTATGGGCACGACGAGATCCAGGCATTTCGCCGGGCGCGCAATCCGGCCAATCTCGACCGGCGCATACGACGGATCGCGATTACCACCTTTGGCGAGGATTTCGCCACGGCGAGTATCGAGTTCGAGCGCGCGCATGAAAACGGCGTAACCATCGGCCGGCAAAGCCAGTGCTGGGTGCGCTTCGATGTCGGCTGGCGGGTCGTGTCGGCACACGTATCTGTATTGCCAAAGAATTAACGGGTGTGTAAAACGCCGGTTGGCGCTGTCTGTGCGCCCGTCCGGCGATTCGCGCCCATTCGACCCGGCGTCACAGGTGGTCGGGCAGGCGCGTGTCGAGCTCATTCGTCCTACGCGAGCCTGCCTGCCATGCCCGATCCTCTCGACGTTGCCCAGGAACTCGCCGAGTTCGAAGCGCGCTCGCCGCTACTGGTTCGACCCGGCTTTCTCATTCGCCGGTTGCACCAGATTCATAGCGCCTTGTTCACCAAGGAAACCGAAGGCTTCAATATCACCCCGGTCCAATACAGCGTGCTCACCGCGCTGGCCGAGCATGGCGAAATGGACCAGATGACCCTGGCCCACGAGATCGGGCTCGAGCGCACCAGCGTGGGCGAGGTGCTGCGTCGGCTCGAGCAGCGTGGCCTGGTCGAACGCCGTCAGAGCCCACAAGACGGGCGTGTTCGCCTGACCCGTGCGACCCGCGCAGGGTGCGATCACGTGCAGCAGATGACCGCCGCCGTACAACGCGCCCACGAACGCACGGTCGAAGCCCTGGAAGGCCCTGATCGTGACCTGTTCGTGTGGTATCTGGCACGCCTGGTCGAAGCCAATAACGAGCTGGGCACGGTGCCTTTCCGCCTGCGTTAGCAGGCAATTTCGAAGCGTCGTCTGCCGCTTCGTGGGTGGCAGCACGTGAGCGCGTGTTCCTGATCCGGTCGCCAAACAGCGGGCTCGAGCCGCTGTTTTCAACGCAGCCGCTGGCCGCGAGGCGCGGGTAGCCTCATGCGCGCTCCCCGCCCGAGAAATCATCTGATTTTGAGTCTAGTAAAAAATACGAGGTGCACCACATAGTTCCCCCATGCTGGTGCAGCGGCGTTGTTTTAGCGCATTGATCGACGACATTTCGGATACGGTTTTCGTGGCAAGTGAGGGGTGTACCACTTAATGGTTAAATAATTTAAATATTGTTGAACAGTCGGTTGCATAATTTACGTTGTATGCAACGTGGTCATTTGGCACAAGCCTTGCGCTGTTCTGGCTATCGCAGATTACGCAGGCAAGGAGCCAGAATGTCGACGACGGTGTTGAAGGGCGGTCGGGTCGTGGACCCGGCAACGGGCACGGATGAGCAGGCCGACCTGGTCATACAGAACGGTATCGTTACCGGCCTGAACGCGCCCTATGCCTCGGATGCCGACGTCATCGACTGCAGCGGCAATCTCGTGCTGCCGGGCATGATCGATACCCACGCCCATATTTATCGTTATGTGACCGGACGCTTCGGTCTCGATCCCGACATGGTGGGTGTGCGTTCGGGGGTCACCACGCTGGTCGATCAGGGCGGGCCGAGCTGCATGACACTGCCCGGGTTTCGGCACTTCATCGCCGAGCCGGCCAAAACGCGCGTGCTCGCCTTCATCTCGGCCTATCTCGTCGGCGGGCTGGAAGGCCACTACTACCCGCAGCTCTATCAGCCGGAATGTCTGGATATCGATGCCACCGCGAAGGCGGTCGAGGCCAACCCCGATCTGGTTAAGGGTATCAAGGCGCATGCGGAGCTGGGCGGTTTCCAGCGCTGGGGCATGGACGTGATCAAGCTCGCCGCCCAGATCGGGCGCCAGTCGCGTATGCCGGTCTATCTGCATTTCGGTCAGCTCTGGCCGTCGCCCGAAGACCCGATGGATATCGACCCGGACACGATCTTTCCGAGCGTGCTCGAACTGGTCAAACCAGGCGATGTGCTCGCCCACCCGTTTACCCGCCATCCCGGCGGTTTCGTGGACAAGCACGGCCAGGTGCACGGCCTCATTCGCGATGTGCTCGACAAGGGCGTGAAGATCGACGTGGGCCACGGCTCACACTTCAGCTTCGATGTCGCGCGCAAGGTGCTCGATGCCGGCATCGTGCCCAATACGCTCGGCGCCGACATGCACGGTTACAACACCCGAGTAGCGCCGCCGCCCGGCACGCCGGATGTGCACTCCGACCCCGAAGAGGGCGATCACATGTTCGCCGGGGCGGTGCGCTTTTCGCTGACCTCGGCGATGACCAGCATGCTCGCGCTCGGGCTCACGCTCGATCAGGTCGTGCCGATGGTCACCTCGAACGCCGCGACAATGCTCGGCATGGCCGACGACATCGGCCATCTCAAGCCGGGCGCGGTTGCGGATGTCTCGGTGCTCAACGATGAGCGCGGCCAGTGGACGCTGCGCGATAACGAAGATCATCGCGTGACCGCCGAGCGCATGCTCACCCCGCGGTTCTGTCTGCGGGCCGGCGAGCGCTTCGATGCCGATGCGCCCACGCTGCCGCAGTTCGCGCCGGCCCAAGCTGCCTCGGCATGACCGGCGCCCCACCCGACACCCAGGCCAAGGGCATCGGCGCGCGGTTGGCGCGCAAGGAAGATGCGCGCTTTCTGGCCGGTCGCGGTCAGTTCGTGGCCGATATCCGCATGCCCAGCATGCTGGACGTGGCCTTCGTGCGTGCCCCGGTTGCCCATGCCCGGATCGTGGAAATCGAAAAACCCGACGGCTGGGAATCGCTGGTCTACACGATGGCCGATATGGCCGGCGTGAAGCCGATCGTGGCCGCTTCCAAGCTGCCCGGATTTCAGGTCTCCGAGCAGTATCCGCTGGCCAAGGACAAGGTACGTTTCGTCGGCGAGATGGTGGCGATGTGTGTCGCGCCCAGCCGTGCCCGGGCCGAGGATTTGGCCGAGCAGGTATTCGTCGACTACGAAGACCTGCCGGTCGTGTCGGACATGCATGCCGCGGCCAATGGCAGCGCCGAAGGCAAGCTGCACGCCCACTGGGATAGCAACGTCTTTCTCGAAACACAGGTCGACAACGCGGCCGCAATGGCTGACGACGTGGTCAGTCTGCGCCGGTCGTTGTCTACCTCGCGTCAATGCCAGGTGCCGCTGGAAGGCCGGGGCGTGGTCTGTTACTGGGACCACCGGCTCGGCCGGCTGGAGATGACCAGCGCGGCGCAGATGCCGCATATCAACCGTACCGGCCTGGCCGAATGCCTGGGCCTGGATGAGGGCCAGGTCCGTGTGGTCTCGCCCGATGTCGGCGGTGGCTTTGGCTACAAGGGCATTCTGCTACCCGAGGAAATCTGTTGCGCGTGGCTGGCGATGCAGCTCGATCGGCCCATCCGCTGGATCGAGGATCGAAACGAGCATCTATCGGCCAACGCCAACTGCCGCGAGCACGCCTACGACATCACCGTACATGTCGACCGCAGCGGCCGCCTGGCCGGTATCGATTGCGATGCGATCGTCGATTCCGGTGCCTATTCGTCCTATCCGTTTTCGGCCTGTCTGGAAGCTGCGCAGATCGGCTCGATCTTGCCGGGCCCGTACAAGATGGACAGCTACCGCTGTCATACGCGCTCGGCGGCGACCAACAAGCCGCCGATCCTGCCCTATCGCGGCGTCGCCCGCACCGGGGTGTGTTTCGCGCTCGAAGTCATGCTCGATATCGCCGCCCGCGAACTGGGCATCGAGCCGTACGAGCTACGCGAACGCAGTCTCGTCGGCGCCGACGACATGCCGTACACGAACATCACGAACAAGCTGTTCGACTCGGGCGACTATATCGCCTGCATGCAGCGCGCCGTCGAAGCGCTCGACTGGAGCGGCTGGCGTGCGCGCCAGGCCGAAGCCACGGGTCGCAAGCGTATCGGCCTGGGTCTGGCGACGTTCTGCGAGCAGGGCGCGCACGGCACCTCGGTCTATCACGGTTGGGGCATTCCCATGGTGCCCGGCTACGAGCAATGCAATGCGCGGGTGACCACCGACGGCATTCTCGAACTCTATCTGGGTGCGCATTCGCACGGCCAGAGCATGGAAACGACCATGGCACAGGTCGCCCACACCGTGCTCGGTATCGACCCGCAACATGTTCGCATCAGGCATGGCGATACCGATGGCTCGCCGTATTCGACCGGCACCTGGGGCTCGCGCAATGCCGTGATGTCCGGCGGCGCGGTCGCTGCGGCGTGCGAAAAACTCGCCGATCGCCTGCGATATCTGGCCGCGCACCTGCTCAATGTAGCGGCCGACGATCTGGTGTTTAAAAACGGCGCCGTCGCCACGGCTGACGGCAGCCGCTCGATCACCCTCGTCGAGATCGCGCATACCTGGTATCGCGCGCCCCAGCGACTGCCCGACGACGTGGACCCGGCCGGGCTGGGGCTCGTCGCAGGCTACAAGATGCGTCCGGACATGGGCACGTTCAGCTATGCGACCCATGCCTGCGCGGTCGAGGTGGATACCGTCACCGGCGCGGTCACGCTGCTCGACTACGCCATCTGCGAAGACGGCGGCGTGCTGATCAATCCGATGGTGGTCGAAGGCCAGCTGATCGGCGGGCTCGCCCAGGGCATTGGCACCGCGCTCTACGAAGAAATGCCGTTCGACGACGAAGCCCAGCCCCTGGCGTCGACGCTGGCCGATTACATGGTGCCGGGCGCGGCCGAGATGCCGCCGCTGCGTATCGAGCACATGCAGACGCCGAGCCCGTTCAGCAGTTTCGGCCAGAAAGGCATCGGCGAAGGCGGGGCGATTGCCCCGCCCGCGGCGATTGCCAATGCGGTCAACGATGCGCTGGCGGGCCTGGGGGCCGAGATTCATAGCGTGCCGATTTCGCCCGAGCGGGTGATTGCGGCATTGGAGGCGGCCCATGAAAGCCATTGATTACCGTATCGAACGCGTGGCCGATATTGCCGGCGCGATCGAAGCACTTCAGGCCGAGGCGTTTGCCAAACCGATTGCCGGCGGACAGTCGCTGGGCGCGATGCTCAATCTGCGTCTGGCGCAGCCGGAATGTGTGGTCGATATCGCGAGACTGGAGGCGCTCAAGGGCATCCGCCGCGAAGACCAGACGATGGTCATTGGCGCGCTGGTCACCCATGCCGCCCTCGAAGACGGCCGCTACGACGACGCGACCACCGGCATGCTGGCCCATGTGGCCGCCGGGATCGCCTACCGGGCGGTACGAAACAGCGGCACCATTGGCGGCAGCCTTTGCCATGCCGATCCTGCTGCGGACTGGATCGCGGCCACGGCCGCCCTGGGGGCTACATTCGAGGTCCAGGGGGCACAGGGGGCGCGCAGGGTCGCGGCGCGCGATTTCATGACCTCGGCCTTCGAAACCGTGCTCGCCGAGGATGAAGTGCTGATCGCGATCCATATCCCGGCGCTGGGCGATCGCGCGCGCTGGTCCTATCGCAAGTTCTGTCGCAAGACCGGCGAATTCGCGCTGGCGATCGTCAGCGGTGTGGCCGATCCGGCCACGGGGGTCGAACGGTTGGTGTTCTCGGCCCTCGACGGCGCGCCGGTGGTCGTCGAACGCGCCGGCCTGTTCGACGAACTGGCCGCACCCGCGGCCCAGGCCGCGTTGCTCGACGACGAAACACTGGCGCTTGCCGGCCACCGGCGTGCACTGCATGGCGGGCTGCTGGCGGATGTGCTCGCCGATATGCGAGGTGTCGCATGAGCCAGTCGCTGGAGTTTCCTGAAAGCAACACGGTGACGTTTCGGCTGGACGTGAATGGCCAGCCGCGCGAGATCAATGCCGAAGCGCGTACCCATCTGGCCGATGTGCTGCGTGAGCATTGCGGGCTGACCGCCACCCATCTGGGGTGCGAACAGGGCGTGTGCGGCGCCTGCACGGTCGAGATCGATGGCGTGCCGCAGCGTTCCTGTCTGCAATCGGCCGCGCGTTTCGAAGGCCGCCAGATCCGCACCCTGGAAGCCTTCGAAGACGACGCCCTGACCGCGGCCCTGCGCCAAGCCTTCAGCCAGGAACATGCCCTGCAGTGCGGCTATTGCACGCCCGGGATGCTGATCACCGCGCGCGACATCGTGCAGCGCCTGCCGCACGCCGACGAAGCCCGTATCCGCGAAGAACTGGCCGGCAATCTGTGCCGCTGTACCGGCTATCGCGGCATCGTGCGGGCGATTCAGCACGTGCTCGAAACCTATCCGCAAGAGAGTTCCGATGGATCTTAATCAACGCTTTACCATCGATGCGCCGGCCGCCGACGTCTGGCAGGCCTTTCAGGATCCGGCGTTGCTGGTGGATTGCCTGCCGGGCGCGACGCTACGCGAACCGGTCGAGGGCAATCACCTCAAGCTCACCTTTCAGGTCAAGTTGGGCCCGATCGCGGCCGCTTTTGCCGGCGAGGGCGATTTGAGCCTCGACGACGCGACCCGCAGCGGCGCGCTGCAGGGGCGCGGCACCGATCGCAAGAGCAATAGCCGGGTAAAAGGCGAAGCCGCCTTTGCCGTGATCGAGGAAGGCGCAACGACCGCGGTCGAGTTGAGCGTGTCGTTCTCGATTACCGGCAAGCTGGCCCAGTTCAGCCGCGAGGGTATTGTCAAGGCGCTGGCCGATCAGCTCACCCGCGACTTTGCCGACAACCTGCAGCAGGCGCTGCAACCCGAAGCTTCGGCCGAGGACGCGGCCGGCGACACGCAGGCCCCGGCCAAGCATGCGGCGAACGACGTTGCACAGACACCGGGCCGCGCACGCCTGAAATCCGTCGATACCAGCTCGGTCAATGCACTGAGCCTGGTCTGGCGGATGATCGTGAATTGGTGGCGCCGGCTGTTGGGCAAGTCAGCCGCATGAATGCCGTCATGCCAATCCCGCTCGACGCCAAGCGCGCGCAGCTCGCCACGCTTTTCGACGGCGCCTGTCTGCGCGGCGTGGCACGGCTGGGCGATATGAAGCCGGCGCTGGGCGACGACGTCTTGCTGCACGCCGGCCCGCCGCTGGATGGTCGCGTGCTGTCTCAGCCGATACGAAACGCGGCGATTCATGCCCTGGTCTATGCCGGCAAGCACGTGGATGCGGCCGCCGACGCCATCGACACCGGGGCTGTGCGGCTGGTGCCGGCGCAGGATCATGGCGTGGTTACGCCGCTGGCCCAGGTGGTATCGAGCGCCATGCCCGTCTGGCGGGTGGGCGACGACCGTCACGAGGTGCTGGCCCCGATCGCCGAAAGCGTGCCACCGGCGCTGCGTTTCGGCTCGGCGGATGCTGTCTGCGTGCGCCATCTGCACGAACAGGCGGACTGGGCTTTCGATCAGCTGGGAGCACGTCTGGCCGCTACGCCGTTAGCGGTACGCGACTGGATCGACGCGTCGCTGCAGGCAGGCGACGAATGCCATGCCCGCACGGGCGAGGCCAACGCCCAGCTGCTGGCAGCGCTGGGTGATCTGCCCGCCGCCTATGGCGAAACGATCGCCGCCAACGCCAATTTCGTGTTGCCCATGCTCATGGCCGCCAGCGCCTGGGCGATGCAGGCAAACGGCGGCTCGATCGCGGCGGTCGGCGGCAATGGAGCGGTCTTCGGGGTGCGTTTTGCTGGTGAACGCCACTGGCGTACGTGCGCCGCCACGGCACCGATCGGTCCCCGCCTGCCGGGCTGCGAAGACGTGCCCGTGATCGGCGCGGTCGGCGACAGCCCGGTGATCGATTTTTGCGGCCTCGGCGGCCAGGCGCTGGGGTTTGTCCCGGCCCTGAGTCAGGCCTGGGACGCGCTGTTGCCGGCCGACTGGCCCGAGCGCGCCGCCGCGGTGACCGACGACATCGGTCTGGTGTGTCGTCATCGCATCGCTGCCAGTGGGCGTTCGCCGCTGGTGCATCTGGCCATGGTCAGCGCCGCACGCGCGGGCGGTCTGGCCGGGCGTGGATTCTACGAACCGGACGTGTCGCTTTTTCAATCCGCCCGAACCACGGTCACTTGAGTCATGCCCGACGCGGCGCCTGCGCGGATGGGGCGCTATGCCATGCCGAAGCGTTTCTGCAACCCACTGTATCCGGAGCCTAACCATGTCGAACAGCCTTAGCACCGAACAGATTCAGCACTTTGAAAAGCAGGGATATCTCTATCCACTCGATGCGTTGACAACCGGACAGGCAGCCGACTGTCTGGCCAAGCTCGAGGAGATGGAAACCGAGCTCAAGACCGACCCGCAGAAATATCTCAAGATCAAGGCCCATCTGGCCGCCCCGTGGATCGTCGACCTGGCCTGTAACCCGGCGATTCTCGATGCGGTGGAATCGCTGATCGGGCCGGACATTCTGTTGTTCGGCTCGTCCTTGTTCGCCAAGCGCGAGCAGGACGATCGCTTCGTGTCCTGGCACCAGGATTCGGCCTATTACGGTCTCGATCCGCATCAGGAAATCACCGCCTGGCTGGCCCTGACCGATGCCACGCCCGACAACGGCTGCCTGAACGTGCTGCCCGGCTCACACCGCGGCCAGGATTTCGATCACGACGAAACCTACGACCCGAAGAATCTGCTCTCCCGCGGCCAGACCATCCGCGGGCTCAAAGAAGAAGACGCGGTCGAGATGGCATTGCGCGCGGGCCAGTTCTCGTTGCACCACGAGCGCACCGTGCACGGCTCGCGCGGCAACCACACCGATCAGCGGCGCGTGGGTATCGCCTTTTTCTATATGCCGGCCCATGTGGTTTCCACGCTCGGGCGGCGTAGCGCAATGCTCGTTCGTGGCGAGGATCGCCATGGCCACTGGGACAGCGATCCGGTGCCCCAGCGCGTGCTCGACGAGCAATGCATGGCCTATCTGCGCCAGATCTGGGAGAGCTACCAGAACCCCGAGGTCACCAAGCAGGCCGCCAAACACGCCTGATTCGTCAACGCTCATCAATTCAATAATCCGGACTTGGGGAATTACATGAACACGCGTAAATCGTATTGGGCGGGCATCGCTCTTCTACTCATCCTGCCCTGGTGCGCGAGCGCCGGCGCAGCCCAGAGCGACGACCCGGCCGACCAGGAAATCGTGATCGGGTGGACCGCCTGGGCGGACACGGAGTTCGTCACCAAGCTGGCCGAACGTGCCATCGAGAAGTACAGCGACTACGAGGTAACCCTGCGCATGGCCAATATCGCCGTGCAGTACCAGGGCGTGGCCGAGGGCAGTCTGGACGGCATGCTCATGGCCTGGCTGCCGGACACGCATGCCGATTACTGGCAACGCGTGAAGGACGATGTCGACGATCTCGGCCCGCTGTACAGCGGTGCCCAGATGGGCTGGGCGGTACCCGCCTATGTGCCGGAATCCGAGCTCGGCTCGATCGCGGATCTGAACAAGCCCGAGGTCCGCGCCAAGCTCAAGGGGCGCATTCAGGGTATCGACCCGGGCGCCGGCGAAATGCAGATCTCGCAGAAAATGCTGTCCGCCTACGACCTTAAAGACTACCGGCTCGTCGCCTCCAGCGATGCGGCCATGACCGCGGCACTGGCCCGGGCGATCAAACGCAAGGAATGGATCGTGGCCACGGTGTGGACACCGCACTGGATCTTCGGCCGCTGGGATCTGCGTTTTCTCGATGAGCCCAAGCAGATGCTGGGCAATCCCCAGCATGTGGATGCGCTGGTGCGCAAGGGCTTCAAGACGGACTACCCGGAAATCGCCACGTTCTTCACGAACATGAACTTCCCGCTCGACGAGCTGCAGCGCGCCATGATGGCGGCACAGGAAGACGGCATCAACACCGCCATCGACGACTACATGAATACGCACGAAGCCGAGATCAAATCCTGGTTCGCCGAGGCAGGCTAACCAAACCGAGCCGGCGCCTGGGCAGGCGCCGGTCGGCAACCCGTTTAGGGGGTAGCGGGCTGCGCCGCGGGGGCGGCGCGGGCCCGCTTTTTTAACGCAAGGCCGAAGTCGTTGCATGGGTAACGATCGGCAAATGCTGCGCTGCAGCATTTGCCGCGGCCATCAGACACCGCCATCGGCAGCCGGCCTGACCGGCGCCGAGCGCGGCACGACAACCGTTTGTCGCGTTTTCTGACGCCACCCCGTGGCGGCGGCGCGCGACACCAAACAGAGGGCTCGATGGACGCCAGCGCATTTCTGCATTACCTGACCCTGCCGTTGCTATGGGAAGGGCTGAAAACGGCCATGATCATCGCCGTGATTGCCTTCGCGGCGGCGCTGCCGTTTTCGCTGGGTATGGCGATGATGCGCCTGTCGCACTACAGGATCGTGCGGCTGCTGCCCATTCCCTATATCTGGGTCATGCGTGGTACGCCGATCCTGTTGCAGTTGTTGTTCTGGTACAACGTGCTGCCGTTGATCGGCCTGGGCCTCAGTGCCTTCTGGACGGCCGTGCTCGGGCTGATGCTCAACGAGATCGCCTTCATGTCGGAGATCATCCGCGGCGGTCTGCAGTCGATCAAGAAAACCCAGCGCGATGCCGCCAGTGCGTTGGGGCTTACCTCGTGGCAGATCATGTATCGCGTGATCATGCCGCAGGCGATGCGCTCGATCGCGCCGGCCATGGCCAATGAAGGCATGGTCATCGTCAAGCATACGTCGCTGGCTTCGGTGATCACCGTGCAGGAACTCACGCTCAGCAGTGAGCAGGTGGTTTCGACCAATTTCGAATATGTCGAGGTCTTCCTGGCGGCCGGCGTGCTCTATTTGGCCGCCACCACGCTGATTGCACTGGCCCAGAATTATCTCGAACGTCATCTCGATCTCGAACGACGCGGGCATGCCATTGCACGCGCTGCACAGGCCGGGCGCGAACGCGGCGAGAATCCGCTCACCGGCGCGACGGCACCGGCGGGTGCGGGGCACGACGACAAGCCAATCGACAGCGAAGCACCGGCGCTGCAGAAATTCCTGAACCCGGGGCGGGCGCTGGCCAGCAAAGCCGGCAAGCCCGGCGCCGGCCCGCGCCGGCCGTACGTGGTGATCAACAAGGTATCGAAATCCTTCCACGGCAAACGCGTGCTGCGCGATGTGTCGTTCAATATCTTTCCGGGCGAGGTGGTGTTTCTGATCGGGCCCAGCGGCTCCGGCAAGACCACGCTGCTGCGCACGATCAACCGGCTGGAAACCGTCGACGACGGCGAGATCACCGTGGGTGGCCAGTTCGTGGGCTATCGCTCATCGGCCGGTCGCCCCGTACCGCTGCGCGATGCGGCGCGCTCTCGCGCCAAGGTCGGCGTCGGCATGGTCTTTCAGCATTTCAATCTGTTCGACCACCTGACCGTGCTCGAAAACATCATCGAAGCGCCGGTACGTGTCCACGGCACCCAACGCGAACAGGCCCGGGCCGAGGCCCGCGAGCTGCTGGCCTGGGCGGGCCTGGCCGAATACGAAAACCACTACCCGCATCAGCTCTCCGGCGGCCAGCAGCAGCGTATCGCCATCATTCGCGCGGTTGCCACGCGTCCCAAGCTGCTGTTGTTCGACGAGCCCACGTCCGCGCTTGACCCCGAGCTGGTCAACGAGGTGCTCGACCTCATGCGCAAGCTCGCCGAATCCGGCATGACCATGGTCGTGGTCAGTCACGAGATCGTGTTCGCCCGCGACTGGGCCGACAAGGTCGTGTTCATGGAAAACGGCGAGATCGTTCAGCACGGCGCGCCCGAAGACGTCTTCAACGCGCCCGACAACCCGCGCACGAAGAACTTCGTGCATCTCATCGAGCAACGTTCCGAAGGCAGATCATCCAAAACCCGAGAGGCATGAGCCATGACCGAGACCACACCCTTCAAGAAACTGATGACCGTATCGGCCCTGCTGGCCGCGGTCGTTACCACGGCGCCGGCATTCGCTGCCGACGGCGATTCCTACACGATTGCTACCTCGGCGGACTTCCCGCCGCTGAGCTATCGCGATCCCGACGATACATCCAAGGTGATCGGCTTCGAGATGGACATGATCGAGGCGATGTCCGAACACGGCGGCTGGGACTATGAACTCAAGACGAGTGCTTTCAACGGCCTGCTGCCATCGCTCAAGAGTGGGCGCGTGGATATGGTGGTGTCCGATATCTACAACACCGCCGAACGGCGTAAAAGCGTGGATTTCATCAACTACATCGAGAACGGCTTTGCCGTCATGGTGCGTGCCGACGATGCGGACACGCTGACCAGCTACGACGCCATGTGCGGCAAGAATATCGGCATTCTCACCGGCAGCGCGCCGGAAATGGATGCCGTGACCGCAGCCAGCGAAAAGCATTGTGAATCGCAGGGCAAGCCGGCGATCCAGCCCAAGTCCTACCCGTCGGTCGCCCAGGAAATCCCGCAGCTGGCCAACGGCCGCCTGTCCGGCATCCTGGAAACGCTGACCACGCTGGCTTATGCCCAGAGCCAGAACGAAGGCAAGTTCGAGATCGCCTTTCGCGACCCGAACACCACCAAGGTGGGTATCGCACTTCGCAAGGACAGCGATTTCGCCGCCGACATCAAGGAAGACATGGCCTGGTACATGAGTTCGGGTACCGCCGACGAGCACGCCAGGAAGTGGGATATCCCGGTCGAGGCGTTGATCAAGACCGACGACTAAAAGCCGTTCCGCTGGGCCGTCGGCCCACGAAAGGCAGATATCGGCACCCGCCGGTATCTGCCTTTTGCATTCTGGATCAGGATTGAAACGCAGTCGGCTGCACTGCTCGGTCAAGCCGGTTGTCCGCCAATGAACGCGAATGTATACAGGTCGCTTCGAGCCGGGGGCTGGAATTCAACCGGGCAAACGCCGAAAAGCTGCAGCCTTGAAGGCAGGCCGTGTCCGCATCACGTTTTCTATTCGCGTTTATTAGCGTTCATTCGCGGACCGTTCCTTTCTTTGAAGGCAGGAACCGCAGATTCCGCAGATGACGCAGATTGTGTGACAGGCGTGTTCGTACTCAGGTGGCGGCCCAATGGTGCGGATAGACGACGCAGGTTGTTCGCACATGAACGCGAAGCGTTTTCCATCTGTTTTCTTTCTTCAAGGATAGAAACCGCGCATGGCGCAGATTGTGTGACAGTCGGCTTCGTACGTAGGCACCGGCACCGCGCCCTGCACTGCTTTGCCGACCGTACTGTGCCGTTTCAACGGGCGCTGCACCTGTTTGGGGCATGGCCGTAGCGTGGGCGCTGCCCCATGCCCGGACAGGCTGTAATACAGGCACTGCGCAGACGCGAACCGCTGTCGCATCAGGATGTATGCAAGCTGGTACACAAATTGCGATAGCCCTGGCCTGTTTGACATTCGGTGTGCTGGGCAGGCGCATCGGCCTATCGCTACGAGGCTGGCATGGATCGCAGAACCTTTCTCAAGAACAGTGCATGGATCGCGGGCGCGGCGGGTAGTCTGCCGTTGTTCAAGTTCATGCCGGCGCATGCAGCCGGCAACCGCGAAACACTGGTGGTCGTCACCGGCGCGGCGCCCAACAGTATGGATATCCATCGCGAGGGCACCAACCGGCCGAGCTATGCGATCGCGGTCAATCTCTATGATCGGCTGCTCAGTTACGGCACCAAGACGCTGGACGACGGCACTGTCTCCTACGACTACGAAACCCTCGTACCGGAGCTGGCCGAATCGTGGGAAGTCGCCGACGACAAGATGTCGGCGGTGTTTCACCTGCGCAAGTCCGCCACCTTCTGGGATGGCAAGCCGGTCACCGCGAGTGATGTGAAATGGTCGTTCGATCGCGCCGTGACCGTCGGCGGCTTTCCCACCGTGCAGATGAAGGCCGGCTCGCTGGAAAAACCCGAGCAGTTCGAAGTCGTCGACGAGCACACGTTCAAGATCAATTTCCTGCGTCCGAGCAAGCTCACGCTGCCGGATCTGGCCGTGCCGGTGCCGATCATCATCAATTCGAAAGTCGCCAAGGCCCATGCCACCGACGATGATCCCTGGGCCACCGATTATCTGCACCGCACCCCGGCCGGTGGCGGTGCCTACAAGCTGCTGCGCTGGGACCCGGGCGAACAGACGGTCTACGAACGCTACGACGATTGGCGCAACGGCGAAGTGCCGGCGCTCAAGCGGGTGATCATCCGCGAAGTGCCGTCGGCGTCCACACGCCGGGCGCTCATCGAGCGTGGCGATACCGATATCTCGCTCGATCTGCCGCCCAAGGAAGCGGCGGACCTGCATGCCAGCAGCAAGATCAACGTGGCCGGCGTGCCGATCGAGAACTGTGTCAACGCGCTCGGCCTGAACGTGGAAATGGCGCCCTTCGACGACAAGCGCGTGCGTCAGGCGATTGCCTATGCGCTGCCCTACGAAAAGATCTTCGATGCCGCCGCCTACCGGCGCGGGCGCATGATGCATGGCGGCCAGTCGTTCACGCCGGCATCGGCAGACTGGCCGCAGCCGTTTCCCTACGACACCGATCTCGACAAGGCGCGCGCGTTGCTCGAGGAAGCCGGCCACGGCAACGGTTTCGAGGTGCCGCTATCGATCAATCTCGGTCTGGCGCAATGGACCGAGCCGACCGCGCTGCTGATTCAGGAAAGCCTGGGCAAGATCGGTATCCGTACGCCCATCGACAAGATTCCGGGCGCGAACTGGCGCACGCAGGCGCTGGTCGAGAAAAGCCTGGCCATGCATCTGAAGAACTTCGGCGGCTGGCTCAACTACCCGGACTACTACTTCTTCTGGGCCTACGTGAAAGGCCATCTGTTCAACTCGATGAACTACAGCAACCCGACCATCGACCGACTCGTCGACGAGACGTTGCATATCCCGGTCGACGATCCGGCCTATGTGCCCAACATCAAGCAGATGATCGCCATCGCCTTCGAGGACGTGCCGCTGATACCGCTCTGGCAGCCGAACCTGGACGTGGCCATGCAGAAGAATGTCGAAGGCTATCAGTACTGGTTTCATCGGCAGCTCGATTGCCGGCCACTGAAAAAGGCCTAGCCACGTGTCCGGTTTGACCACGATCGGCAAGCGCCTGCTCGAGGCGCTGCCGACGATCTTCGGCGTGATTCTGGTGACATTTCTGCTCACCCGGGCGCTGCCGGGCGATCCGGCCGTCTATTACGCCGGCCCGGCCGCGGATGCCGAATCCATCGCCCAGGTGCGCGCGGCCATGGGTCTGGATCGCAGCCTGCCGGTGCAGTTCGCAAGCTATGTGAAAGGCCTGGCCGAAGGCGACTGGGGCGTGTCGCTGAGCACCGGGCGCGATGTCACCGAGGAACTCGGCCGACGGCTGCCGGCGTCGCTGGAGTTGACCGGGCTGGGCCTGCTGATCGCCATCGTGATCGCCATTCCACTGGGCGTACTGGCCGCCACGCGGCCCAACAGTCTGGTCGATCATGTCTGTCGGATCATCGTGACCACGGGCGTATCGATGCCAGTGTTCTTTACCGGTCTGCTGCTGGTCTATGTATTCTATTATCTGCTCGGCTGGGCGCCCGCGCCGCTTGGGCGGCTGGATTTCATGCATATCGCGCCGGATCGGGTGACCGGTCTGTATCTGGTGGATAGCCTCATCGCGGGGGATTTCGAGGTCTTTCGCGCGAGTCTGGCCCATATCTTCCTGCCCGCACTCACGCTCGGCATCTTCGCATTGGCGCCGATTGCACGCATGACCCGGGCGGCCATGCTCGACGTGCTCTCCAGCGACTATATCCGCACCGCCCGGGCCAGCGGATTGGCCACATCCACCGTGTTGTTCACCTATGCGTTGCGCAACGCGCTGCTGTCGGTGCTCACCACACTGGGCATGGTGTTCTCCTTTCTGCTGGGGGCCAACGTACTGGTCGAAAAAGTTTTTTCCTGGCCCGGTATCGGCTCGTTCGCGATCGATGCGTTGGTGGCCTCCGACTATGCCGCCGTGCAGGGCTTCGTGTTGGCGATGGCGTTGTTGTTCGTCACGCTTAATCTGACTATCGATCTGCTGTACGCGGTGATCGATCCCCGAATCCGGGCGGCAAGTTAATGGCCGCAACCTCGACACTCACCCATGCCCGGTACGTGCTCGGCGAAAACCCGCTGACGGTCGTGGCCTTTGCGATGTTTTTCGTCCTTGTGCTGCTGGCGGCCTTCGGGCCTTGGATCGCGCCCTACGATCCGCTGGCCAGTGATACCGCGATCAAGCTCATGGCGCCGTCCGCCGAGCACTGGTTCGGCACCGATCACCTGGGCCGCGACGTACTCAGCCGGGTCATTGTGGCCACGCGGCTGGATCTGATGATCGCGCTCTCGGCCGTGGCGCTCGCGTTTTTCGGCGGCAGCGTGCTGGGCAGCCTGGCCGGCTACTACGGCGGCTGGACCGACCGCGTGATCGGGCGTGTCATCGATACGGTCATGGCCTTTCCGTTGTTCGTGCTGGCGATGGGCATCGTCGCGGTGCTGGGTAACAGCGTGGAGAACATCGTTTATGCCACGGCGGTCATCAACCTGCCGTTTTATGCGCGCGTGGCCCGGGCCGAAATCGGCGTACGCCGCGACTCCGGTTTTGCCGCGGCCGCCAAGGTCGCCGGAAACGGCAATATCGGCGTGCTCGCGCGCCATCTCTATCCGAACATCCTGCCGGCGATGATGGTGCAGCTGTCGCTGAACATGGGCTGGGCGATATTGAATGCGGCCGGACTGTCGTTCATCGGTCTGGGGGTACGCCCGCCCACGCCGGAGTGGGGGATCATGGTCGCCGAGGGCGCCCAGTTCATCGTCTCCGGCGAATGGTGGCTGGCGGTGTTTCCCGGTGTATCGCTCATGCTGGCCGTGTTCTGTTTCAACATGATGGGCGACGGGCTGCGTGATTTGATCGACCCGAGGCGACGCACATGAGCGCGTTGCTCGACGTCTCCGATCTGAGCGTGGAATTTCGCAGCCGCGCGGGCAGGGTGCATGTGCTCGACCGTATCGCGCTGTCGGTGGCCCGCGGCGAAACCCTGGCGGTGGTGGGCGAAAGTGGCTCCGGCAAGTCGGTGGCCGCGTTTTCGATCATGGGTATTCTCGATGCCGCCGCGCGTATTCCGAACGGGCAGGTGCACTTCGGCGGCATGGATTTGCTGAGCGCCAAGCGTCGTGACCTCGACGACATACGCGGGCGCGAGATGGCGATGATCTTTCAAAGCCCGCGCACCGCGCTCAACCCCATTCGCAAGGTGGGTCATCAGCTCGAGGACGTATTGCGCCGCCACGGCCCGGTTGCCCGCGGGGACGCCAAACGCCGCGCGATCGAAGCACTCGAACAGGTGCGTATTCCCGACCCCGCACGCCGCTATGATGCTTATCCGTTCGAACTGTCGGGCGGGCTGTGCCAGCGCGTGATGATCGCGATCGCGCTGTGCTGCAAACCGCGACTGTTGATCGCCGACGAGCCGACCACCGGTCTGGATGTAACCACCCAGGCCACGATCATGGATCTGCTGGCCGAACTCGGCCGCGACACCGGCTTGGCCACGCTGTTGATCACCCACGATCTGGCGCTGGCCTCGCAGTACGCCGACCGGATCGCGGTCATGCATGCCGGCCAGGTGGTGGAGACTGCGCCCACGGCATCGCTGTTTGCCGCGCCGCGACATCCCTACACGGCCGGGCTGATGGCAGCGACGCCGACCCGCACCAGCGCGCTCGATGCGCTGGAATCGGTGCCCGGGCGTATTCCGCCGCTCAATGCCGATCTGCCCGTTTGTCGTTTTGCCGAGCGCTGCCCGCGCCGGGTGGCCGAGTGCAACGACCCCGGCCCGCGCTTCGACGCCGAAGCGCAGGCGCCCGATCATTATTTCGCTTGTCGGAGGCCGCTATAAAACCGTTGCTCGACATTCAGGGCTTGTCCAAGCTGTATCCGGTGTCCGACGGCGAGTCGGCGCCCATGCGTGCCCTGCGCGGCTGGGCGCGCCATCAGCCACGCCCGGCGCCGAAGCTGCATGCGGTCGATGATGTGAGTTTCACCATCGGCGCGGGTGAAAGCGTCGGCCTGGTGGGCGAGTCCGGCTGTGGCAAATCGACGCTGGTGAGCCTGATCACGCGGCTGATCGAACCCACCGCCGGCGCCATCCTGTTCGAAGGCGAGGATATTGCCGCCATCAATACCCGCGCGTTCGCGCGTTCGCCCCAGCGCGGCGCGATTCAGGTCGTCTTTCAGGACCCGCACGACAGCCTCAACCCACGCCATAGCGCCTTCGATGCGATTGCCGAACCACTGCGGCGTTTGCAGAAAATGTCGACCGCCGAATGCCGGGCGCGGGTGGTCGAACTGGCCCGCGATGTCGGTCTGCCTGAAGAGCTGCTGGACCGGCTGCCGCACCAGCTGTCGGGTGGCCAGAAAGCGCGCGTGAATATCGCCCGGGCACTGGCGCCGGAACCGCGGCTGCTCGTGCTCGATGAACCCACCTCGGCGCTCGATGTGTCGGTACAGGCCGTCATTCTCAAGCTGCTGGACGATCTGCGTACGCGCCTGGGTATCAGCTATCTGTTCGTATCCCACGATCTCAACGTGGTGCGGCTGCTCTGCGACCGTGTGATCGTGATGTATCTGGGCCGTATCGTGGAAACCGGCACTGCCGAGCAGGTCTTCGACCAGGCCGCCCACCCCTACACGCGGGCGCTGATTTCGGCGATTCCGCGCACGATCGAGGAAAGTCCGGTCGAACGGATTCATCTGCCGGGCGATCCACGCAGCCCGATCGACCCGGACCCGAATGTGTGTCGTTTTTACGGGCGCTGCCCACGCGGCGAGGATCGCTGTCAGCAAAGCGAACCGCCGTTGTTGAGCATGGCCCCGCAACATGCCGCTGCCTGCCACTTCGCCGAAGAAGTACAGGCCCATGCGCTCGGCGAGCGTTGACGGCGGCTGCTATTCGGTTGGTGCCTGGTACAGATTAGCGCGCAATTTCGCGTATGCGTGCGTCGAACTCGGAGCTGGCATCGCCGCCGCGTGCGTATACGCGCGATGGTCGGTTATGACGACGCTGTGATTGTCGATTTGGTGCGCGAGGCGTTGGCGGTTGATACACGTCCGACACTTGGGCGCATTCGTTATGACGGTGCCTCATTGCGATTGAGCGGCGACAACGAGAACAACCCGTCGGCTATGTTCATGGCCCGGCTGCTACGGGCCCGATAGCCGCTGATGCGTCAGGGACGGCGCGTCTCGCCGATTGTGAAAGCGCGCAAGAAAATCGGCGATTTCGTCGGCCGGCATGGGTTTGGCGATGTAATAGCCCTGAGCGATATCGCAGCCGTCGTGTTCGATTTGTGCGTATTGAGCGGCGGTTTCCACGCCTTCGGCGATGGTCGCGATGTTCAGATTGGTGCCCATGGCGATGATGCCACTGACCAGGGCCTTCGCGCGTGGCGAGTGCCCGTCCTGTATGAAGGTCTTGTCGATCTTGATCTTGGAAAACGGGAAATTGTTGAGATAACTCAGCGACGCATAACCGGTGCCGAAATCGTCCATGACGATGGCGACGCCCAGCTGCTTGATCGCCCACAGTCGTTGCATGATCGCAGGTGATTCGTCGAGCAACAGGCCTTCGGTGATCTCGATTTCCAGACGCTCGGGCGCCAGGCC
This sequence comes from Salinisphaera sp. T5B8, assembly GCF_040361255.1. NCBI lineage: Bacteria > Pseudomonadati > Pseudomonadota > Gammaproteobacteria > Salinisphaerales > Salinisphaeraceae > Salinisphaera > Salinisphaera sp. T5B8. Next base: position 37,027 of record NZ_APNG01000021.1, on the reverse strand, counting down.
GCTGTTTTCGAGGGCCTGGGTTATCGCGTCAATGATGTCGTCGTTGGCGAACTGAACCGGCGAGACATTCACGGCAACGCGCAGGCGTGTATCCGGCCAGGTCATGGCCTGGTCGCAAGCGCAGCGAATCACCCAGTTGCCGATTGGCACGATTTCGCCGATTTCCTCGGCCAGCGAGATGAATTCGCGGGGACGCACCAGCCCGCGCGTGGGGTGCTGCCAACGAATGAGTGCCTCGAAAGCGCTCACGCGTTGTTCCGAGATCGCGGTTTGCGGCTGATAGTGCAAGACGAACTGGCCTCGCGCCAAGGCCTGTCTGAGATCACTCTCGAATGCACGCCGCTCGAGTGCGCGTTGTTCGAGTTGGGCGCGGAAAACACGGTGGCAGCCACGCCCCCGACGTTTGGCATCGTAGAGTGCAAGATCGGCATGGTGCAGCAGATCGTCGAGTCGTTCGCTGTCGCCGGTGGTGGTGGCGATGCCGATACTCGCGCCGATATTGATCTGCTGGCCGTTAACGAGAAACGGTCGTCCCAGCAGCCCGACCAATCGCTGCGCCAGCGCGTTCAGACCTTCGGCACGCGGCTCGTCGGGCACGAGGATGGCGAATTCGTCGCCGCCCAGACGGATCAGGGTGTCGGTACCGCGGGTCGAGGCACGGATACGCTGGGCGACGAGCGTGAGCAGTTCGTCGCCCGCGCCGTGGCCCAGCGTATCGTTGACCTGCTTGAAGCGATCGAGATCGATCACGAGTACGGCGCTGGCGGTGGCATTGGCCGCTTTGAGCGCACGGATTCGTTCGGCATACATCAGCCGATTGCCAAAGCCGGTCAGTGGGTCGAGCTGGGCGGCGAGCTCGCGGGTGGTTTCGTCGCGCTGTGGCCAGCCCGTGGCTGCAATGACGAGACGGCGTTGTGCACGGCAGGCGCCGAAGTAGAGCGTGAGCGGCCGCCCGGGTGTGATTTCGACCGTGAGTGCCGATTCGCCGTGATCGCGCAGCTGGCGCCCGAGCAGGGTATTGCTGCGTGTGTCCGCCAGGGCGATATCGGTGAGCCGATCAGGCAGCGTATCGATGTTCAGGCGGTGGGCAAAAGCAGTGTTTGCCGACACGAAACGGCATTCGGCATCGATGACGGCCACGCCGGTGGCGATTGTTTCAAGCTCCGATAGGCTGTCTAACATGCTCATGGCCTGTCTGTCGCAGCGCGATACCAGCGTGTGTGGATCAGACGAAAACACGCACCGCGGGGCGGATCACGCCAACCACAACCGCGCCGCCGATCACGGCGTGCGTCCTTGCGGGTTGCTCACGGGCGCGGCTGCGCGCTAAATCGGGACACACCCTGGGCAGGTCGGTGCGACCGGGCCTGCGCGATGGGAATGGATCACATGTCGGATGATCGGCCGCTTTAACGACAACTTTATCCAGCCGATTTCAAGTCGCGTCGATCGATGCGAGGACGACGGCTTCGTGAACTGTCTAGGGTCAGGGGAAGGGGTTGGAGCGCGACCGACTCAGCGGCAATGCACGCGATCCCGGCCATCGTTCTTGGCACGATACAGGGCTTCGTCAGCACGTTTTAGTACCTGCTCGACGGATTCGTTGCCGCGCGTACTCGTCACCCCCGCCGAAATGGTCAGCGGGATCTGTTCGCCGGCGACTTCCAGCGGCGTGTTTCGCACGCTTTCGACCAGACGCTCGAGCGTGCCGGCGGCGGCCGATAGCGGGGTCTCCGGCAACAGCGCGAGAAATTCCTCGCCGCCCCAGCGGCCGATCGTGTCACTGGCGCGCAGGGTTTGCCGGGCCAGTCGAGCGAACAGTTGCAGGGCCGCGTCGCCGGCGGCGTGCCCGTAGCGGTCGTTGAGTTGCTTGAAGTGATCGAAATCGATGAGTGCGACGCTCAGGCTGCGCGCATAGCGATGTACACGCTCGAGTTCCTGCTCGAACTGTTCGGTGAGCAGGCGCCGGTTGCCCAGGCCGGTCAATTCGTCGTGGGTCGCGAGTCGGTGTACGCGTTCGTGGGCTTCGCGCAGTGCGTCGAGATCGCGCTGACGGGCGATTTCATGGCCGAGCCACTGCGCGAACATGCCCATCAGATCGTAGTCGCGCTGGTTGAATGGGGGTGTTGGCAAGGGGCTGGAAAAACTCAGCGAGCCATAGAGTTCGCCATCAACGGTAATCGGCGCCCCCAGGTACGACTCGAGCTGGAATGTGTTGTAGCAGGGATGCGTGCACAACTGGCTTTCGGCAGCATGATGAATACCGAACGGCCCGTGTTTGGCGATCACGTGCCAGCAAAACGTGTCGGATACGTCGTTGACGGTGCCGGGCACGATACTGCCGTCGGGCGAATGCGCCTCCTTGATCTCGTAGTGCTGATTATCGATCTGGGCGACCACGCCGTAGGGGACGCCGAAATGTTGCGCGCCCAGTTCGACGATCTCGCGCTGGCGTTGCGCAAAGCCACGCGTGGGATCGGAGGTAATCTGGTGGAGCGAATGCAGCACCTTGTCGGTGGCGATGTGTGAGGACACGTCGCGAATGATGCCGACAAACATCGGCCGGTTCTGGTCGCTGCCGCGAATGGCGCCGCCCGTGGTCTCGCCCTCGAAAACGCTACCGTCCTTGCGTCGGTAGCGCATGAAATAGGTGTGACGTTCGCCGTCGGCGTCACCGTGGTAGTGGGTGGTGCCGAGCTGTTCGAAATCTTCGGCGCGTTCGTATAGCGCGAGCGTATGCAGACCGCGGAATTCGTCCGGTGGATACCGAAACAGCGTATTGGCGGCTTCGTTCGTCATGACGACACGGCGATCACGATCGGTGACGATCACGGCCTCGCTGACATCCGCAAACACGCAGGCGAGTATGGCGCGCAACGACTGGGTATCGATCGCCAATGTTTCGTCGTCCAGCGCAGCCGCTCTTATACGTTTCAACACGTGTCTCCTGAGGTAGTTCGGGCCGTATTGCTGAGCGCATCGGTGCGGGAAAGGCCGACCTGCGGCTATCCGAATGGCTAGCGTACCGTAAACCGCATGCGGCGATGACGCGTGTAAGGCGTCTTTATGCGAGGCTGCATCGGTGCGACGTCAGATCAACGCGGCTGTAAGACCGCGGCATTCGCGAACCGGAGGAGCGCATGGCGATATCCACGCAACGCCCGTCATATGATTGCGGGGGCGCACAGGCGAGACAGGGCGTTAAGCCGTGAGCCCGGCCGCGAGCGAAATCCCGCTCCGGGATCCGGCCGGGCGTTGGCAGGCGCTTTCGGTACTGGCGATCGCCATGCTTTTGGGCATGACCGGTTGGTTTTCGGCCACCGCGGTCATACCGCAGCTGCGCGAACTCTGGGGGTTGTCCGCAGGTGGGGCGGCCTGGCTGACCATCGCGGTACAAATCGGCTTTGTGGCGGGCGCGTTGATGGCCGCAGTGTTCAATATCGCCGATCGCCTGCCGCCACGCCATTTGATGTACTACGGCGCGAGCCTGGCTGCTGGCGCGAATGCGCTGTTGCTGGTCGAGCCACCGCTCGTGCTGGCCGTCTTGTTGCGTGCGATGACGGGGTTAGGTCTGGCCGGTGTCTATCCGCCTGCGATGAAGGCCATGGCCACCTGGTTCAAGGTCAAACGTGGCACGGCGCTGGGCATCATGGTGGGCGCGTTGACGATCGGCTCGGCCACGCCGCATCTGGTCAATGGCCTGGGCGGGCTCGACTGGCGGCTGGTGATCGCGGCGAGCTCGCTCATGTCGCTGGCTGGCGGCTTGATTGCACGTTATCTGGGCCGCGACGGGCCGTTCGATTTTCCGCGTGCGGTGTTCGACCCGGGCAAGGCCTGGCAGGTGTTTGCCGATCGGCCCGTGCGGCTGGCCTGTATCGGTTATTTCGGCCACATGTGGGAGCTCTACGCCATGTGGGCATGGTTCGGCGTATTTCTCGCCGATGTGCTGAGCCGCAACGCGGCGCAGTGGCCCGCCGCGCTGAGCGCGGTGGCGACTTTTGCCGCAATCGGCATGGGCGCGTTGGGCTGCTGGGTGGGCGGCGAGCTAGGCGATCGCTGGGGGCGGGCACGCGCCACGTCCCTGGCGATGATCGTATCCGGCAGCTGTGCACTGATCATCGGCCTGATTCCGGGCAGCGCCTGGCCGCTGATTCTGCTCGTGGGGCTGATTTGGGGCTTCTGGGTGGTGGCCGATTCGGCTCAGTTTTCCACCGCGATCACCGAGCTCGGCGATCAACGCTATATCGGTACCGCGCTCACTCTGCAGGTGGCGATTGGGTACGTGGTGACGATTCCCACCCTCTGGCTGATTCCCATCGTGCACGAAGCCCTCGGCTGGGCCTGGGCCTTCGGCTTGCTCGCCCTGGGGCCGCTGGTGGGCACGATCGCCATGCAAAAGCTGGGCGCGATCGAAAGCGACCGCGCCCGGGCGCAGGGTTCGCGCTAGCTGGCCAGCAGCGTGTTCAGCTCGGGCGGCAGATCGAAGGTCACGTCAACGAACTCGCCGGTGGTCACGGCCTGCTTGAGGGTCTCGATGACCGCGCGTACGGGTTCGCGCACGTCGGTGGCGTCCATATTGGCGCGGGTGGCGACTTCGCTGTAGAAGTCGTCGAGGGCCACGGTGTCTTCAGCCTGGCCGGACTGTTGCTGGCCACCCTTGAGCGCCGATTGCGACAGTTCCGAGGGCAGCTGCGAGGTCAGCTGGCGAATCTCTTCCTGCGGCAGGTGCAGGCACAGCGATTCGATGGTCGCGAATGTCACGTTGGTGGCCACGGTGCGATCGTTGACGCCGCTGGCCTGTTCCACGCGGGCAATGAAATCTTCGGTCTGCATGAGGCAATCCTTGTTCTATTGTTCGATTCGGACACGTCGGGCAACGTATCCACAGGCCGCGCACTGTGCCCGCGCCAGGCCGGCCCGGCTATCAGGACAACCACGTAATTGCCCGTGCCGGACGCGCCATGCGTCGTTACGGGCCTTGACCGTGGGCCCGCCACGCTCGGCGGCCCGCGCCTCGCCTGACACGCCCGGCACGGGCAATGCGATGGCATATCCGGTGACGACAGGCCCTAGAGCGAAGCTCGGCGCAGTCGTAGCGCGTTGGTGATGACCGATACCGACGACAGGCTCATGGCTGCCGCAGCGAGCATCGGCGAGAGCATCGTGCCCAGCAGCGGGTAGAGCACGCCGGCCGCGATCGGCACACCGGCCCCGTTGTAGACAAAGGCGAAGAACAGGTTCTGGCGGATATTGCGCATGCTCTGGGCCGACAGCCGCTGGGCCTTGGCAATGCCGCGCAGATCGCCCTTGACCAGCGTAATCGGCGCGCTTTCCATGGCGATATCGGTGCCTGTGCCCATGGCGATACCCACGTCGGCCTGGGCCAGCGCCGGCGCGTCGTTCACGCCGTCGCCGGCCATGGCCACGCGGTGCCCTTGTTGCTGGAGTTTTTCCACCAGCGCGTGTTTGTCCTCGGGCAGGGCGCCGGCATGGACCTCGTCAATGCCCAACTCGGCCGCGACCGCTTTCGCCGTGGCTTCGCTGTCGCCGGTGAGCATCACCAGACGCAGGCCGGCATCGTGAAGAATGGCCACCGCTTCGCGCGTGTTGGCCTTGATCGGGTCGGCCACGGCCACGAAACCGGCCAGCGCGCCGTCGACCGCGACCCACATTACGGTCTCGCCGCGGCCGCGGCGCTCGTTGGCCTGGGTCGTCAGGGCGGTGGTGTCGATGTGGTTGTGGGTCATCAACGCGGCATTGCCGATCTGGACCGTACGGCCGTCGATACGCCCGGCCACGCCGCGGCCGGTGATCGAGTCGAAATCGGCCGCCTCGGTCAACGACAGGTCGCGCTCGCTGGCCGCGTTATAGATGGCGCGGGCCAACGGATGTTCGCTGGCACGCTCCAGGCTGGCGGTCAGGCGCAGTAGTTCGGCCTCGTCGAAGTCGTCCGCGGTTTCGATGGCCACCACCCGCGGTGCGCCTTCGGTGAGCGTGCCGGTCTTGTCCATGAGCAGCACGTCGACATCCTGCAGGCGCTCCAGCGCCTCGGCATCGCGGATGAGCACGCCTTCGCGCGCGCCGCGGCCGATGCCCACCATCACCGACATGGGCGTGGCCAGGCCCAGCGCACAGGGACAGGCGATGATGAGCACGGAAATGGCCGCGACCAGCGCATGTGACAGCGCTGGCGCCGGGCCGAACAACGCCCAGGCCGCGAAGGCGATGACGGCAGCGAGCACTACGGCCGGTACGAATAGGCCGGCCACCTTGTCGGCCATGCCCTGAATCGGCGCGCGCGAGCGCTGGGCGGCAGCCACCATATCCACGATGCGCGAAAGCACCGTGTCGTCGCCGACCGATTCGGCCCGCATCACGAAGCCGCCGGCCTGATTGACCGTGCCGCCGGTGACCGTATCGCCCGGCTGTTTGTTCTGGGGTTCGGGTTCGCCGGTGATCATCGACTCATCCAGCGTGGAACGCCCGTCGATGATCACGCCGTCCACCGGCACCTTTTCGCCCGGGCGCACACGCAGGCGATCACCCTGTTCGAGCTCGTCGAGCGCGACATCGGTTTCGTTGCCGTCGTCGTCAAGCCGGTGGGCGCTGGGTGGCGCGAGATCCAGCAGGGCCGACAGTGCACGCGAGGTCGCGCCGCGTGCCCGTGCCTCCATGACCTGGCCAAGCAGAATCAGGGTGATGATCACCGCCGCGGCCTCGAAATACAGCGGCGATCGCCCGTTATGAATGAATGCCTCGGGCAATATGCCGGGCAACAGCAGGGCGACGATGGAAAAACCATAGGCCGCGCCCACGCCGAGCGCGATCAGCGTCCACATATTGGGACTGGCATTAACCACCGACTGCCAGGCGCGTTTGAAGGCAAACCCGCCGCAATAAAACACCACCGGCGTGGCCAGGGCGAACTGCAGCCAGCCGAACCCCGCGCCCAGCCAGCCGTGCAGATCCACACCGGGCACCATGTCGCCCATGGCGAGAACGAATACCGCGCCAGCGAGCGGCAGGCTGATCCAGAACCGGCGCAGCATGGCTTTGAGTTCCGGATCTTCGCTTTCGGGGGTGACGGTGGTTGGCTCCAGGGCCATCCCGCATTTGGGACAGTCGCCGGGTTTGTCCTCGACGATTTCCGGATGCATGGGGCAGGTGTACTGAGTCTGACGTTTCGGCGGCTTGGCCGGCTCCAGCGCCATGCCACATTTGGGGCAATCGTCCGGGTGATCGCTTTCCACGCCGGGGCACATCGGGCAGATGTAGCGGGTGCCGGGCGGCGCGGGCGTGTCGTCTTGCACCGGGTTCAGAAACGATTCCGGATCGGCAGCGAAGCGGTCGCGACAGCGCGCACAGCAGAAATGATAGGTCTGGCCGTTGTAGTCGTACTGCGGTTTTTCGCCGGGCACGACGCTCATGCCGCAGACCGGGTCCTTGACCGTATTCTCGCCGTCGGCGCGGGCGTGGCAGCAATTACTCATTGTCGTTCAACGTTTCGATGATGGGGCAGCCCGCGACCGGGCCGTGGCCCGAGCAGCGCTGAGTCATGTCCTGAAGCGTGGCGCGCATGCGCTGCAGATCGTCCAGGCGGGTTTCGATTTCTTCGAGCTTGGCTTCGGCAATCGCCTTGATGTCCGCGCGCTGGCCGCCGGCCTGCAATTGCAGCAGGGCCGATATTTCGTCGAGCGTGAAGCCCAGCCGCTTGGAGCGCCGAATGAAATGCAGCCGTTGCGCGGCATCGTCGGGATAGCGGCGATAGCCGCTGGCCGCACGCGGCGGCTCCGGCATCAAGCCACGTCGCTCGTAGTAGCGAATGGTTTCGATGCCGGTATCCGCGGCCTTGGCCAGTTGTCCGATCGAATAGGTCATGGATTCACCTGCGATTGATGATCCGGATCTTAAGTCCGTAGTCGGCTAAAGAGTCAAGATGCCTGGGGCACGGTTTCGCCTTTTGGGGGCAAGCCTTAGTACCAGGCCCGCAGGCCGAGCACGAACGCGGTCGACGAGCTCGATTCGCCCTCGGCACGGGCCAGATCCCGGGTGTCGCCATAGCTCTGCTCCCAGCGCACCCCGATATAAGGGGCGAACTCGCGTACGAACTCGTAGCGCAGGCGCAGCCCCATTTCGGTGCTGTTCAGGCCGCTGCCGAGGCCGTACTCCGGTACGTCCTGCACGGCGGCATTGATTTCGGCCCGCGGCTGCAGGATCAGCTTCTGGGTGAGCAGCAGTTCGTATTCGAACTCGCTGCGCAAGCTCACGTCGCCGTCTTCGCTGACAAACAGGGCCAGATCCGTCTCGAGCCAGTAGGGCGCCAGGCCTTGCAGCCCGAGTACGGCAAAGCCACGGTCCGGGTCGGGATTGACGTCATAGCGCAGGCCGGCCTGGGCATTCCAGAACGGCGAGATCGCGCGGTTGTAGAGCGCCTGAAACTCGGTTCCCTCGGGCGAGCTGCCATGCATCGGCCCTTCGCCTTCGGTCTTGAGCCAGAACTTGTTGATGTCGCCGCCAATCCAGCCCTGGGCGTCCCAGAGATAGTTGTTCGTGCCCTCGACGTCGCCGTATTCCAGCCGGTCGATGAGTACGAAGGTATGGACTTTGTCATCGTGGATCGGCTTGTTCCATTCTGCCGGCGCGCCGCTGTGCGGATCGATTGGGCCGCCGGGAATGACCGAATCGAGATCGGCCTTGCCATTGTTGTCCGTCTGCGCGCAGGCCAGACTGTTCAAGCCTAGCAGGCCGCGCCGCAGGCCATCGCGAGCGTTCGTTTAAGCATCGTCTTCTCCCGACTGATCGGCCACGCGCACGACCCGGAACATGCCCATCTCCATGTGGTAGAGCAGGTGACAATGAAAGGCCCAGCGGCCGGGCTCGTCGGCGGTGACCAGTAGCGAGGCACGCGAGCCCGGCAACACGCTCAACGTATGCTTGAACGGCAGCCGATCGCCCTGGCCGTTTTCCAGTTCCATGAACATGCCGTGCAGATGGATGGGGTGTTCCATCATGGTGTCGTTGACCAGAATCAGGCGGATGCGCTCGCCGTAGGGAAACTCGATGGGCGATGAGTCGGCGTACTTCACTCCGTCGAAGGACCACATATAGCGGTCCATATTGCCGGTCAGATGGATTTCGATGGTGCGCGAGGGCGCACGGCGATCCTGCATCGATACCACGTTGCGTAGCTGGCTGTAGGTGAGTACGCGATGGTTGACGTCCTTGAGGCCGGTCGGGCGTTCGGCCAGGCGGTCGCGCTGCACGTTGGCGACATTGATATTGCCGGGCCCGTGCATGTCGGGCCCGTGCTCGTGGTGCATCATCTGCATCGCGTGGCCTTCGGGGGCCATCGGCATGGCCGATTCGCCCATGACATGGCCCTGGTGGCCCATGGTGCCCGTGCCGCGCATGTTGACCACGTCGTGCCCATGGTCTGCGGCCGGCATCTTCTGCATCGAGCCATGGTCCATGGCTTGGCTGGCGTGCCCCATCGCCTCGGCGTGCTGGCCATGGCTCATGTGCATGTTGCCCATGTCCATATGACGCATGTCCATGCCCATATCCATCATCGTGCGCTGCGGTGGTTCGCGCAGCGCGGGCACTGGCGCGACCATGCCCGCACGCGGCGCGAGGGTGGCACGGGCATAGCCGGTGCGGTCCATGCTCTCGGCCATGACCGTGTAAGCCTGGTCGGCCTTGGGCTCGACCATCACATCGAAGGTTTCGGCAACACCGATCTGGAATTCGTCGGTCTCGACGGGTTCGACCTCCTTGCCGTCGGCGGCGACCACGGTCATGGCCAGACCGGGAACGCGTACATTGAAATAGGTCATCGCCGAGGCATTGATTACCCGCAGACGGATTCGCTCGCCGGGTGTGAACAGGCCGGTCCAGTTGGCGTGCGGATGTAGACCGTTGATCAAATAGGTATAGGTATGGCCGGTCACGTCGGCGATATCGCGTGCGCTCATACGCATCTCGCCCCAGGCCAGTCGATCCCTGAGTGTGTTGGCAACGCCGGCGGTGCGAAAATCCTCGGCCAGATCGCCCAGCGTGCGCTCGCTGAAGTTGTAGTAGTCGCTGACCGCCTTGAGCTTGGCCACGATCCGGTGTGGGTCCTCGAAGGTCCAGTCGCTGAGCATCAGTACATACTCGCGCTCGGCCTCGATGCCGTCGTCTTGCGCCGAATGGATCACGATCGGTCCGATCTGGCCGGTTTGCTCCTGTAGGCCCGAATGGCTGTGGTACCAGTAGGTGCCCGCCTGGCGGACCGGGAAATCCACTTCGTAGGTCGCGCCGGGGTCGATACCCGGAAACGTCACGCCCGGTACACCGTCCATCTGGAACGGCAGCAGCAGGCCGTGCCAGTGCATCGATGTGGATTCGTCGAGATGATTATGGACGCGCAGGCGAGCGTTATGCCCTTCCCAGAGTTCGACGATCGGGCCGGGCGTGGTGTGGTTGAGGGTGATCGCCGCGGCGTGCCCGCCGGCGATATCGATCAGCTCGCGGCGTACATGGATGTCCATGTCCACATCGCGGGGTGTGCCGCCGGCCACCCGGGCTGCGCCCGTGGTCAGATGGCGCGGGCTGGCAGCCGCCAGCCCGTCGCGGGCATAGGCTGGCAACAGGGCATTGAAACCGGCCAGCAGGCCGGTTGCGCCCATGGCGCGCAGCAGGCGCCGACGCTCGCTGTCATGTGTTTGCTTACCCATTGGGTGCTCCTGAATACGAAAGGTCGTGATTGCGTAGATCGGCGTGCTCAGCCGTGGGCATGTGCGACGTGTGCCTGATGGTCATGTGGTGCATGGCTATCGTCGTGCCCGGCAGGCGGTTGTTCGGCTTCGTCATGCGTATCGGGCCGAGGGTGGGTACTCGGGGTGTGCGGGGCGCTGTCATGGTGATGGTCGTCGTGCCCGATGCCACGCGTCTTTGCGGTCGCCAGCATTTGCCGGTAGTCGGTAGCGGACATGCGCGGCAGTTGCTGGACGAATGCTGTCATCGCCCATATTTCATCGTCGCTATGGGTTGGGCCCCAGGCCGGCATGCCCGAGGCCTTGATGCCGTGTTTGATCACCCAGAAGATTTCGTTGGCCGTCTTTTCGTGGGCCGCGTGCGCCAGGCCGGGCGGTTTCGGGTACATGCCCCGGGCGGCGACCGACGGGCCCTGGCCCGGCGGGGCGTGGCAATCACTGCACATGGCCTCGAAGTTGGCGGCGCCCGCCAGCAACTGCTGTTCGGCGCCCAGTGCCGGGGCCGCGATATTCGCGGCCTGCCGCTCGATCGACCGGTGCACCGTCTGGTTGAGTACCCAATGCGTGATCGGCCAGTGCGCGCTGGTTGCGGCCACGTTATAGACGCCGGAATAAATGATGCCGCCGGCGGCAGCGATCACCACCCCAAGGCTGCTCACCAGGGTGGCCAGAACCGTTTTCAAGATTCGCATGCGTTTGCTTCCCGTTAAACGGCAGTGCGCGCGTACGGTCGGCACGATGTGCCGATGCCTTGCGAGGCCGGCCAAGCGGACGACGGCCCTTACCTAACGCGGTGCCAATTCAGACAGGGCGCCGTAGCGCCCTATGGAGTGCGTTATCAGGAAGAACGTGGGGGCGGGCGGTGCGGTCGGCTGGGAAAGCCGTACGCGAGCATCGCGAGCAGACGGGCGGGGGCATACGCCTCGGGTGTCGGCGACGGGTTCGGCGATGTGCTTGCGGTCACCGCGCTTGCTGAACAATGCCCCGCGAGTACACAACAGCAGCGGTCTTGCGTGTGGCAGGTGTCGTGCTCGCCGCCGTTGTGTTCGTGTGCTTGCGTGTTGACAGGGCCGTTTGCCTTGTGGACCTGCGTCGCGCCGGTCGTGTATGCCCCCGGTGCTGCCATGCCGTGCGTATGGCTGGCGGCCAGCAGCGGCTCGGCAACGAGTATCTGCAGCAGCAATACGGCCATCAGAACGACACGCATGGCGGTGATCTAGCGCGTGGCTCGCGCTTGGGCACTCATGCGACGTAGCGGCCTAGAGGCGCGCATAGACATCGCCCTGCAGGGTACGCACGACGAATGGCTGTGTTTTTTCACCCGGCATGCCGGGGGTGCCGATCGGCATGCCCGGCAGGGCGATGCCTTTGATATCGGGCTGTTCGCGCAGCAGCCGGGCCACCGTTTCCAGCGGGACATGCCCGACCACCACATAACCGCCGATACGCATCATGTGGCAGGAACTCAGTTCGGGCGGCACGCCGGCTGCGCGAAACCGCTCGGCGCGATTGCCCATCTCGGCAACCGTCACGTCGTAGCCAGCGGCGCGCAGATGATCCACATACTTGTGGCAGCAGCCACAGCTTGCATCGCGATACAGCGTTGCGCTCAGCGGCGCGGCAACGGCAATGCTGGCCACGGCCCATAGCAGCAGGGTGGCCGCAAAACGCGATAGCGAGCGAAAGCGAGAGACGATCATGGCGAGGCTCCGAAAGACTGGCGCGCTGAACACGCAAGGTTAGACCGAATATAGGCCTGCACGAGTCGACCGCACAACGTGGACCCGGGTACGGAGTTTTCGGGTGTTATCGCCCGCAAGGCCAGTGTGGCCAAGGCCTGGCGGGGTGCCGGAAAATATCGCGTAGAGGCGTTGGCGAGCCCCGCCAAGTGTGCGATTCGCGCAGTTTGCCGTGCGACGCGTCTCGGCGGTCGCGCATGCAGATCGGGCCTGCAGGAAAACAAGCGCGTACACTACGGCGCGTTACGAAGCGGTGACAGGACAGCGATATATGCGAGTAGTGGCGATCGGGGCCGGTGCCTGGGGCAAGAACATCATCCGTAATCTCGACGAACTGGGCGTGCTGGCCGGGATCGTCGAAGGCAATACCGAACGCCTGAACGGCTACGGCGAGCAGTATCCCGGCGTTGCGCTGTTCGAGGACTGGCGCGCTGCGCTCGAATCCTCGGACTGCGATGCCGTGACCATTGCCACACCCACGCCCTCGCATTTCGAGATCGCCATGGCAGCGATCGAGGCGGGCAAGGATGTGTTCGTCGAAAAACCGCTCACGCACAGCTCGGGCGAAGCCCGTCAGCTCGTGGATGCGGCCCGGCACAATGACGCCATTCTTATGGTCGGTCATCTGCTGATCTACCAGCCGGCGATTTCCTGGATACGCGACTATGTCGCCAGCGGCGAGATCGGTGAGCTGTTCTCGATTCGTCACGAGCGGCTCAATCTGGGCCGCGCGCGCAGTGCCGAGAACGTGATCTGGGATATCGGCGTGCACGATATGGCGGTGATGCTGTATCTCGTCGGCGAAGCGCCCGACCGGGTGCGCGGAACCGGCCATCGCATGCTCGGCCTGGGCGTGGAAGACGAGGTGCATGTGCATCTGGAATTCGCCAACGGCGTGCGCGGCAATATCCATACTTCCTGGCTGTGGCCGGAAACCGATCGCCGCACGATTCTGCGCGGCTCGCGCGGCATGCTCGTCTACGACGAAGTGGCCCAGACGGTGACCCACCACCGTCGCTGGATCGATGCCGAACTGCAGAACCATGATGAGGGCAGCGAAGTCGTCCACCGCGGCGACGGCCAGCCGCTCAAGCTCGAGCTGCAGCACTTCCTCGACCGCGTGAAGGATCGCCAGCCTGCCCGCTCCGACGGCGAAAGCGCTCTGGCCGTGGTGGAAACGCTGGAGCGCATCAACGCGGCGGTAGAGGAATCCAGCCGCTATTGACGTTGTGGTAGTGCAGGGTGCCGGGTATAACGCTCGGCCGATAAATCGGAACGGCGATGGCCGGCCGGCGAATGGTGACCCGGGTGTTCACGCGTCTGAGTAAAGCAGCCCTTGATCCCTGTTTACCCGGTCGACGATGAAATGCCAGCTGCGGTTAACGGCGTCGAAGCGATGCAGGTCGCGGTTGGTGGATATCCAGTAATGCCGCACGAAGCGCAGGTCGTCGGTCAGCACCCGGGCCAGGCGCGGCTCGTGCGCCGCCATGTAGTCGGGCAGGATCGATAGCCCCACGCCTGCCAGCGCCGCTTCCTTCTGAGCGCCGATGGTGGTGCTTTGGAACACGAAATTCAGCTGCGGCGCGATCTCGTAGTGATACCTCAGTTCGCCGGTGAACAGCCTGTTGTCGATATAGCCGATCCATCCATGATCAATGAGCTGGCTGCGATGGCGAATGGCGGCGTGCCGGGCGAGATAGTCGTGGCTGGCATAAACGCCCAGCGTATAGGCGGTCAGCAGACGCCGGATCACGAATTCCCCGGTCGGCTGCTCCAGCGTGATGCTGATATCGGCTTCACGGCTGGTGACGGTGGTCGACTTGGGCAACGAGATGAAATCGATATCGATACCGCTGTCGGGTACCCAGGCCGCAATGCGGCGTGACAGGTAGTTGTCGCCCAGCCCTTCGGTGACGCCGATGCGTACGCGCGATCGTGCGCCCGGCGCCTCGATCCCCTCCAGGCCGAGACGAAGATTGCGTTCCAGATTTTCGGCGTGGCGTAACAGGCCCATGCCGACGTGGGTCAGCTTGAAACCGTCGCCTGTCTGCACGAACAACTGTACGTCGAGCGCGCTTTCGAGTACCCGGATACGGTTGCCGACAGTCACACGAGAGGCGTCGAGCACACGTGCGGCCCGGGTCAGGCGCCCGTGTCGGGCAAGCGCCAGAAAATACTTCAGGTCGTTCCAGTTTGTCGCGAGTAGTTGGGCTTCGTCTGACATGTCAGCCAAGGTGGAATAGTGACGAGCGTAAAAATTATGACATGCGCTGTAATGATTTTTATCTATCGCAGGGCCGGCATGAGCGGCTAGCTTCTCGATATTGAATCAATCGAGAAGATGTCTTGGTGATGAAAGCGAACACGGCTGTATCCGTGGTGCAGCACGCGCCCGGCGACATGGGGCAGATGGAAGCCAACCTGGTCTATATCGAGCAGCGGCTCGAAGAGGAAGGCCAGCGTGGCAGTGAACTCGTGGTGTTTCCTGAAATGGGCATCACGAGTTTTTTCCGGCACGAACCCGGCGGCTATGAACGCTACTGGCGCGAAGCTACGATCGAGCTCAACGGTCCGGAACTCGGTCGTGTGGCCGCCGCGGCCCGGGCCGCCAATACCCATGCCGTGGTCGGGTTCGCCGAGCGTGCAGATACCACCGGCGTGGTCTACAACAGCGCCGCATTGATCGGCCCAGACGGTCTGCTCGGGGTTACCCGAAAGGTCCACCTGCCAGGTCTGGAAAAGCTCTATTACACGCCTGCAGATTCGATCGAAGTAATCGATAGTCCGCTCGGACGTATCGGTATCGCGATCTGCTACGACGTGATGTTCCCCGAGTATTTCCGAGCGCTGTCCGACCAGGGCGCAGAGATCATCGTGTTCTGTTCGTCCACCTGGCGCGGTGGCGCCAAGGGCGGGGTCGGAATCGAGCACGTCAAACGCGATTACTGGGCGGCGCTGCCGATGGTCACGGCGATACAGAACCAGGCCTTCGTCGTGGGCTGCAACGCCTGCGGAAGCCTCGATATGGGCTCTCAGGCCGGTGTCTGGGAGCGCCTCGGGCTGAGCCAGATCGTCGCGCCGACCGGCCAGATCCTTGCGACGGCGGGTGAGCGCGACAGCGAAATTCTAAGGGCCGAGCTGGATAGGGAAGACCTGATCGCTGCCCGCACCAGTTATCGCTTTCTGACTGATCGGCTGCTCTAGCAACCCGGTATCGCTTGGAAGGCGTTGAAAACAGCTGACGAAGCCAGCTGTTTTCGTGCCGGATTAATAATCACTGAAATTGGGGGAGTCAACGTGAACGACACGCGAATAATGATATGGATCGGCCTGGTGATATTTTTGGCGCTGATTGCCGTGCTCGGCTATATCGGCTCCAAGAAAACCGCCACCATCGCCGACTTTTCCATCGCCGGGGCGTCGCTGGGGCCGGTCGTGCTGGGTCTGGCCTATGCCGCGACTTTTTTCAGCGCCTCGACTTTCGTTGGCTATACCGGCTGGGCCTACGAATGGGGCTTTTCATCGCTTTGGATATTCCTGACCCTGATCGCGGCCTCGCCGCTGGGCTTGATCGTCATTGCCAAGCGCGCACGGGCAATGAATATCAGTCAGAAGTCATTGTCGCTGCCCGATTGGCTGGGCGATCGCTATAACAGCGACTTCGTGCGGGTCGGCGCCGCGTTGATCTGTCTTTTCAACATTTTCTATATCGCCGCACAGTTTGCTGCAGGGGCCTGGATCTTCAACACCCTGCTCGGGTTGCCTTACGACGTCGGCGTCGTTTTCATCGCCGTCATCGTGGTGGCCTATGTGTTCGGTGGCGGTTCCTATGCCGATATCTATACCGATGCGGCCCAGGCCCTGCTGATGGTGATCATGGGGGTGCTGGTGTTCGTCTCCGTGTTCTGGATGTTCGACGGCGGCCTCACCGCCGCGCTGACCGAAATATCGCAGACGCTGGAAGCGCGCGACCCCAATCTGGTGGCCGTGACCAATCCCGATTCGATCGTGTTCTATTCGGTGCCGGCCATCGTGGGCGCTTTCATCATCCAGTTTGCGTTCGCCGCCCAGCCGCAGCTGTTCAACAAGGTGCTGGCGCTCAAGGACCCGAAAGATATGCGCCGCATGATTATCGTCTATATCGTGGCGGCGCTTGGCTTCCTGCTGGTCATATTCGGGGGGTTGTATGCCGCGGTGACCATTGACGTCGACAACCTGGATACCAGTTTGCTCCAGTACGTGACCGTCGCCTTCCCGCCGATCGTATCGGCGTTTCTCGGCCTGGTCATCATCGCCGCGGCTATGTCCACCACCGACGGGATTTTCGTGGTGATGTCCACGATCGTGGCCAACGATATCTACCTGAAGGTTCTTGTACGACGTGGCTATATAAAGAAATCGCCGGCCGAAGCGGAACGCTCGGCGCTGCTGCTGTCGCGTATTTCGGTCATCGTAGTCGGCGTGGTCGCGTCTTTGATCGTGTTCAATCCCCCCGAGTCGATCGGCATGTTCATTTGGGTGGGTATTTCCGGGGTGGCCTCGGGCACGCTCGGGCCGTTGCTGGCCAGCCTGTTCTTCCCGGCCTTGGCCACGCGGGCTGCCGCCTCGTATTCCCTGGTCGCCGGTCTGGTCGCCTATCTGGCCATTATGTTCACGGATGCGATCAAGAGCACCATGGCCGCCGGCTCGGTCGGCGTACTGATCGGTCTGACGGTCATGCTCGTGGTCGGCATCGCCACCCGTCACCATCTCACCACACAGGAGGGCTGAAGCATGTGGGTCAACGAAATGATGACTATCTGGCTCTATGGAACCATCGGGGCGTTGGCGGTCTGCGGGCTCGGTCTGGCCCTGTGGTACCGCGACTGAGCCGGTCAGGTGTTTGCTTGCTGCCCGTAGGCGGGCAGCAAGCGCTAACGCCGATCTTATAGCTCGAACTCGGCGACCACCGGCACATGATCGGAGGGGCGCTTGCGGCCGCGCTCGCCCACGTGCGCCTTGCACTCGCGGCAGACCCCGACCAGCGCCGGGGTGGCCAGCACGTGATCGATACGCAGCCCGGCATTACGTGCCCAGCCGCCGTTGCGGTAATCCCACCAGGTAAAACGATGGCGACCTTCGCGTTCGTCGAACAGCCGCCAGCAGTCGGCAAGCCCGTTATCGAGCAGGGTCTGCAGGGCGGCGCGCTCGGGCGGTGAACACAGGATACGGCCTTCCCATTTGTCGGGATCGTAGGTGTCTTCCGGACGTGGGGCGATATTGAAATCGCCGGTGAGCACCAGCTTGTCGTGTGACGCCAGTTCGTTTTTCAGCCAGCTGGCCAGTGCTTCGAACCAGGCCAGTTTGTATTCGAACTTGGGTGAATCCAGGGCCTGGCCATTGGGGCAATACACACCGATGACACGCACGCCGTTTACGGTGGCCGCGATTACGCGCTTGTGGTCATCCTCGAAGCCGGGCAGCGCATAGGCGACGTGCTCGGCCGGCGTTTTCGTGAGCAGGGCCACGCCGTTGTAGGTTTTCTGGCCGGTGAATACGGTTTGGTAGCCGGCCTCCAGGATCGCATCCTGCGGAAACTTGTCGTCGGTGAGCTTGGTTTCCTGCAATGCGAGCGCATCGACCGGGTTCTTCTCCAGCCAGGCCAGCACATGTTCCAGGCGCACGTTGAGCGAGTTCACGTTCCAGGTCGCAATCCGCATGAGTCCGAATCCAAGACGGTTTAGGGGGGCGCCCGCCGGGTGTGCCGGGAACGGCGCGTCGTCTGAAAAGACGTGCGCGACCGGCGGCGACAGGTTGGGTTAAAGCATCATTGTAGCCGCCCGACATGTCTCGGGTGCAATGAGGGTCGGAGACGGTATTACGGTCGGCGCTGGCTGCGTCACGCTTGAGTCGTCGCAGCGTAAGACGTTCGTCGTATTGAAGTATTGTATGACAATATTTTAATTTGGCGACCATCGCAGGTAGTGATCGGCAGCGGCCAAACACTGGTGAGTCGTGCTGGAGATCGGAGGAAACGCTTTGACCACGGAAACCTATCGCGTCTACGCGATTAAATATGCCCAGCACGAACGCATGGCCCGCGATAACTTCATCGGCGGCGATATCCATGACGGGCCCATGCCGATGGACTATTTCGTGTGGGCCATCGTCGGCCGCGATCGGGTGATCGTGGTCGACACCGGCTTCGACGAGGCGATGGCCGCCAAGCGCGGTCGCGAGATCGTGCATCCGGTGGCGCAAGGGCTGGCGAAAATCGGTATCGACCCCGATGCCGTGCCCGACGTCGTCATTACCCACATGCATTACGACCACGCCGGCAATCACGATTTATTTCCCCACGCGCGGTTTCATGTGCAGGACCGCGAGATGGCGTTCTGTACGGGGCGTTGCATGTGCCACGAGGCGGTGCGGCATCCGTTCGCGGTCGAAGACGTCAAGGCCATGATCGACCGGCTCTACGCCGGTCGCGTGCGGTTTCACGAGCCCGTGGATCAGCTCGCCCCCGGTATCACGCTGCACTGCGTCGGCGGCCATTCGGACGGCTTGCAGGTGCTGCGCGTGTTCACCCAGCGGGGCTGGCTGGTGCTCGCCTCGGACGCCGCGCACTACTACGCCAACCTCGAACGCGAACTAGCCTACCCCGTCGTATTCAACATCGGCGACATGATGGCCGGCTACGACACCGTGCGCCGGCTCGCCGACAGCGAAGATCACATCGTGCCGGGCCACGACCCGCGCGTGTTGCGGATTTATCCCGCCGCAGCCGACGACACCGAAGGCTGGATCGCGCGTGTTGATCTGCCGCCGATTACAGACTGACCATTCTCTCGAGAGGCAATACCCCATGATCGTAGAAATGCGCGTCTACTATTGCGCCCCCACCCGCCTGCCGGCGCTGCTGGCTCGCTTTCGCGACACGACGCTGGGTTTTTTCGAAAAATACGGCATCGAGCAGATCGGCTTCTGGACCACCGTCGTCGGCCAGGACAACCACGCGCTGACCTACATGCTCAAGTGGGACAGCATGGCGCAGCGCGAAGCCCGTTGGAGCGCGTTCCAGAGCGATGAGGACTGGATCGCCAAGCGCAACGAGACCGAAAGGCACGAGCCGATCGTCGCGCGTATCGAAAACAGTTTTCTGGCGCCGACCGATTTCTCGGCGCTGCGCTATCCAATTTCCGGGTGATCTCGATGAGCAAGCAAACGATAGGTTTTATCGGCCTGGGCATGATGGGCCGTCCGATGAGCCAGGCGCTGGCCCGTGCCGGCTTTCAGGTGGCCGTGCTGGATGCCGACGACGCGCGCACCGAGGCGCTGTGTCGGGAGGGCTTGACCCGGTTGACGCCCGCCAATGCCGGCACGCTGGATGTGTTGATCACGATGTTGCCGAATTCGGACATCGTGGAAGAGGTGTTGCTGTCGCAGGGCTGGGCCGATCGGCTGGCGCGCGGCGCGACGGTGATCGATATGAGCTCGTCCGAACCGGTGCGTTCGCGCGAGCTGGGGCGTCGCTTGCACGACGCCGGTCTGATTTATCTCGATGCCCCGGTCTCCGGCGGCGTCAAACGCGCGACCGAAGGCGCGCTATCCATTCTGGTCGGCGGCCAGGCGCAGGCGCTGCAGGCTTGTCGGCCGGTGCTGGACGCCATGGGGCGGTCGATTCTGCACATCGGCGATGCCGGCGCCGGCCACGCGGCCAAGGCGCTGAATAATTTCGTGTCGGCGGCCGGGCTGATGGCCACGGCGGAAGCGCTCGGCGTCGGCCGGCGGTTCGGCATCGATCCGTCGGTGATGACGGACGTGCTCAACGCCTCGACCGGGCGCACCAATACCTCCGAGAACAAAGTCAAGCAGTTCATGCTCAACGACAGCTTTGCCTCAGGTTTCTCGCTGCGGCTGATGGACAAGGATCTGGGCATCGCCGCGTCGCTGGCCGAGTCGGTCGATCACCCGCTGAGCTTCGGTCGCCACTGTATCCAGACGTGGCATGCCGTGGCCGAGCGCGTCGAACCGAGCGCCGACCACACCGAAATGTACCGCTTCTTGAACGAGAACGACTAAAAGGGCCTGCCCCATGCCGGACTTGTCGAAGTTCTATATCGACGGCGCCTGGGTCGCGCCGAGCGCGCCGCGCGATTTGTCCTTGATCGACCCGGTCACCGAGCAGCCCATGGGCACGCTCGCCATGGGCAATGGCGCCGACGTTGACAAGGCCGTGGCGGCCGCGCGCGCTGCGTTTCCTGATTTTGCGGCGACAGCGGCCGCCGAGCGTGTTGCGTTGCTGCGGCGGATTCTGTCGCTGTATCGGGCACGCTATGACGAGTTCGCCGAGGCGATGCGCCGCGAGATGGGCTCGCCCATCACCTTTGCCAAGAACGGGCAGGCCGCCCGCGGGCCCGCGCATCTTGAGCCGTTGATCGAGGTGCTCGAACACTTTGCCTTCGAGCAGGATTGCGGTACGACGCGGTTGCGCTACGAGCCCATCGGGGTCTGCGGCCTGATCACCCCCTGGAACTGGCCGATCAACCAGGTGGTGGTGAAGGTGGCGCCGGCCTTGGCCGCCGGCTGCACCGTAGTGCTCAAGCCTAGCGAATTTTCCGCGATCAGCGCGCTGATGTTCGCCGAGGTGCTCGACGAGGCCGGCGTGCCGACCGGCGTGTTCAATCTGGTCAACGGCGACGGGCCCAACGTGGGTGCGCGCATCACGGCCCATCCCGATATCGACATGGTGTCGTTCACCGGTTCGACCCGTGCGGGTATCGAAGTCGCCCGCACCGCCGCCGATACCGTCAAGCGCGTGGCGCAGGAGCTCGGCGGCAAATCGGCCAACGTGTTTCTCGACGATGTCGAGCTGGCACCGGCGGTGGAGCGGGCGGTGGCCGCCTGCTTCACCAATGCCGGGCAGTCCTGCTCGATCCCGACGCGCTTGCTCGTGCCGCGCGAGTGGATGGGCGAAATCGCGGATCTGGCGGCCGCGGCCGCCGCGGGCTATGTCGTCGGCGCCACGGACGACCCGGCGACCCAGATCGGCCCGCTGGTCAATGGCGCGCAATACGCGCGCGTGCAGCAGTTGATCCGACAGGGCATTGACGAAGGCGCGCGGCTGGTCGCCGGCGGGCCGGGTCGCCCGCAAGGCCTCGAGCGCGGTTATTTCGTAAGGCCCACCGTGTTTGCCGATGTCACGCCCGACATGACGATAGCCCGGGAGGAAATCTTCGGCCCGGTGCTGTCGATCATCGGCTACGACAGCGAAGACGAAGCCGTCGCGATCGCCAACGGCACCGCCTATGGCCTGGCGGCTTATGTCCAGAGCACGGACATCGAGCGCGCACGTCACATGGCGCGCCGACTCAACGGCGGTCAGGTGCATATCAATTATCCGCCGGCTGATTTCAAGGCGCCGTTCGGCGGTTATCGGCATTCCGGCAACGGCCGCGAGTGGGGCGAGGCCGGTTTGTACGAATACCTCGAAACCAAGGCCATGATCGGCTACGGCAGCGGCTAAAAAATTTTCGACTAGTATTAATACATTAATACAATTTAAGTCCGTTCTGGAGAGACTTCATGCAAGACCGCGACAGCGAGATGTTCGAGAAAGGTTTCGAGAACCGGAAAAAGGTGCTCGGCGCGACCCACGTCGAAAATTCCTGGAAACGCGCGGATGATTTCAATCGCCCGGTGCAAAAGCTGGTCACCGAATACTGCTGGGGCGAGGTGTGGGGCGACGACACGCTCGATCACCGTACCCGCAGCCTGCTCAATCTGGCGATGCTCAGCGCCATGGGCCAGCACCACGAGCTCGCGGTCCACGTCAAGGGAGCGCTCAACAACGGGGTGACCCGCGACGAGATCCAGGCGGTGCTGATGCAGACGCTGGTCTATTGCGGCGCGCCGGCGGCGCTGGCGGCGTTTCGTACCGCCAGCCATGCGATTGCCGAGTGGTGTGAGGAGCACGCCTGAAAAAAGCAAAAGGGGCCGGTGTCTGGTCATTGACTTGACGTTCGAGCCTCACGCCATTCCTGGCGCGTAGGTTAAGAAATTACAAAGAAATAGCGAGGAGAAAAGCCATGGCGATAACCACGCCCGCCGCGGGTCGCGCATCGGATGCGTATACAGATCAAGGAGAAAAAAGAAAAAGTGCTATAAAAGGTGCATTTTTTTCCGAATATATCGACATGTTCGATATTTATCTGCCGGTCATCGTCTTGGCGCCGGTCATGTTCGTCTTTCAGCCGCCAAATCTGTCGGTGGCGGCCGAGACCGTGCTGGCCTCTTTTGTGTTCATCACCACCCTGCTCGGGCGTCCGATCGGCGCCCTGCTGTTCGGCATGGTGGCCGACAAGATCGGACGGCGCGCCGCCTCGATCTATTCGGTTTCCGGATTCGGCGTCGTCACGCTGCTCATCGCCTGCGTGCCGAGCTATGAGGTGTTGGGTCTGGGCTCGTACGTTCTGCTGGTAGTGCTGCGATTTGTCGACGGCATCTTTCTCGGCGGCGGCTATACCGGCGCCATGCCGTTGGCGATCGAGTTCTCGCGCAAAGAGCAGCGCGGCTTCGTCGGCGGGTTGATTCTGGCCGGCTTCCCGGCCGCCTATGTATCGATCAATCTGATCTCGATGCTGATGTTCTTTCTATTCCCGCTGGACGGCATCGATTCGCCGTACGCCACGATTGGCTGGCGTATTCCATTCGTCGTCGGCGGCGCCCTGGCCGGGCTGCTGGCGCTGTATTACATGCGCTATGTCTCCGAATCGGACGTCTGGAAGCAAAAGGAGGGGGAAATCGAGCAAAAGCCTGAAAAGCTGCCGTTGTCCAGCCTCTTGAAAGGCCGCAGCGGCCGCAACCTGCTGCAGGTACTGGTTCTGATGACCGGGTTCTGGCTGACCCAGAACATCATCACGATCTTTCTGCCGACGGGACTGCTGGTGCAGACCCTGCATCTCGACGGCTTCCAGCTCACCACCACCTTGATGATCACCTATACGGTGCTTTTCTTTAGCTATATCGGCGCCGGACTGCTGGGCCAGAAGATCGGCCGCCGCCGGTTCTTCGTCATCAACGGGCTGCTGATCGCCACGGTGGGCGCCGCCTTGCTGTACTGGATCGGTCATGCGCCGGGTATGGCGTTCGCGCCGCAGGTGGCGCTGGTCTGCCTGCTGGCAGTGTTGGTCACCGCGCCCTGGGGCGTGATCGTGACGTATATCAATGAGCGCTTCGTGACGGACGTGCGGGCCACCGGCTTCGGCATCGGTTTCAGCCTGTCGGTGGTGCTGCCTTCGTTCTACGCGGTGTACATGGGCTGGCTGGGCGAGTTCATGCCGTTTTCCTGGACGCCGTCCGTATTGCTGACGATCGGCGGTCTCATCGGCGCGATCGGCGCCTTGATGGGCCCGGAGACCAAGCACGTCGATTTCGAGTCCCATGAGTAACGTCCGTCGCGGGCGCATCAACAAGGAATACCGTCATGAGTGATCAACGTATCGGCTTCATCGGCCTCGGCAACATGGGCGGGCGCATGGCCCGATGCCTGCTCGACGCCGGCATCGAGGTCGTCGGCTACGACGCCGACGATAAGGCCGCGCAGCGTATCGGCGTCACCCCGGCACCTTCGATCGCCGAGGTGGTGGGGGCGGCCGACATCGTGCTGATGTCGCTGCCCGATAGCCATATCGTGGAAAAAGTGGTCGAAGGTAGCGACGGCGTGCTCGACGCCGGCCGCAGCGGGCAGATCGTCGTCGATCTGAGCACGGCCTCGGCGAGCTCGACCAAGCGCCTGGCCGCGCGCTTGGCCGAAAAGGACATGGCCTACGTGGATGCCGGGGTGTCCGGCGGCGCGGCGGCCGCCGAGCGCGGCGCGCTGACGCTCATGGTTGGCGGCGATCCGGCCGCGATCGAGCGGCTCGGATGGGTCTGGGAGCCGATCGCCAAGTCGGTCGTCGTCATGGGCGACAGCGGCGCCGGGCATACCACCAAGCTGCTGAACAACTTTCTGAACGCGGTGAGCCTGGCGGCGACGTCGGAAGTCATGGTCGCCGGCAAGAAAGCCGGGCTCGATCTGCACAAGCTGCTGGAGGTGCTCAACTCTTCCAGCGGCGTCAATTTCGCGACCCTCAACCGGTTTCCGAAAATCGTCGACGGCGACTACCTGGAAGGCGGGCTGACATCGAAGCTCATGACCAAGGACGTGGTGCTGTACGGCGATCTTGTGCACGAGCTGGGGGTGTCGTCGATGAATATCTCCGGGCCGATGGCCAGCTTCGGCCTGGCCACCGCGCTCGGCTACGGCGACGTCATCAGCAACCGCGTCGTGGATGCGATCGGCGATATCGCCGGCGGCATTCGCCTGTACGAATCCTGAAAAGACAAAGGAGACTTCCTATGCAAATCTTTCACGGGCGCAACGACAACGCGCAATCCGAAAGTCGCGGTCCGACGTTCACCGGCCAGGTGTGGGCCGACCCGGTCATGCCGTCCACCGACGGCGTGACGATCAACAACGTGTTTTTCACGCCCGCGGCGCGTACCCACTGGCATACCCATGAGCGCGGTCAGATTCTGCAGGTGCAGTCCGGCAAGGGCTGGATTTGTACCGACGGCGAATCACCGCAGGCCATTCGGGCGGGCGACGTCGTCTGGATTCCGGCGGACGAGCGGCACTGGCATGGCGCCGCGGCCGACAGCTATCTCATGCACACCGCCATCTCGCTGGGCAAGACGAGCTGGGAAGACGCGGTGACCGACGCGCAGTATCCGGGGGCCGGGGCATGACAAGCCAAGCGCAGCTCAAGGCCGAAGTCGAGGAAACGCTGGGCTACTGGGACGAGTCCCAGCAGGCGTTCGCCGAGCTGGATGCGGGCTTCATGCAAGCCTGGCATCGGATGGCGGCATTACCGGCTCGCAAGAATCATCTCGGCGACAAGGTGCGGGCGCTGATCGGTCTGTCGGCCTCGGCGGCCGCGACGCATCTCTACACGCCCGGTATGCGTCGCCATGTGCGCAACGCGCTTGCTGCCGGCGCGAGTCAGGAAGAGATCGTGGAGGTGCTTGAGCTGACCGCCACCCTCGGCATTCACGCCTGCAACATCGGCGTGCCGCTGCTGCTCGAAGTGCTCGAGGAAACCGGCCATCGGCAAGGCGCGGCGGCGCTCGACGAACGTCAGGAAAAGCTCAAGGCCGAGTTTACCCAGGCGCGCGGCTATTGGCACAGCTTCTGGGACGGCCTGCTGGAGCTCGACCCCGATTTGTTCGAAGCATATCTGGATTTTTCTGCGTATCCCTGGCGGAACGGCGTCCTCGCGCCCAAGATCAAGGAGTTCGTCTACTGCGCCTTCGACGCGGCGGCCACGCATCTCTATGTGCCCGGATTGCGCATGCACATGAAAAACGCCATCGGCTATGGCGCGACCGCCGAGGAGATCATGGAGGTGCTGGAGATCGTCAGCGTGATCGGCATGCACGGCCCGGAGTCGGCGGCGCCGATCGTGCGCGACGAACTGAAGCGGCGATAAGCGCGGAGCGCCAATCACACCTAGGGTTGCGCCCGCTTGATTTGCTCGACCGGGGGCCGAATGATAGAACCCTCGCCGTCTTATTGTCAGACAGAGTGAAGGGATGCCCTCGAAAATCAGCGCCGTTCGTGCCGATACGCTTCGCAGACAGGTTGAAGACGCCGTGCGTCAGGCGATCACCTCGGGCAAATATGCCCCGGGCGAACGTCTGATCGAGCGCGAGCTCTGCGAAGGGCTGGGCGTGAGCCGCACGTCGCTGCGCGAAGCCCTGCGCAAGCTCGAGGCCGAGAAACTGGTCAAGATCGTGCCGCACAAAGGGCCGATGGTCGCTGTGGTGACACCCGAGGAAGCGCGAGAGCTCTACGAGATGCGCGGGCTGCTCGAAGGCTTTGCCGCGCGCGAGTTCGCGCTGCACGCCAGCGACAGCGCGGTCGCCCAGTTTCGCAAGACCGCCAAGAGCCTACGGACGGCGGCCGAGGCTGGCAATACCGACAAGGTGTTGAGTGCGAAGGGGCGGCTCTACGACATCATGCTGGTCAATTGCGGCAACAGCCTGTTGAGCGAAGTGCTGCATAGCCTTTTTTCGCGCATCAACCTATTGCGCGCCACGTCGCTCATGCATCCCGAGCGATTGCCGCACAGCCTGGCCGAGATCGACGAGCTGGCCGGTGCGTTCGAGGTGCGCGATGCGGACAAGGCACAAACGCTGGCGGCTAGGCATGTGGCGAACGCGTATCAAGTTGCTTTAACCATGTTGGGGGAACGAGACCGTCAGCAATGAACCTGCTGCAGCTCCAGAATACGGGCGCTGAACCGACTCGGCGAACGGGCGTCGAGAGCGTAAATTGATTAAGCGGCAGTGGGCGCGTCGAGCCCGCTGTGGCGCAGTAGCGCATCGATCGACGGTTCGCGCCCGCGAAAGGCCACGAAGTTGTCCAGCGCATCGCGGGTGCCGCCGCGTTCGAGCACTTCGGTGAGAAAACGCTGGCCGGTCGTGGTATCGAACAGGTCGGTTTCCTCGAAGGCCGAGAAGGCATCCGCGGAGAGCACTTCGGCCCATTTGTAGCTGTAGTAGCCGGCCGCATAGCCGCCCGCGAAAATATGCTGGAAGCTGTGCGGGAAGCGGTTGATCGCCGGCGGGGTGAGGACCGCCACTTCGGCCCGCACTTTGGCGAGCGTATCCAGGACCTGGCTTGCGCTGTTCGGGTCGTAGTCGCGATGCAGACGCAGGTCGAACAACGAAATTTCCACCTGACGCAGCATCTGCCAGCCCGCCATGTGGTTACGCGAGGCATAGAGCTTGTCGAACAGCGCCTGCGGCAGTGCTTCGCCGGTCTCGAAGTGGGCCGCGAACAGATCCAGCGACTCGCGTTCCCAGCACCAGTTTTCCATGAACTGGCTGGGCAGTTCGACGGCATCCCATTCCACGCCGGCGATGCCGGAGATCGGCCCGTAATCCACACGCGTGAGCATGTGATGCAGGCCGTGGCCGAATTCATGGAACAGCGTGGTCACCTCGTCGTGGGTGAGCAGCGCCGGTTCGCCGCCGATGGGCGGCGAAAAGTTGCAGGTCAGAAAGGCGACGGGCAGCTGCAGGCCCTGATCGTCCGCGCGTCGGCTCTGAAAGCCATCCATCCAGGCGCCGCCGCGCTTGCCTTCGCGGGCATAGGGGTCCAGATAGAACACGCCGCGGCGCTCGTCGGCGTCGTCGCGAATTTCGTAGACGGTGACGTCCTCATGCCAGGTGGATACCCCCTCGAGCGCGGCGATACGGATGCCGTAGAGTTTTTCCACCACCTTGAACAGGCCGTCGATGACCTTGGGCGCCTGAAAATAGGGGCGCAGGTCTTCCGCAGAGTAGTCGTAGCGCTGTTCCTTGAGCTTTTCGCCGTAGTAGCCCACATCCCAGGCTGCGAAGTCGTTGACGCCGTCGTCGGCCGCCAGGGACTTGAGTTCGGCCAGTTCTGCTTCGGCGGGCGCACGGCTGCGTTCGGCCAGATCGAGCAGGAAGGCTTCGATCTGGTCCGGCGTTTCCGCCATCTTGGTGGCCAGCGATTTCTCGGCATAGTTGGCGAAGCCGAGCAGACCGGCGGCTTCATGCCGCAATGCCAGGATTTCGTCGATGATCGCGCTGTTGTCGAATTCCCCTGCATTGGGGCCGACCTCGGAGGCACGACTGGAAAACGCTTCGTAGACCTCGGCGCGCAGCTCTCGATCGTCGGCATGGGTCATGATGGCGATAAAGCTCGGCGCATCCAGCGTCACCAGCCAGCCGTCGAGTTCCTTGTTGGCCGCGTTCTGGGCCAGCAGCGAGCGCGCCGAATCGGGCAGGCCGCTCAGGCGCTTTTCATCGGTGATGTGCTTGCGCCAGGCCTGGGTGGCATCGAGCACGTTCTGCTGGAACGTGGTCGACAGTTCGCTCAGCCGCTGGGCGATTTCGGCATAGCGTTTTTTATTGGCGTCATCGAGTGCCACGCCGGCCAGGCGGAAATCGCGCAGCATGTCGGTAACCACGCGCTGTTGCGCGGCATCGAGACGGTCGAATTCATCCGATTCGCGCAGACGCTGGACGGCTTCGAACAGTTCGGTGTTCTGGCCCAGTTCGGAGGAAAACGCGGTGAGTTTGGGCAGGCAGGCCTGGTAGGCCTCGCGCCAGGCCGGCGAGTCCATGACCGAATGCAGATGCGACACCGGCGAAAACGCCCGGCCGATACGGTCTTCGGCGGCGTCCAGCGGGGCGATGAGCTTATCCCAGCTCGGCTCGACGCTCTCGGCGATGGCGCGATCCACCGCACGCCGGGCATCGGCAATCATCCGCTCGACGGCCGGTTCGGCATGCTCGGGCTTGATGGCATCGAAATCCGGCAGCTGGCCGCCATCGAGCATGGTCACGAGTGGGTTGTTCTGGGTATCGGTCATGATGATCTCGTATACAAAGCGAAGACGACGCGCGGGCGTCGTGAATAGCCTTGAATGTGCGGCTGCCCCGCGCCCGATCAAGAGCGAACGACGACGCCGATGGACGGGGTGAATACAATGGGCTTCATCATATGGTCTGCGAGCAGTTATGAGCGAACATTTCGACCTGGTCGTCATCGGTGGTGGCAGTGGTGGTATGGCCACCGCGCGCCGCGCGGCCAGCTACGGCAAGAAAGTCGCGTTGATCGAGCGCGGTCGGCTGGGCGGCACCTGCGTGAATGTCGGCTGTGTGCCCAAGAAGGTGATGTGGCATGCCGCGGAATTCGCCCAGCACGCGGGTGACGCGGCGCACTATGGCTTCGCTACCGGCGTGCCCGAGCACGACTGGGCCAAGCTGGTGGATAACCGCGAGACGTATATCAAGCGCCTCAACGGCATCTATGCGCGCAATCTCGACAAGGACGACGTCGAATTCATTGCTGGCGATGCCCGCTTTGTCGGTGAGCGCCGCATCGCGGTCGGTGAGCGTGAGCTCGAAGCCGATCACGTGGTGATCGCGACCGGCGGCAAGCCGCACTGGCCGGATATTCCGGGCGCGGCTCTGGGCACCGATTCGGACGGCTTCTTTACCTGGCGCGAACGCCCGGCGAGCGTGGCTATCGTGGGCAGTGGCTATATCGCCGTCGAACTGGCCGGCGTGCTCAATGCGCTTGGCAGCGACGTCAAGCTGCTGCTGCGCAAGGACCACGTGCTCAAGGATTTCGATGCGATGCTCGGTGAAACGCTCATCGAGCGCATGAAAGAGGCGGGTATCGATGTGCAGATGAAGCGCAGGACCGCCGAACTCAGCGAGGCGGGCCCGCAGATCAAGGTCGATTTCGAGGATGGCGATTCGGTGACCGTCGACAAGCTCATCTGGGCGATTGGGCGGCTGCCCAATACCGATAATCTCGACCTCGAAAACGCGGGCGTGGCGCTGGCTGCCGACGGCACGATCATCGTCGACGAATGGCAGGACACCTCGATCGACGGTGTGCATGCGTTAGGGGATGTCACCGGTGCGATCGAACTCACGCCGGTCGCCATCGCCGCAGGCCGACGGCTGTCGGATCGGCTGTTCGGCGGCCAGCCCGATCGCAAGCTCGATTATCACAACATCCCGACCGTGGTGTTTACCCATCCGCCGATCGGCAGCGTCGGCCTGTCCGAGGCCGATGCCCGCGCCGAGTACGGCGACGAGGCGGTGAAGATCTATACCAGCCACTATGTCGCGCTCTATCACGGCGTGCTCGAACACAAGATACCGAGCGACATGAAGCTCGTATGCGTGGGCGATGACGAAAAAATCGTCGGCGCGCATGTGATCGGCGATGGTGCCGACGAAATGCTGCAGGGCTTCGCGGTGGCGGTGAAGATGGGCGCGACCAAGAAGGATTTCGACGATACCGTGGCGATTCATCCGACCAGTGCGGAAGAGTTCGTCACCATGACGTGAGGCCTCTACATAACTACTGCGCTCGGTATCTTGGCTGTCGGTGGTGCTCGAAATCCTCATGTATGCGCTTATACATTGCGGTTTCTGCGCTCCGGCGCCAGCTAACCTACCGTCGCTCGCTACGTTATGAAGAGGCCTCACTGTGCATAGATTTCTTCTCGGCTTGAGCGGCTTGGTCGTGTCTTCGTTACTCGCCGCATGCTCCGGGCAATTCTGGGCCAACGCCCTGACCCCGCGCTGGGGCTACGAGCGCCATGCGGATATTGCCTATGGTGATCTCGATCGTCAGACACTCGATGTCTATGTGCCCGACGACCTCGCGGCCGGCGCGCCGGTGGTGGTGTTCTTCTATGGCGGCAGCTGGCAGAGCGGCGACAAGGACGGCTACCGCTTTGTCGGCCAGGCGCTGGCTTCGCGTGGTTTCATCGCCGTGCTGCCCGACTATCGGCTGTATCCGCCGACGACGTTTCCGGGCTTCGTCGAAGACGGGGCCAAGGCCGTGGCCTGGGCGCATGAACATGCGCGTGACTACGGCGGCGAGGCAGCGCATCTGTTCGTGTCCGGGCATTCGGCGGGTGCGCATATCGCGGCCATGCTGGCCACCGATGGGCGCTATCTGCAGGGCGCCGGCATGGCGCGTGCGGATCTGGCGGGCTTTGTCGGTATGGCCGGGCCCTACGATTTTCTGCCCATTCGCGACCCGGCGCTCCAGCAGATTTTTGCCCCGCGTGACGCCTGGCCGCAGAGCCAGCCGATCCACTTCGTCGATGGCGGCGAGCCGCCGATGCTGCTCATGCATGGCGCGGCCGATACCACGGTCGAGCCCGCCAATAGCCGAAATCTGGCGGCTCGGGTCAATGCCGCGGGCGGGGCGGCCGAATTGCACATCTATGCCAAAACCAGTCATATTGGCCTGATCGCACCGCTTGCAGCGCCATTGCGCATGACCGGCAGTGAGCTCGACGACGTCGCATCGTTCGTTAAAAAAGTCGCCTCAGACAGCTCACGTTAAGCTTCGGCGTGTATCCTGCGCGGCTTAATTTAGTCGCTTACGTTCCCATGCGTCGTTTTGTCACAACAACGATATGCGTGCTCGTACTGCTGTGCGCGTCGATTTCTTCCGCCACTGCAGATTCGGTGGAATGGAAGGAACTCAGCGTTTCGGCCACGGCATACAATTCGGTGGCCTGGCAGACGACCGCCAATAAACCCTCGATTGCTGCCTGGGGCGACGAACTGCGTCCGGGCATGCGCGCGATTGCCGTATCGCGGGATCTCATCAAGCAGGGCCTGACCCATGGGGCGCGCGTGAAGATCGAAGGCATGCCCGGTGTGTATGTCGTGCGCGACAAGATGAACCGCCGCTGGAGCAACAAGATCGATATCTATATGGGCAAGGATGTCGACGCCGCGCGTGAATTCGGGGTACAACACGACCTGCGCATCAGCTGGGCCGAGCCGGATAGCTGAGCGTGCGCCGGCGTGATGCCGGTGTGTTCATCGAAACCCAAGGAGACACGATGCCCGGCAAGCTCGTATTGCTACGCCACGGCCAGAGCCAGTGGAATCTCGAAAACCGTTTTACCGGCTGGGTCGATGTCGACCTGACCGAGCAGGGGCGGGCCGAAGCGCGCGCGGCCGGCCGGCTGCTGGCCGAGGAAGGCCTGCGCTTCGATATCGTGTTCACCTCCGTGCTCCAGCGCGCGATCAAGACCATGTGGCTGGCGCTGGAAGAACTCGAACAGCCGTGGGTCGATGTCGTTCGCCACTGGCGTCTTAACGAGCGCCATTACGGCGGCCTGCAGGGCCTGGACAAGGCCGAAACCGCGGCCAAGCATGGCGAGGAACAGGTGCATATCTGGCGGCGCAGCTACGATATTCCGCCGCCGGAAATGGCAGCCGACGATCCGGGCCATCCGCGCAACGACCCGCGCTACCGGCATCTGGATGCTCGTGTCTTGCCGGGTACCGAATCGCTCGCGCTCACCCTCGATCGCGTATTGCCCTACTGGCACGATGCGATCGCGCCGCGCCTGAAAGCCGGCGAAACGGTGCTGGTCACCGCCCATGGCAACAGCCTGCGCGCGCTGGTGAAATATCTCGACGGTATCGCCGACGACGTAATCACCGGTGTGAATATTCCCACGGGTATTCCGCAGCTCTACACGCTCGACGACGAGCTCAATGTCATCGAGTCGCGTTATCTGGGCGATGCCGAGGCGGCCGAGGCCGCGGCGAAAGCGGTCGCCGATCAGGCCAAGTCGAAGTAATCGCCTTCGGCGCGCTCAGTGGCGTACGCCGATCACGAGCGCGCCGCTTTCGGCATCGATGAGGCCTGCGGCCACCAGCCAGGCGTGTGCGTCTTCGGCGTCGTCGGCAAACCAGGCCGCGGCGCTGCCCAGGCGAAAGGTATAGCCCCAGCGGTCCATGTCGGCGCACATACGCGTGCGGTCCATGCCGTCGAGGTGCTCGCTGGCCAGAATCTGCCAGTAGCACACGGCGTTTTCCTCGTCGTAGGTGCCGCCGGCGTTGGTGTGCAGGCCCGCGCGCCGGGTCTGATCCATGCACACATAGTGGCCTGCCTCGTGCATGGCCGAATGCACGGGCGTATCGGCGCGCACGTAGATTGTGTCGCCGATCAGGCCGGCTTCCTCGTCGCCCCAGAAGCTGCCGGGGATCGCCTGACCGGGAGCAACGCGCGCAAGCGTGAGTCCCAGGCCGGCGAAAAAGGCGGCCAGCGTGTCGAAACCCAGCGCCTCGACGCTGAGTACGCCATCTGTTTGCGGCACGACGTCCGGGCTTTGTCGTACGATATGCGGATTGCTCAATGCACAGGTGAAACGTGAAACTGCAAGCGAAATCCTATCTTATTGTCGCGATGATGGCTGCGGCCGTATTGACTGGTTGCGCCACCGGCCCGGCCGACAAGGCCGCTCAGGAAAGCGCGGCCGACCGCGTGCTGGCTGCCTACGATGTGCCGGACCTGCTCGCGCAGGCCGCACCGGCGGTGACCCAGTCGCTCAATCAGAATCTGCCCGACGATGTCGATGCAGCCACCCGCAGCACGCTGCGCGATGCCGTCTACGAGGCCTACGATCCGGCCACGCTGCAGCAGGACGTGCTCGACCGCCTGCGCGACGCCGCCGCGAAGGACGATCAGCAGCGCGCGCTGACCATGGCCGCGGACGCCCTGCATACACCGCTTGCCACGCGCATGATCAGCCTGGAGTCGGCCACCGGGGATCCGAACTTCGCCGAGAACTTCAAGGCATTCGTCGACCAGCCGGCCACGGACGAGCGCAAGCAGCGCCTGCGCCAGATCGATCTGCTGGCCAAGCACATGCAGATCGTCGAGTTGCAGACCGACTTCAACGTCACCCTGCTCGAAGCCATGATCCGCGCGCGGAATGTCGCCTCGGCCGAGGAATATCGGGTGGACAACAGCCGTGTCGAACAGATGGTGGCCGAAACGCGTGCGAACATCGGCAACAAGCTCGAGCAGCGTGTACCGTTGATGCTGTTGTACGTCTATCGAAACGTCGAGGACAGCACGCTGGCTGATTATGCAGCCCTGCAGGGCCAGCCGGAACTGGTCTGGACCAATCAGGCGCTCAAGTCCGCAATCATCGATACACTGGCCGCCGCGAGCGACCGCGTGACCGAAAACTTCAATTCCGCTTCCTAGCCGAGTCTCATGTCGATAATTACAGAAGATAGTCGTATTCGAGAAATCCTGGCCCAGACCCGCCGCGTGGCGGTGGTCGGGCTGTCCTCCAACCCTGATCGCGCCTCCTTCGGCGTGGCCCAGGCGTTGCAGGCCGAAGGCTTCGATATCGTGCCGGTGAACCCGAACGAAACCCAGGTGCTCGGCGAGAATGCCTTTCCGGATATCCGCCATGTCACCGGCATGGTCGACGTCGTGGATGTATTCCGCGCGCCCGAGCATGTGCCCCAGATCGTGGACGCCTGTATCGAACGCGGTGTACGCACGCTCTGGCTCCAGGAAGGCGTGGTTCACCACGAGGCCGCGCAGAAAGCTGTGAATGCCGGCATCGAAGTGGTCATGGACCGCTGCATGCTCAAGGAATACCGCCGCCTGCTGGGCTGATACGCCGCGCGGCGAAGCCGTTCGTTGCGCTTTTAGATCAGCCCGCACCGGCCCGCGCGCAGCATACGCGCGCCGGGCTTGATGCGAACGGTCACGCGCGAGCCGCGTGGCCGTTTTGTCGCTGCACCTCGACCAAGGTTGCATGGTCACGACTTGCCGTGGGCGGCGCGACGACACAGTATGGACGCAACTACGATTAATCCTTATGTACCGGGAGAAACCGTTTCATGGCTAACCTCAGCCCTATCGCCCTTATCCTTATCGTCGTGGTGTGCGCCGTGGTCGCGCTCGTCGTGGGTTATTTCCTGGGCAGCCGTTTCGGCGGCAAGAAATCGGTCGCCATGCGCGAGGCGACCGAAAAACACGACAGCTACAAGAACGACGTACGCGAGCATTTCGAGCAGACCTCGGCGATCATGTCGCGCATGGTCGACGACTACCGGGACATGTACCAACACATGGCCGAAGGCGCCGAGAAACTCGCCGAAATGCATCCCGAGAAGCTCGTGACACCGCCGCCCGCGCCGGAAGCGATCACCCGCGACAGCGCGGCCGACAAGCCGTCGGCGAAGACGCAGGCAGCGCAGTCCAAGCAGGGCAGTGCCGGGAAAGCGTCCGATGCCAAGGCCCAGCCCAAGCCGGCCGCCGCTTCGCAAAAAACCGCGACCGATAGCCAATCGTCTGAGCCTGCGAAGGCCGCCGAGCCGGGCGCAGCCGTGGGCAAGGCCGGCGATAAAAAGCCGGCGGACAGCAGCAAGGCCGGCGTGGCCGACAAGCCCGATGCCGCGGCAAAGGGCACGGCCAGCGCAGATGCCAAGGCCAAGGCCAAGGACGCGCCCAATCGCGATAGCGTCATGAACAGCGATTCTTCCAACGATCGCCCCTGGAACAAGGAAGAAAAAGCCAAGGACGGCAAGCGCTACGGTCTGGAGTGACCGGTAAGCGCAGGCGCACAGACGCTTGCGTGAAAAACGAAATGCTGTTCTGATTCAGCCGGCCCTGTGCCGGCTGTTTTCGTATGGAACGCCGGTGCATACGAAATAAAACGATGATCGAGGAGTACGCCGGTGGAACGCAGCAACACCCCTTACGGTAACTATCAGTTCGGTATCTACAGCGCCGGACTCAAGGGCCAACTGCCCACGTTGCCGTTGCGCTATGAAGACCTTCAGGCCCGCGCCCGCGAGGTGCTCGACCCCGCCGCGTACTGGTATGTGGCCGGCGGCGCGGGCGAGGCCTCGATGGCGGCGAACCGCAGCAGTTTCGATCGCTACCCCTTGTTGCCGCGCATGCTCACCGACGTCAGCGAACGTGATCTGAGCACGACCGTGCTCGGCAAGACACACGACACGCCCTTGATGCTCGCGCCGCTCGGCGTCCAGGAAATCCTGCACCCCGACGCCGAGTTGGCGGTCGCCCGGGCCGCCGCCGATGTCGGCGTGCCGATGATTCTGTCGACGGTTTCCTCCTATCCGATGGAGCAGGTCAAAAGCGAACTCGGCGATACCACTGGCTGGTATCAGCTTTACTGGCCCAACGACGACGATCTGGCGACCAGTCTCGTACAGCGTGCCGAGAAGGCTGGTTACGAGGCGATCGTGATTACGCTGGATACCAAGATGCTGGCCTGGCGCGA
Source organism: Salinisphaera sp. T5B8 (assembly GCF_040361255.1). Taxonomy (NCBI): domain Bacteria; kingdom Pseudomonadati; phylum Pseudomonadota; class Gammaproteobacteria; order Salinisphaerales; family Salinisphaeraceae; genus Salinisphaera; species Salinisphaera sp. T5B8. The sequence goes on along the minus strand of NZ_APNG01000021.1, from coordinate 868 downwards.
GCGCGATCTTGAAGGCGCGTATCTGCCGTTTCTACAGGGCAAGGGGCTGGCCAACTACACCAGCGACCCGGTGTTCTGTGCCGGGCTCGACAAGGCGCCGGAAGACGATGTGGTGGCCACCGTCAAGCACTGGTCGCAGGTCTATGCCTCGCCGGAACGCAGCTGGCCGGATCTGGCCAAGCTGCGCGCGGCGACCAATCTGCCCCTGATTCTCAAGGGCGTGCTGCACCCGGAAGATGCGCTGGCCGCACGCCGGGCCGGCATGGACGGCGTGATCGTGTCCAACCATGGCGGGCGTCAGGTCGACGGCAGTATCGCCGCGATCGATGCACTGGCCGGCGTGGTCGATGCCGTGGGCGATCATATGAGCGTGCTCTTCGATAGCGGCATTCGCCGTGGCGCGGACGTGCTCAAGGCCGTCGCCCTCGGCGCGGATGCGGTGCTCCTCGGGCGTCCCTTTGCCTGGGGGCTGGCCTGTGCCGGCGAGCAGGGCGTGGCCGAGGTGTTACGCCGCCTGCTGGCCGATATCGACCTCACCCTGGCGCTGACAGGCCACGACCGTATCGACGCGCTCAACCGAGCGGCGCTGGCGCCCATTCGCTATTGATTATGGCGTGCCCCGGCTTGCCTGCCGTGTTCCATGTTGGATTACGCGTCGCGAATCCAGTCTACGCCTGCTACCGGCCTCGGGGCCAGGCCGGAGCCGCGTAGGTTGGCTTAGGCCGCAGGCCGTAAGCCAACAGGAAACCGCCTCGAGGCTAGCCGCAGCCGCGGGGGCGACACGGCTTTAGTGCCGTGTTCTCATGTTGGATTACGCTTCGCTAATCCAACCTTGTATGTTGATACCCAGCGCCTGATACGCGACCAG
>NZ_APNG01000020.1:0-80102 GCF_040361255.1 Salinisphaera sp. T5B8 | reverse complement strand
GGAAAGCCGCCTAGCTCCTTTCCTCATACACCAGATTTGACAGTAACTCATGCCGGATTTGCCCCATGCCTAACCGAGCGCGCCATTGCACGGGGCGGTTCGTCATCCGCGTCCTGTCTTGCGCAGGCCTTACAACCATAAAGAACGCACCAGCAACGAGGGCCGGCCGTGGCGGGGTGCTATAGGCTACGACTGGCTACCGAAACACCCAAGCTACCTTGCGTGGGCGTAGTTGTGCCGCCGCCGTGAACCTGGACAGTGCGCTCATAGCGTCGGCGACAGTCGTACACGGGCAGGCCCGAACGCTTCCACGCATTTGCGAAAAATCCATGTTTGTGGGTCCGGCACGCGCGGCAGAGCTCTTTATCGAGGGGTAGGACCAGGGCCGCGGCGAGCCGATGACCATGGATGATCTTATTGTGTCTTCGCTCCTGTGTGGCTACGGAACGGATCGGCGGCGCTCCGGCGATCTACTTCAGGGCGGGGCGCTACCGTCGTATCGCGTTCGAGGAGCCTATCGTGCCGGTGCACCTACGTGCTGCCGGAGCGCTATAGCACCGAATCATAGCGGCCGCGTTTTGATGTCATATAGCGCGCCACCGATTATCGAAAGAGCATTATAGGCCCTGCTGCAACCTAAATGATGAATGGAGTGCTTCGTTAGTGCATCCGGACCGGCACATTGTGCATCGGACGGCATCTTCGCGCATGTGACTATTTGTCCTCGTGCCTATGAACTGCGTGATCAAGAGATTCGCTAGACCGATCTTGCGGCGATGGGCGCGAGGCCGTTATAACGACGCATATCTGCCAAGCTGGCGCCGCATAGAAAAGATTCGCCCAAACGTCGTGTTAGTTAGTTATTCACCATGGTTCGTAGAAGGGGATATCAATCGTTACCCTCGAACTCCGCGGTCGAGAATCGTAGCGTGTTGCAGTTTTCGCGAACGGCGCGTTGCGTGGCTTCGCCAAAACCCTTGTCGGATCGAGCCGTGATATCGACGGATATCGTCACGTCAGCATTAGGGTCCATGCTGAATTGCTCGATGACCTCATCGACAATTGTGGCGAAATCCATTTTCGCTTTGACCGAATCGAGCGCTACTGAGCCGTAGAACTGCGTCGCTGCTGCCTGCGCGGGGCTTGGTCCTGAATGTGGTGGTGGGGGAGCAGGGTCTGATCCGCCGTCACCTGGGCTTGGCTGTGGGCCTCCACCCGGCTGAGGCGCGAGCGCCGGTTCCGGTGCGGGGGCGATCGCCGTGGCATAGGCAACTGCAGCCTCCCGTTCGATCAACAGGCAATCTTCGTCAAGATGGATGATCGCGGGCTCGTCGAAGGCGAATCCGTAGTATTCGTCGCCTTCCTTTCCACGCGCAAAGCCGAAGTAGTCGCGTGAGGCGAGACCGTCCTCAATCGCACGCCGAAATACGCTGTCGTTGATAAGCCGTGGCAGGAAAAGGAATTGGCAGGTGTCCTGCCAGACCTTTGCGGCCGAAACGTCAGGCTTACCGTCCTTGAAGTACCAGGCGTCCAGCACGCGTTTTAAATGGAACGGCGACCAGTCACGAGCGAGCCACTCTTCTTCCTGCACTTTGGTCTCGATTTCGCCGATCAGGTTCGGTGCGGTAGAGGATACGGTTACCGCTTCCCACTCTACGTGTTTGCTGTTCGATCGCCCGCTTGGGCAGAGAATCCACTTGTACGCGTCGCGAAGGAGTTGTTTGAGAACGTCGTCCGCTCGATCGAGCTGTTGTTTGGCTTGCTTGGCCTGGCGGTTGTCGAGCGTTATGCGATCCTGGTTGACGTCGTTGACGATGGAGTTCCATGCAAGCTGTGTACGCGCCTGCTCCTTGAGTCGTGATACGGCGTCATAATCCGCTGCGAGGAATAGCAAGCGATTCTGCTTTTGGCGTGGTTGGTCGCCCCGATTGCGAAGAATTTCCTCGGCGGCTGCCTGCGCCCGGGATGGCTCCGCTCGGCTGTAGCCGTCCTGGTAAGGCAATACGACCAGGCGAGGTCCCTTGCCATAGTCATCCGGGACGTCGGCGGAAGGCGTGAATACGTGTATACCGCCGAAACAGTTGCCCTTGCCGAATAATCGACTCAGGCGCCCGCGAAGGAGGGGAAAAACATCTTCCAGATCCGAGAAGCCACCTTTGCGGCCCTCCATTTCACGCCGCAGGTTTGGACGCGTATCGAACCAAAAACGATCTTGCTCGGCGAACAAGTATTGGAGGCGATCGCGAAGCCGTCGCAATACGTCCAGATACACAGCCGGTGTTTGACCGGGTTCAAGGCAGCCGAGGAGGATGCGATGCACATTGATGCCCCGGATGTCCTGCGCGGACGTCGAAGGCGCGCTGCCCAGGAAGATCGTACGCGCCGCCCTACGCGCGGCCTGAATACTGCCGAACCGGGTGTCCTGGCCGTCGACCTCCGCTGTTTGCGAGCGGGGCCCGTCGACCTCCGCCTCAATCACTGCTTCCCATCCCTGGGGCAGGTAGTGGAGGCTCTTGTTGCGGACATTCGTATCGTCCAGCGGCAACGAGCCGGGCATGATCAGAACGTCGCGGTTATTCGTGTTCCAAAGCTGATGAATCACCACGGCCATAAGCTGCAGCACGCCGCGCGTGCGCTGGAACTTGCCGAGCGTGGACCAATCCTCATATAAGCGGTCGAAGATTTCCGGGTGCACCGGGTAGGACTGGTATAGCCGTTCGAGGTAATGCCGCTCCTGTGTCTCAGGGGGTAGCTGATCGGCGTGCTCGCGATAAAAATCTGCATACGCTCGGCATACGGCATGGATCGCTTCTTCGTCGGCCGTTTCCTCGAATAACCGGCGACGCACGATCTCGAAGGCTTCCTCCGAGCCAACCGGCTTCCAGACCGATTCGACGCGGCCGAAATATTTTTCAAGAGCCTCAAGCGCCTGCTGGCCGCGCACGCCGCCAACCTCGACTTCGGACTCAGGCAGAGACGCGAGCAGTATCGCGTTCGGTACCGTCTTCACGGCTTCCGTGAGCGCCTGGACAAACGACAAATTACTGTCGAATGTGCCGCCGACGTAATTCCGACCGGGCTCGAACTGCCGGATATAGGCGACGAGCTCATCGATGAGGATGACGCATGGCGCCGCCATGCGAATCAGTTCAGAAAGTGCTTGCTTGCCCGGCGACGTTCCGTCCTTATCCGCATCCTCAATAAGCGCAAAGCCTTGTTCGCCGGCGAGCTGATACGCGAGGTCGCCCCAGAGCGTATTAACGCTCGTTGTGTCGTAGCCGTGCGGCTTGCTCGGCGAATGTTGGTTGCCATCGAGCACGGCCACGCTGGCTCGCGGTAGCTCGGTAACGTCCGCAGCGTCCAGCAGCGGCGGAATGCCGGGCAGGGCATCCGTCGACACATCGCGTGTCGCGAGGTGATAAACGGCCAGCAACGTATGTGTCTTGCCGCCACCGAATGCTGTCTGCAGCTGAATGACCGGATCGCCATTGTCGCCTGCCAGTCGTTGCACAAGGGAGGTCAACAACAGGCGCATACCTTCCGTTATAAAGGTGCGCTCGAAAAACGTGGCCGCATCGTTGTATTCGGGCGAGGCTTCGCCTTTGACCACCTGCGACAAGTCGGCAGCAAACTCGGATTGCGAAAAGTTGCCTTTGAGGACGTCGGTTCGCGGGCGCGCGATTTCACGCCAGGGTTTAATAGCCATGGGTGCTCAATCTAGTACGGGTATAGGGCTTTGATCGATAAATGTTGGACGGTTGAGCCTATTCAAACGTTATGCCCAACTGCTCGTCACGATGGCCGGTCTCGTGCGACGTGGTCACGATACCGTTCCAGGCGGTGATGAGTTCGTTATAGGCACGAGCGTCCTCAGAGCGCTTCGAGCGCTCGCAAAGCGTATACAGGTGGTAGGCGAGCTGACGAATCGCATCGCCTCGTTCGGGCATGCGAGCGAGTAGCGCACCCGCAGCCGATTCACCGTCCGTGTTCAGTGCGCGGATCAGGTGATGGCACGCTTCCCAGATCGGTGTACGCTGGTCGGCTCTGGGGTCCCAACTGTCGGGGTATTCTGTCCAACGAAGCAGACGTACCTTGCCGCCGCCGGATTCGACGACGCCGGATTCCCTTACGCCATCGACAGAGGTGCCCTTACCCCGGGCTAGTACGTCGGCATCGCCGAACGAGCCTGCGCTCCAAGCATACTGCTCGAACCAGCTGTTGCAAAACAATGTATCGGCGTCGAAATCGCCGGCATCGGGGGTAAGGAAATCGCTGATGGCGCGATTGATAAGTATTAACGCGTCATGTACGCCCATGTAGGAGCCGTCTTGGTTCAACACGGCTTCATGTTTGGAAAAAATGGCCATTCCGGGACCGATAGCAGCTTGCGCTAAATCGACAGGTGCGATCGGCGACCTTCCTATGGCGCCGCCAATCATAGTCTCTAATGATTCTGGCATTTGCTCCCGAAGTTGTCGTTGGAAGTCGCGACGAGTGATTGACCCAGCGGATAAGTCACGCTTACGGCAGATCAAAACGATGCTGGAGGCCAGCGCGTTGCGGCCAGTGGCGATAATGCGTCCAGCTCCTTCCGTCCGGACCGGCCAAGTACCTGTGATACTAAATCCTGCGTGGACGACTGCTTCCAGAAACGTTGACCACCCACTGTTAGAAATGCCTATTCCGTCATTCTTGGATTGCTTGAAAGCGTAATAAATCGATACTGGAAAGCCAGGGTGACTTTTTTCAGAAAGGATGGTTATCGCCCGTTTCATGCCTTCGAGAAAGAATTGTTCGGCTTTGTGTTTGCCCCCATGCCGGTAGGCCGCAGCGATCAACTCCTCTGATTTAGGGACCGCCATAGTTGCAAAAAGCCCGGGAAATACGTCGCGAAGAGCACGCCTGAGCCATACATAGAAATAATCCGACAAGTCAGCGTAGCTGATGTTGTCGTAGTAAGGAGGATCAGTGCTTATCACGCAATTTGTCGACGTTCCATCGATCGCAGCATCTTCTTGATGGGCCGCGCCTTCGCCTCTAGCGGGCAACCACTCGATCGCCATTCGAATTTTGTCGAGCGCAGTAGCTATATTGCCGCCAGAATTACTAAATGGATTGGATTCTGCGTAATCCCAAACCATCGGGATAGCTTGCCTGGCGAATGTTTCGCGGAATGCACCCCGGTCACTCATCCAAGACGTAATTGTTGACCAAAGATTGGCGCCTTTATCAATTGAGAACGCTAAAAACAAAGCGATAGCATCACTATACGCTTCCGCGAACCGAGCTTGAGCTTCTTTACTCGCGCATGGGGCAATGCCGCGACCCTTAACGGTAGCATCGGCGATGACCTTATTCCGCGTTTCTGCCACTAGGTCGAAAAAGGTCGTGAGTGCAACGAGCTGTCGTGAAGTGAATAATTCAGACCAGTACTTGAACCCATAGCCGCGACCGCTGAGCAAGTCCTTCGAATCTTGGTTCATTTCGACATCGGGCTTCCAGGACGGTTGGGCCTTTATAGCGATTTCTTCGTGTTTTGCTATGGGCGAAAGATAGATTCGTCCTCTAGCGCCTTCAACTACGATCGCCATAAGGCGCTGCCCGGCGCTCTTTTCTCGGAATTGCTTACGTACGTATTTCTTATCGATCGGCGCGCCAGAAAAGATACACTGAAAACTGGCTCCTCGTCCGAGCTTCGTACCGTTTTTCGCTCGCTCTGGCGGCACTCCATGACGTACCCGGAAGTGGTAGTCCTTGCCATCGATAATAGGCTCTGCCCATGTCTGCTTGCCCTTTTTCGTGGATAAGACGAAGCTGGAAGCAAGTGGGACGTACGATTCTGAGAAGGCAGGATTTGGGCTCTTCACGGTTCGCGCCCAAATCCATGCTATGACGGTCTTTCTTTGACCTAGTAGCGGTTCTAAATCCGGACGCTCTGCAATGATGTCAGCAGTAATCTCGACCTTTGGGTAAAGATGGCCAATTCTTTTTTCAGCTTCCTCGCGCATCCAGTGGCCATAGCGACGCACGTCCTCAGCTAAGCCACGTGCGCCTGACCAATCCTCGTGCATCTGTGTTTGCTTTTCGCCTGTCGGGGTTGGGCCAACAGGAGGTCGGCCTGCAAATTTCGGCGGAATCTCAATCATCGCCTTGTTGATCAGCACTGCGACGGGGTTAAGGTCCGACGCATGGGCTTCGAGCCCGAGGCGCTGTGCTTCCAGCGGAATGGCGCCACCGCCGGCGAATGGGTCATGGAATGCCGGTAATTTCTCCGGATCGAAGCCGGCTTTACCCTTATTCATTTCACAGGTTTCGCGCCAGCTCTTGCGGATTTCTGCACGGGCGCGTTCCAGCACGGCCTCGTTGTTCGTGTTCTCCCATTTGACGAGGTCGCGGATGATGTCGAACAGTTTTTCGCGCTCGGCGTCGGCCTGCGCCTTGGACTTACCGGTGAACCAGCCGCGCTCGCCGCCGGGATCGTTGACCATTTGGGCGAACAGAACCGCGCGTGCGGCCGCGAGCGGTCGGCGCGCCCACCATAGATGCAAGGTCGAAGGATGGCCGTGCCGGATCGACTTTTCGCGCGCTGCGGCGGCGTTGATGTCGTCGAGCGGCAGCGCGACTTCGATGAGCTTCTTTGGTGATTTAATCGTGGACATAAGATCTAGTACCAACGCGCCGGCCGTTCGAGCACATAGCCGGTCGCCGTAGTAATTCGGTCGGGTAGCAGATTCTGGCGCAGGCTGTCGTCGCCGATGACGATATGACCATGGGCTGCCTTGCGTAGCTGGTCAGAGCGTCGCTTGGGCGGGAACGCGACGATTAGCCGCTTATGTGGAAACCGCTGTCGCACCATCTTGATCGGCGTCGTCAGGTCGCTATCGCCGGAAACGACGAGCGCGGTATCGTAACGATCCTCGTAAGCATCTACCAATAGCTGCGACGCGATATTCACGTCGGTCATCTTTTCTTCGTGGTGGGTCCATTTAGCCCCGCAGCTCTTGCAGGTCTGTTCTTTGGGCAGATAATGGCCGAAGTGGCAGGTGATATCGTCACGCGTCGCTAGCGCGTCGAGCCAGATTGTCTGTCGCTTAGCGTTCTGGCTTTTCCCGCCTGCGCGTATCCGGGCGGTGAAATAGTGGCAGTGCGCTAGTGCTTGTTGCGGCTTCATTACCGCCCGGGACATGCCGGCCAGGTCTAGCCAGTAGTATTTACGCCAGCCTTTCGCGCGAAGGCCGAAGTACAGGTTGAAGCCGTCGATATAGCTGATGACGCGGTTCAAAACGTTAGCGCCGGAGCTGCGGAAATGGCTTGACTGGGCGCGGGTTCGGCACTATATTTCCCCGCATTAACCCCACCGGAGATAGCATCTCCGGCCCGACGCCTCCCTCGCGGAGGCGTCTCTATTTCTAGGGTACCGTTTGCCACCGGCGCCGGGCCTTCTTCCGGCGAAGCACAACGGTGACGCGATACCTGTGTCAAACCGCCGCCTGGTCGGTTTCGGTGAATTCCCTTCCTGCGCGCACGTTATCCGGCAGCACGGCGGAAGGTTGATCAAGGAACAGCTGCCGAAAATGTGCGTCCAGCATGACCCGGCGAGCCTGCACAAGCTCCGGAAGGCGTTCCAGCCGGTATAGATCACGATCAGCTGGCAGTGTGTGTTCTACGAAGAAGCTATCGGGTACGCGCGCTAGCCATTCCTCAAACGGATACAGGTAGTAGTCCTGTAGCTGTTCTTTGGTAAGTGCCACAGCCAGCACTTGGCGATCGGCGAATCCTTGCAAGAGCTGTCGTTGCGCTTCTGGGACGCCGGCATGTCGTAGTTCGTCGTCCATGAAGAAGCGCGGCTGCACTAGATTCACGGGGCGGCGGCCGAGGTTGGGCAGGTGCCCGCCGTATAGCAGTGAAACGAGCAATTCGCTGTGCTTGTCGCTCTGGAACCCAGCGCAGAAAGTATCGACCCAGCCGCCGAATACCGCCTCACGCGCATTGAAGCCGAACACCTCCATAAGCGGGATTATCGGGAAGGTCTCGTCTTTGCGCGTAGCGGTCTTCAGAATGCTACGCGCGGCGTTTAACTTGCTGCTGGTTTGCTGACTGAAGTACCGGCCGGCGCCGAGTACGATCATCCACTGCCGTATGCGCTCAAGGTTTGCGGGGTCTACCTGTCCCAGCGCCGGATCGTTGATCGCCTGCTGCTCGAATACATCCCGGAGGTAATACGCGATCAACGTAACGCCGTTCATACTGGCGAGGTTGTCGCCGCGCAAGCCTTGGTCGGCCGCCAACGTTGCTGCCGCGATGAGCCAGCTCTTTAGTGGTTCCCACTGTGCTTCGATACGGCGAATATTGGCGGGGGAAAAGTTCTTGACCTGAATGCTGAACGGCAGGTCACTTAGGAACAGGCTGGCGCGCAGGACGTACTCGCGCTGTAGCGTACGCTTAGGCTGCGAAATATCGGACACCTGCTTCAGCAATTGCTCGATCTCATCGCGTGCGCTGAATCGATCCCAGCGCAGCGTGATCACGGACATCAGCAAATCGCCGCGGCTGAGCTTCACGCCGCCGTCATTGGCACGGATGAAGATGTCTAGGACCTTGTCGTACGACTGGCTGTGTTCTGTGAAGAACGCGATGCTTTCGTCCCGCCAGACCAACGTCCAAAGGCGGGCGAGAGTTTCGCGAGCCGTTTGTTTTCGTTCTGCGTCGAGCGTGAAGTTGTTATCCACCCAATCGCGAAGCAAGCGATCGCATTCGTCTTCGCTTTTGGCTGCGAGGATCATCCCGACCTCGAACCAGAGTTCGTCTTGCTTGTTTGTTGGCGGTTTCGCTTCCTCGAAGAACTTGAAGCGGTAGCTGTTTTCGATAGGGTTGCCTTCTTCGTCTTCGTCATCCTGCTCAGGCGCATGCGCGAGGTCTAGGTAGAGTTCGAATGCAGTCCAGGCGTCAGCATTATTCTTGCGGCGGTATTTCTGGCGTATGGCGTACGACCCCTTGAGGCCGATCAGAATCGACGTTAGTCGCTGCTGGCCATCAAGTACCAGCGTCACCGGTTTTGTGCTGTCGAGGTTTGCTGGATCGTTGTGGATATCGCCCTGCCAGAAGTGGTCAACGAACCGGTAAATATCCCAATCCTCCAGGCTGCCGGGCTCGAGCCGCCAAAGGAGGAAGGAACCAATCGGGTAGCGCCGCATCAGCGAATCGAACAGGCGCGCGATTTGATCAGGCTGCCAAACGAACGGTCGCTGGATGCCGGGAATGAATAGTTCCTTGTTGATCTGCTCGAGGATGTTGGCGATTTGGGTGGCTTGGTAGCTCATCGTTTTTATGTGTTATGCGGCTTGAACCGTTTGGGAGGGCGGCACCGCTTTGGAGAGCAGATAGTCGAGCTCGTAATTGCTGCTCGCGACGCCGAAATCGAGCTCTTTTTGAAAAGGTTGCTGAACGTAGTAGGGGCCCTCGGTTTTGTCGCCGTCGACAAGGACGATTGCAAGGATGAACTTGTCGCCCTGATTGAGGCCGTACATGATCTCGTTACGAGTGATCGTGACGCTCTTTTGTCCCTTGGCGCGGCCCTTGACTTCAATATGGCGAACTAGCGGCACCGTACCGTCCGGCCGCTCGGGCGGCTGTGCGGTAACGTCCCACCCGCACTTTTCCGCCGAAACGTCGACAACTTCGTGGCCGAGCTGATGCTCTGCCTGCGTAACCGCTTCCATCGCCCGTCTTTCAACACGAGCGCGCGCGGCTGCATCCGCAGAGAAATTTTGTTCGCCGTGGTGTTGCGCGATCAGCCCTTGAGGTAGGACGAGCGCACAGCCAACCACCACAGGCGTTCCGGAAACCACAAGCCGGGTCTGCTCGATTTCGCGTCGACGCTGCTGTAGGCGCGCCGTTAACTCCTCAGCGCGGCGCCTGAAGTTCTCCGGCTGCACGCGTGGTTGCTTGCCCGCTTTAACGTCTTCGTCGAGCCGAATGGCGCGGTCCGCAAGATAGTTGATTTCCTTGACCAAGCGCTGTTGTACCGCGGCCAGCGTCTTGTCGGCCTGGCGTTCGCGCCGCGCCTTAACCTCCTCGTAGTGCGCAGGCACAAGCTGCTGTGATGCGTGTTCCAACGCCATGGATTCGAGGCCATGACTCAGCCATTCGGACGCGAGTAGGGCGTCGGCTATTTGTTGGTCCGCTGGATCTAGCGGTTCGAGATCCAGATGGGGCGCCCAGCCACCATGGGTTGCCTGGCCTTCTTTATCGATCGTGACGAAATGAAGTTGCCGGGACGCCGTGGGCGGGTTGTCGCCGGCGGCTTCGCGCACCCTGTGATCGATGACGAACAGTAACCGTGGCTCGATGGTGTCGTCATTCGGATCGACCAGTACGGTGCCTTGGTTCAGTGCTGGCCGATGTGCTTCGAGCACAAGGTCTGTCACCGTCGCCATCAAGGAGTGAGCGGGATGCACCAAGTCTGCTGCCGGTTTTTGTCTTAACCGTACCCGCTCTTTTTCGAAGCAGATGCGTTCATACCGTTTGAGCACGGGCGCGCGTGTTTCACCAATGACGCGATCGCGCTCGCGAATTTCGGCCGGCACATGCTTGATCTCGTAGCGGCCAGGCTCGCGATCGCGTAGATCGCCGCCCAGTCGGGCGAATGCCTCGATGAAAAAGGCGCGTATGAAGTAAGGCTGTAATTTACGCGCCTCCGCCTTGTCCATCTCGGCCTTGATCGAGAATAGCTCCTCACGGCTCATATACTGCTCGACGAGTGCGTTGCGCCTGAGGATTTCCTTGAGGTGCTTGGTGTCGAGTGCCCCATCGATGACCTGATCCAACCGTGCCCTGACTTCTGGGCTTTCCCCCGACCGGATTGCATCAATGAGCAGGTTCTTGAGCGACTGATTTTCGAACGCCTCACCGAGGATGTCGAAGACGCGGCCACCCAAGGCCTTGCGTTCAACTTCCAACTTCTCGAACAAACGCTGGAAGACACTGCCTTCCCGTGTTTCCTGAGCGACCATATTCCACAGATGGCAGACTTCGGTCTGGCCGATGCGGTGGATACGGCCAAAACGCTGTTCGAGTCGATTCGGATTCCATGGCAGATCGTAATTGATCATGAGGTTGGCATTCTGGAGATTGATGCCTTCCCCCGCGGCGTCTGTAGCCACGAGAACAACGACTTTGGGGTTATTACGAAATTCTTCCTGTATCTTTCGTCGGTCGTCGCGGTTGACGCCACCATGGATCGTGACGACCGCTTCAGGTGAGCCCAGTAGACCCTTGATACGCTCGATCAGGTAATTCAGCGTATCGCGGTGCTCGCTGAAGATAATGAGCTTGCGTAGCTGCCCGGAGGGCGTTTGCATCTCCGGTGTGTCTTGGAGCAGGGACGATAGTTCTTCCCACTTCCTGTCGTTGCCCGACTCAACGACGGCCTTCGCCTGACGTTCGAGGTTATTCAGGGTCGTAATTTCGGCTTCGAGCTCGGGGATTGTGGCCGCGGCGGTTGCCTGGTCGACGATCTGTTCAGCGTACTGCTCATATTCGTCTGCAGTAAGTGCGTCGTCGAGCTCGTCAGGGTCGTCGGGTAGCTCGAATGGCCTACTGATCTGATAGGTGACAGTAGTTTCGCGTACACCTTGACCACGAGCAATGAGCTTATGCTCTTCGAGCTGGCCCTCGAGCCGCTTGCGGCGGCGCCTGAGCGATTGATAGATAGCCTCGGGGCTGGAAGCCAGGCGCCGCTGCAATTGGGTTAACGCAAAGCCCACCGTTCCTTTACGTTTGCCGTCCAGCCGGTCGGCCCGGTTCATTTCGTTGCGGACGTACAATGTGACCTGTTCGTAAAGTACGGCCTCTTGATCCGATAGGCGGTAGTTCGCCGTGTAGGCGCGACGTTCCGGAAATAGCGGCTTGCCGTCGAACTTGAGCAGCTCCTCCTTCACCAGCCGGCGCATCATGTCCGATACGTCGACCTTGTGCGCTCCCTCGCGGAATCGACCGTAGAAGCGGTCCGCATCCAACAAGGACATGAACAGCTGGAAGTCCTCTTCCTTGCCGTTATGCGGCGTAGCGGTCATCAGAAGGAAGTGCCGGCATAAGCTGCCGAGCATTTCGCCGAGAAGAAAGCGCTTCGTTTTGTGGACCTTGTTGCCGCCGTATGTCGCCGACAGTTTGTGGGCCTCATCTACGATGATCAGGTCCCACTCGGTCAGCTGGAGCTTCTGCTGCAGCTCTTCGTTACGCGACAGCTGGTCGATTCGAGCAATCAAGTAGGGTTGCTCGTCGAAGTAATTGCCGGTGGCGCTCTGTTCCTGCTTTTCGCGACTGAAGATTTCGAACTGCAGGCCGAATTTTTCGCTGAGCTCGTCCTGCCATTGGTTCACGAGGCCGCCGGGAGCGACGACCAGGATGCGATGCGCGTCGGCGCGCATGATGAGCTCGCGAATCAGGAGCCCGGCCATAATCGTCTTGCCGGCGCCCGGGTCGTCGGCCAACACGAAGCGCAGAGGCTGGCGCGGCAACATTGCCTCATATACCGCCGAAATCTGATGAGGGAGTGGCTCTACGTTCGACGTGTGCACCGCCATCATCGGATCGAAAAGATGGGCAACTCGGATACGGAACGCCTCGAGCGCGATTTTGAAATCTGCGGCAGGCGCATCCAGCGACCAAGGGCGGCCGGCCGTAGCGACCCCTAGCCGCTCTTCGTCGGCCTTGAACAGCATTTGCTCCGCAAACGCGCCATTGGCCTTCTTGTAAACGATGGATATGGCGTCGGCGCCGATAGGGCTGGCCTGGATAACCTCGATGGTCTCCCCCGGCACGACGCCAGCCAAGCGCGTACCCACGTGGATTTCTGCCAACCCGATCATATGGTTCCCCCTACGATGACCCGATCTTATGCGAATGGGCCGTTCGCGTCTCTCGATTTTGACGCTAACGCTTAAATGTATCGTGCATCAAATTGTTGTTGGGGGTAACTTTCCCGGGCGGCATGAGATCAGGCCCTGCGGGCGTGTACGGAAAGACGCGGCAATCGAGCGGCGTCGGATCGGTGAGTGGATTGCGCAGTATTCGCAGCAAGCGATATCGCCAAATGGCGCTGCAAGTTGTCTACGAAGGCCAATGTTTATAGCGCTGCCAAACCGTGTTTGGGCCCGGACACCAGCCGGACACGAAAAAGCCGGCGCGCGGCCGGCTCTCGTAAGCCATTGAAAAGATGGTGCCGGGGAGAGGAATCGAACCTCCGACCTACTAATTACGAATCAGTTGCTCTACCGACTGAGCTACCCCGGCTCCAGATTCGGCAAGGCGCGGATTATAGAGAAACGTTCCGCGGCAAACAATGATTGCTTGCGATCTTGTCGAGGCGGCGGGCGTCGAAAGCGATCGAGTGCGGCCCGCCGCGAGGGCGGGCCGCATTTCAGGCGGGTGTGAGCTTAGTCGTCGTTGGCTGCGAGCTCCGGTGTAAAGGTGGGCGCGGCGCGCGGCTGAACCGTCTCCTGATAGCCGTAGGCGATCTTGATGAGCATGGGTTCGTCGAATTCGCGAGCCAGAAGCTCCATACCGACCGGCAGCGCGGGGGCGCTGTCGTTACCTGACGGCTGCACCATGCCAGCCGGCATGCTCAGTGCTGGAAAGCCCGAGAACGGGCTCAAGCGATTGTTGCTGCCGGTACTCGGCGAACTACCCAGCGCGGGCGCCAGGCTGAGCACCGACGGATACAACAGCGCATCGTACGGCGCGCCCAGGGCAGCGGCGCTCGTGTCGTTGCCGTCGCGGTTATCGAGGATGCGCATGAGGCCGTTACGCACGATCGTTGGACGTTCTTCGAGGTTGCGCTCGTAGGCCTGACGATAACCGACCGCCTCGTCGCTGGTATCGCTTTCGTCCTCGATCGCCCGTCCGATCGCACCGTAGAAGGCAAAGGTGCCGGTGTTTCGTGCTTCATAGCCGCCGTTGGTTTCTACCGCATCGAAACTGCGCAGGTGTCCGTCCAGATTTGAGGGCCAACTCATCAGGTAACTGGTGAGGTCGTTCCGGAACTCGAAGCGCGAATTGCTGGCAAAGTCGGTCAGGGCATCGAGCGAGACGTTGCGCTCGGCCAGGTCGTCTTCACTGAGTATGTCCACCGTGGCGCCGGCAGCGCGCATGGCTTCGATGGCTTCCATGAGCCTGGTTTGAACCTGGGCGTTTTCGCCGTTGCCGTTGCCGAACAGCGGCTGCAGGGCCGCGATACGGGCACCCTGAAGACCATCCGCGTTCAGGTAATCCGTATAGGTGGCTGGCACGTTGGTGATGGCTTCGTACTCGTCGACAGTTTCGATGGCCGCGGAATCATAAGCAAACGCCGCGCGCTGATTCGCATAGGGGCCGTCGTCGAAACCGACCATCGCGTCGAGCATGAGGGCGCAGTCTTCGACGGTACGGCACATCGGCCCGCCGGTATCCTGAGACGCCGCCAGCGGCACGATGCCATCCTGGCTGACAAGGCGCAGGCTCGGTCGAATGCCGA
Source organism: Salinisphaera sp. T5B8 (assembly GCF_040361255.1). Classification (NCBI taxonomy): domain Bacteria; kingdom Pseudomonadati; phylum Pseudomonadota; class Gammaproteobacteria; order Salinisphaerales; family Salinisphaeraceae; genus Salinisphaera; species Salinisphaera sp. T5B8. The sequence goes on along the minus strand of NZ_APNG01000020.1, from coordinate 65,590 downwards.
CCAGACCTTCCAGACTGGAAGGCACACGAACCGAACCACCGGTATCGCTGCCGGTACCGGTCATTGCGAAGCTTGCGGCAATGGCAGCGCCCGTTCCGGAGGACGAACCACCCGGGCCTTTGCTCTGATCGTAAGCATTTTTGACCTGCCCCTCGATCGAGCTGCTGCCCTGGAAGCCGAACGCGAATTCATCGAGATTGGCCTTGCCGAGCACGATGCCACCGGCGTCGACGATCCCTGCTACCGAGAATGCGTCGTCGGGCGTGCGGTTATATTGCAACGCCGTGCCGCCGGCCGTGGTGGTGACTTCGGCGGTATCGAAATTGTCCTTGAGAAGCACCGGCACGCAGTGCAGTGGCCCGCTCGGGCCCTCGACTGCATAGTTGCGATCGAGTGTGCGGGCGCGGTCGAGGGCACGCGGGTTGAGATTGATAACGGCGTGCAGCGTCGGGCCGGTGTCGTCGTAGGCTTCGATGCGATCGATATAGCCTTGTACGAGCGCTTCGCAGGTTAGCGTACCCGCGCGCATCGCCGCATGGGCCTGTGCGATCGTGCCCTCGACGAAATTGAAGGTTGTCGGTTCCGTCGGCGTTGACGTGTCGCCGTCATTTACACCGACATTGTCGTCGCTGTCGGAATCGTTACACCCAGACAATAGCGCTGCCAGTAACAGCAGGCTGACTGTGAGCCTTGATTTCATGATGTCCCCAAAAAAGTGAATGGATGCACTCGTACTCGAGCACATGGCGGGCGTCGGAAAACGTGTGCCAAAGCGGTGCATACGGTCGTGCCGGCATCCCCCGAAAGCGGTTAAAGCAAAAGCGATGCCATTGCGTGTCCCATGCAGTTTTCGATGCCGGGCTTGCGCTGGGCAGGGCGTGTCTCGGACAATGCGCTGCGCCGAGCACGCCGGAGAGGTGGCAGAGCGGTTGAATGCACCGGTCTTGAAAACCGGCAGGGGTTCACGCCCCTCGTGGGTTCGAATCCCACCCTCTCCGCCATTGCCGCCGCGCCCGCCCTTGGGCGTTTTCGGGGCTGCCGGCCGGCGGTGCGAACGGGTTTCTCCATCGGCCGCGATTTGCGGTAAAATTCCGAAAAATTGGCCCAAACAAGGACTCGCGCATGCACGAACAAGCACTTATCGATACGGCGAATGCGCTCGTTGTCGATGGCAAGGGGATTCTCGCCGCCGACGAATCGACCGGCACCATTAAAAAGCGTCTCGACAGCATCGGCGTCGAGTCGACCGAACAGACGCGACAGACGTATCGCAATCTGCTGTTCACCACGGAAGGCGCGCAGGAGTACATCAGCGGCGTGATTCTGTTCGAGGAAACGCTGTTCCAGAAGGCCGACGACGGCACGCCGTTTCCGAAACTGCTGGCCGATCAGGGCGTGATTCCGGGTATCAAGGTTGACAAGGGCGCCAAGCCGCTGGCTGGTAGCCCGGAAGAAAAAGTCACCGAAGGTCTGGACGGTCTGCGTGAACGCCTGGCCGACTATGCCAAGGCGGGTGCGCGTTTCGCCAAATGGCGCGGCGTGATCGATATCGCCGATCACCGCCCGAGCGACTACTGCGTGCATGTCAATGCGCACGCGTTGGCGCGCTATGCCGCCCTGTGCCAGGAAGCCGGCATCGTGCCGATCGTGGAGCCGGAAGTGCTCATGGACGGCGCCAACTCCATCGAGCGCTGCGAAGAAGTCACCGACCGTGTGCTCGATGCCGTGTTCGCCGAGCTCAAGGCCCAGAACGTCATGCTCGAGGGCATGCTGCTCAAGCCCAACATGGTCATCGCCGGCAAGCAGTGCCCGCAGCAGGCCGGGGTGGAGCAGGTCGCCGAAGCGACGCTGCGTTGCCTCAAGCGCCGCGTGCCCGCGGCCGTGCCGGGTATCGTCTTCCTGTCGGGCGGCCAGAGCGACGAGCTGGCCACGGCCCATCTGGATGCGATGAACCGCAAGGGCCCGCATCCGTGGAAGCTGAGCTTTTCCTATGGCCGTGCGTTGCAGGCGCCGGCGCTGGCGGCCTGGGGCGGCAAGGACGACAATATCCCGGCTGCCCAGCAGGCCTACCTCAAGCGGGCCCGTAACAACGGCGCGGCCGCGCGGGGTGAATACAGCGCGGATATGGAACAGGCCGCTTGATCGGCTGATGTAGGCGCTGGTTGAAAAGCCCGGGCAGGCCCCGGGCTTTTTTATGCGCTGCGCACCAATACGCACTTCATGGATATTGTTTCTGCACTCAAAGCGAGCAGTCTGTTCCGGGAACTGGACCGGCGGGCGTTGCGTTCGGTGGCGGCCAGCGCGGAGTGGCTCGAACTCGGCGGCGGGCAGTATTTGTTTCGCGTGGGCGAAAGCAGCGATGCGCTCTATCTGGTGGTATCCGGGCGTATCCGTGTCGTTCAGCCCGAAGCCGGCAGTGCGCCCCTGTTGCTGGGGGAAAGCAGCGCCGGCGAAACCGTGGGTGAGATCACCCTGATCACGGCCGAGCCGCATTCCTCCGATGCGTTCGCCTTGCGTGATACCGCGCTGATCCGTGTCTCCCGCGAGGTGTTCGAAAGTCTGGTCGAGCGCTACCCGAAGGCCATGCTGCGGGTCACCCGCCAGATCGTCGAACGCCTGCGTGCGGTCAAGCCCGCACCCCAGCGTGAAAGCGTACGTAGCGCGCGCACGTATGCCGTCGTGCCGGTGCATCCGGGCATCGACGTGGCCGCGTTTTCGCGTGCGTTGAGCTGCGAGCTGGGCCAGGCCGCGTCCACCCTGCGCCTGGATGCCACGCGCGTCGACGCAGCCCTGGGCGACGGGGCCGCGACCGTGGATTTCGGTATCGGTGAACGCAACCGCAGTGTGTCAGCCTGGCTGACGCAACTCGAGGATCGCTACCGCTATATCGTCTACGAAGCCAGCACCGAGCCCGATGCCTGGACACGCCGCTGTCTGCGCCAGGCCGACCGGGTGATTCTGATCGCCCACGGCGACCAGCGGCCGTTCGCATCGCGCAATCTGGTCTGGATACGCGAGCAGGCCCTGCGCGCGCCCCAGGAGATGGTGGTGCTGGTACCCGAGCGCGGCGGTTATTCAGCGCGTGCCTGGCGCGATATGGCGGGTGCCATCGCCCAGCATCGGGTCGCCAAGGCGCTGCCGGGGCCGGAAATGGGCCGACTGGCGCGCATGATTTCCGGACGCGCGGTGTGTCTGGTGCTGGGCGGCGGCGGGGCGCGCGGATTCGCGCATATCGGTCTGATTCGTGCGATGCAGGAAAAAGGCATCCCCATCGATGCCGTGGGCGGCACCAGCATGGGCGCGATGGTCGCGGCGATGGTGGCCATGGGCATGGATGCTCAGCAAATGTTGGCACGCATGCGAGAAACCTTCGTCACCGGGCGTTTTCTCAACGACTATTCGTTATCGCGGATTTCGTTGATCAGCGCGGAGAAGTTTCGCCGCCAGCTCAAGACCCTGTTCGGCGAGCGTCATATCGAAGATCTGGACCTGCCGTTCTACTGTCTGAGCACCAATCTCACCCGGGGCGTGCCGGTGGTGCACGACCAAGGCGAACTGGCCACCTGGGTGGGTGCGAGCATGGCCGTACCCGGCATCGCGCCGCCGTTGGTTCATCGCGGCGATCTGCTCGTGGATGGCGGGCTGCTCAATGCCATCCCGTTCGACGTCATGGCGGCGATGGGGCGCGGGCAAGTGATCGTCTCCGATGTCAGCCGGGCGACCGATCTACGCGTGGAAATGGCGGAAGATGCAGAAACCGCGTCACTGCTGTCGCTGGGATCGAGCGCGCGGCATTTGAACATGTTCAAGATTCTGTTCCATACCGCCACACTCACCAGCGAACGCGAAAGCCGCGATATCGATGCCCGGGCCGATCTGGTGCTGCATATGCCGGTTGGCGGCATCAGCATGTTCGATTGGGACGAACTCGACGAGATCGTGTTCCGTGCCTATCACCATGCCGATCAGAAACTCGACGAATGGCTGGGCAAGCGCCGCGACGCCTTTCGTGCCCGGGTCGTGGCCAATCGGGTGGATTAGGGCGTTCGCCGGTCGCGACGGTGCTTTTTCGACTGCGCATGACAGCCCGCTGTCTGCGGCCGCTCCGATCGCATGTCTACGAATGAACGCATCGCTCTGGCGGCGCCGGCCCGGCGCGCTCGGTTTCACGCCACGGCCCGCGTTTTCAAAGCCATCCGCAGATCGACGCAGATTCGCACAGATTGAAATTGCCAGCGCCGGTACCTCGCAAACCCGGTGCCGCCCGACAGCCTGTCCAGATCCGTGTTGATCTGCGGATGATTGTCTTATGTGCGTGTCTTCGCGTTCATTAGCGGACAGCCTGCCTGCTTGAGGGCGGGAACGACAGATCACGCGACTGGGGCAGCCTTTTGAACAGCGCCAGGGGGTTGATGCGCCGCGCTAGTTCAGAAGTCGGGCGACGATGTCTTCGTAGATGGCGCTCAGACGGGCCACATCGGCGGCGGCGATCTTTTCGTCGGCCTGATGAATGGTGTCGTTGAGCGGGCCGAGTTCCAGGACCTGGGCGCCTGTTGGGGCAATGAAGCGGCCGTCCGATGTTCCACCCGCGGTGGAAAGTACGGTATCGAGCCCGGCGTGCTCGCGAATCGCGGCACGCGTGGCGTCAATGAGTGCGCCCTCGCGGGTGATGAACGGCGCGCCGGACAGCCGCCATGCGATCGCTTCGGCCGGAATACCGTGGGCCACGCAGCGCTGTTCGACCTGACGGCGGATGCTGGCTTCATCCTGTTTGGGATTGAAGCGCCAGTTGAAGCGTGCCTCGGCGATACCGGGAATGACGTTTTCCGCGCCGGTTCCCGCTTGTAGATTGGAAACCTGAAACGAGGTCGGCGGAAAGAACTCGTCGCCATCGTCCCAGTGGTGGGCGGCCAGGTCCGCCAGCAGCGCCAACAAACGATGCAGAGCGTTATCCGCCTTGTGCGGATAGGCTACATGACCCTGGCGGCCTCTGATTCGGGCATGCCCATTGAGACTGCCGCGGCGGCCGTTCTTGACCGTATCGCCGAGCGTGTCGGTCGACGACGGTTCGCCGACGAGACAGTAATCGATCGCGACGCCGCGTTCGGCGAGCCAATCCATGACCGCGCGGGTGCCATCTACAGCGGGGCCTTCCTCGTCGCTGGTCAGCAAAAACGCCAGCCGCCCGCCGTGCTCGGGCTGGCGTGCACGAAAGCGCTCCGCGGCACAGACCATCGCCGCGACGCTGGATTTCATATCCGCTGCACCGCGGCCGATCAGCCAGCCGTGGTCGAGGGTGGCTGCGAACGGATCGTGCGACCAGTCCTCGAGCGGGCCAGGGGGCACCACATCGGTATGGCCGGCGAAACACAGCAAGGGTCCACTGTCGCCGGCGACAGCCCATAGATTATCGACGTCGCCGAAACGCAGATGCTCGACGGCAAAACCGGCCGCGGCCAGCCGTTCGCCGATCAGCTTTTGGCAGCCAGCGTCGTCGGGCGTGACCGAAGCGCGCGCGATCAGCGCACGGGCGAGATCGAGCGCCTCGTCGGCCATCAGTCGGCGCCTGCGAGTGCGGCTTCATAACGTGCTGCGGAAAAGCCGGCCAGTGTGTCGGTCGGCGTTTCCAGAATCGGGCGCTTGATCAGGGTGGGGTGTTCGATCAGCACGGCCAGCGGGTCAGCCTCGGCCGCTTCGCGCTGTTGCGTATCGAAGTCACGCCAGGTCTTGCTGCGTTTGTTGAGCAGCGCGCCATCGCCCAGCGCCTGGCGCCACTGTTCGAGCCGCTCGCGGCCCACGCCGTCGGCGCGCACATCGATCCATTCGTGGTCGATGTCCGCGCTCGACAACCACTGGCGGGCCTTGCGGCAGGTATCACAGCTGGCGATGCCGTAGATCCGGATCATGGCCGATCAGGCGCTGCGCAGCAGTTCGTTGATACCGACTTTCGCACGCGTACCTTCATCGACTTTCTTGACGATGATCGCGGCGTTGATGCTGTAGCGCCCGTTATCGCGCGGCAGGCTGCCGGCGACGACGACCGAACCGGGCGGTACTTCACCGTGGATGATCTGATCGGCTTCGCGGTCGTAGATCGGCGTCGAGGCGCCAATGAATACGCCCATGGAAATCACCGAGCCGCGGCCCACGCGTACGCCTTCGACAATCTCGGAGCGGGCGCCGATGAAGCAGTTGTCCTCGATGATCGTGGGCGCGGCCTGCAAGGGTTCGAGCACGCCGCCGAGGCCCGCACCGCCGGATAGATGCACGTTCTCTCCGACCTGCGCACAGGAGCCGACCGTGGCCCAGGTGTCGATCATCGCGCCGCTGCCAACATAGGCGCCGATGTTGACGTAGCTGGGCATGATCACGGCATTGGGCGCGATATGCGCACCACGACGCACCATGGCCGGCGGCACGATACGTGCGCCCTGTTTCTGAAAATCGTCGGCGTCGTACTGGGCATACTTCGAAGGCACCTTGTCGAAGTAGCGCGTATGCGCACCGTCGATCGGCGTGTTGTCGCGCAGCCGGAACGACAGCAGCACCGCCTTCTTGAGCCATTCGTTGACAACCCAGCCCTCAGCGGTGGGTTCGGCTACCCGTGCCTTGCCGGAATCGAGCAGGTCCAGCGCGCTCTGTACCGCGTCGCGCACGCTCGCATCGGCATTGTCAGGCGAGATATCGGCGCGGTTTTCGAAAGCCTGTTCGATGATCTGCTGGGTGTCGGCCATGGCGTCTCCTTGCAGCGCGCTCGCTGGACGCGCGGTTGGGTTCGTATTGAAGGCGCGAGAGTTTAACGTATTCAACCGGCCGGGTCGTAGCCCGCGGGCTGTCGAAGCGGTGTAGCCTCGCGGCTGCGCGATCCGGGCGCGCGTCGGCGCACCGGATCAATCGTTTCGACGACGGCCGTTAGGTCGTGGCGGCGGCACACACGCGGCCCAGCCGCGTGGCCGCTTCGACACAATCGGCCGTGGATGCCACCAAGGACAGGCGCAAGCGGTTCTCGCCCGGGTTGACGCCGCCCGCGGCGCGGGCGAGATAGCGGCCCGGCACCACGCGCAGGTTTTCGTCGCGCAGGGCGGCCACGGTCAAGGCTTCGTCGCTGGTATCGAAGGCCGGCCATAGATAGAACGAACCGGGCGGACGGCTGACCTCGCATAACGGTTCGAGCAGCGGCATGACCGCCGCGTATTTCTCGCGATAGCGATCGCGATTGGCCCGCACATGGGTTTCGTCGCGCCAGGCCGCGATGCTGGCCGCCTGTACGTGCGCACCCAGGGTCGCGCCGTGGTAGGTGCGATAGCGCAGATACTGGGTCAGCACGCGGCCGTCGCCGGCGACGAAGCCGGAGCGAAGGCCGGGCAGATTGGATCGTTTCGACAGACTGTGAAATACCACGCAGCGTGAGAAATCGTCGCGACCGCCGGCATGGGCGATATCCAGCAAGCCCGGCGGCGGCGCGTCTTCGTCGGCATAGATTTCGCTGTAGCACTCGTCCGAGGCAATGATGAAATCGTGCCGGTCGGCCAGTTCGAGCGCACGTTCGAGATAGGCGCGATCGGCCACCGCGCCGGTTGGATTACCGGGCGAACATAGATAGAGCAGCTGAACACGATCCCAGGCGGCCGCGCTCAGCGCGTCGAGATCGGCCAGGAAATCGGTGTCCGGCAGGCAGGGCAGATACAACGGCTCGGCCCCGGCCAGCAGCGCCGCGCCTTCATAGATCTGGTAGCCCGGGTTGGGCATGGCGACCGCCGCGCCCGCTCTAGATGGGTCGATTACCGCTTGGGCGAACGAAAACAGCGCTTCGCGCGTGCCCGCTGCGGGCAGGATATGACGTTTATCATCAACCGCCTGGCGTGCGATATTAAAGCGCCATGCCAACCAGTCGCCGATGGCCGCACGCAACGCTTCGCTGCCCTGGGTTGGCGGATAGTGGGCGATGCCGTCGAGGGCGCCGAGTAGTGCGACGCGGGCTACTTCCGCCGGTGGGTGCTGAGGCTCGCCGATCGCCAGGGAAATGGGTGGCTGGGCCGTGTTCGGCTGCGTATCGCGCAACAGCGCCGACAGGCGCTCGAATGGATACGGCTGCAGCGCATCGAGACGTGGGTTCATGGGCCGTTCTTGTCGAGTTCGTTGGTCAGGGTCTGTCGTAGCCGCGATCGGGTTTCGCGATCCCGTAGGGGCGCGTGGTCGCGGTCGGTAATAAAGAACACGTCTTCGGCCCGTTCGCCGATGGTCGCGATCTTGGCGGTCTCCAGCAGAATGCCGAAGCGGTAGAAGGTATCGCCGATCAGCGACAACAGGCCGGGCCGGTCGGCGGTGACCACCTCCATGACGGTACAGGCACGCTCGGGTGTCTCGCTGAAATAGATCTGGGTGGGCACATTGAAATAACGGGCACGCCGCGACGCGCGCCGGGTGACGTCAATGCTCTCGACCTCGGGATTGGCAATCGCCGCGCGCAGGGTGTCCTCGATTTCCCGTCGGCGATAGGCATCGGTGATGGGCTGGCCGTCGCTTTCGCAGATTACGTAGGTGTCGAGCGTGTAGTCGTCACGCGTGGTGTTGATACGCGCATCCAGAATCGATAACCCTAGCTGGGCCAGTACGCCGGTGGCCACGCCGAACAGATAGTTGCGATCACGGCTGTAGACGAACAGGGTGCTGCCCTGATCGGAGATCTCGGCGACAGTGACCAGCGGGCCGTCACCGTCGTGGGTGACGATCGCACGTGTCTGTCGGGCGATTTCTTCGGGGCTGTGCCGGAGGAAATAATCCGGTTCAAAACGTGACCATACTTCCTTGAATCGCGGTGTATTTACCCGGGATCGGGTCAGCATGGCAGCGGCTGCACTACGGGTTTCGGCAATCAGCTCGGCTTCGTCGAGTGGATCGTCCAGGCCGCGTTCGAGCGCACGCCGTGTGCTGGTATACAGATCGACGAGCAGGCTTTCCTTCCAGGAGTTCCACAGATTCGGGTTCGTGGCACGGATATCGCAAACCGTCAGCAGGAACAGCCGATCCAGTCGTTCCCGGTTGCCGACTTCACGTGCGAACTCATTAACCACCTGTACATCGTTGATATCGCGTCGTTGTGCGGTCATCGACATCAGCAGGTGCTGGCGTACGAGCCAGCACACCAGCTCGGTATCGTCCGACGAAATACCGTGGTCCACGCAGAATTTGCGGGCGTCGACTGCGCCCAGTTCGGAATGGTCGCCGCCGCGGCCCTTGGCGATATCGTGCATGAGCCCGGCGATATAGAGGATCTGCGGTTTGTTGAGCGACTGCATGAGTTCGCTTGCAAAGGGCAGTTCGTGCTGGAAGCGGGGCAGTACCAGCCGGCGCAGATTGCGAATGACGAACAGGGTGTGTTCGTCGACCGTGAGCGTATGAAACAGGTCGTACTGCATGCGCCCGATGATCTTGCCGAAGTTCGGCAGGTAGCGGCCCAGTATGCCGTAGCGGTTCATCCGCCTGAGTGCCCGGGTCACTCCGCCGCGCTGGCGTAGTATCTCGGTAAAAAGTCGCCGGCAATGGATTGAATTGCGGAAGTTTTTATCGATGAGGTGGCGATCGCGACGCATCAGGCGCAGGGTATGCGCACGAATGCCGGTCAAGCGCGGACGCGTCTGCATGAGATAGAAGATCTCGAGCAGTGCGCTGGGGTGCTTGACGAAGACATCGTCGGCGGTAACTTCAATGAAACCGTGGCGTGACTGGAACCGTTCGTTGATCGGGCGCGCGCGTTCGTCGTCGCCGAAATGAAGAATCGCTTCGGAAAAAAGTTGCAGCAGAATATCGTTAAGCGCGGTTAGCGCTTTGATATTACGGTAATATTTCTGCATGAACTGTTCGACGGCAAGGTTGTTTTCCTCGTCCTCGTAGCCCAGCAGTTTGGCGATCTGGATCTGGTGATCGAACAGCAGTCGGTCTTCCGGTCGGTCCGTGAGCGTGTGCAGAGCAAAGCGTACGCGCCAGAGAAAGGCCTGACCCCGTTTGAGCTCAGTGAACTCGCGGTCGCTCAGGAAGCCGTAGTCGACCAGCCCGTCCAGCGTCTGGGCGGCGAACTGACGTTTGGCCACCCAGGCGATGGTCTGGATATCGCGCAGCCCGCCGGGCGATTCCTTGGTATTGGGTTCGAGCTTGTAGGCGGTTTCGTCGTAGCGGGCATGGCGCGCCTGCTGTTCCTCGATCTTGGCCTTGAAGAACTCGGCCGAGGGCCAGATGTGTTCGACCGAGGTCGCTGCGCGCATGGCGGCGAACAGGGCCGCGTCGCCGGCTAGCGCACGCGACTCCATGAGGTTGGTCATGATGGTGATATCGCCTGCGGCCTGTTCGGCACACTCGGCCGGAGAGCGCACGCTATGGCCGACTTCCAGACCGATATCCCATAGATGGGTCAAAAAGCGCTCTAGCGCCGGGCCGACCGTATCGAGCGTGCCCTGGCGATAGAGTATGAGCAGGTCGATATCCGAATGCGGCAGCAGTTCGCCGCGCCCGTAGCCGCCGACCGCCACCAGGCAGGCATCGGATGAGTCAGCCAGGGCCTGCCAGGCATTGGTGAGCACGGCATCGACCAGTTCGCTACGCGCGCCCACGAGCACATCGACATGCGCGCCGGCCCGAAACGCGCGTTCGATACGTTCGCGCCCGGTATCGAGATATTCGCGCGCCTGCGCGATCGACGCACCTTCGGCGTTGCCCGCGCGGGCAATGAAATCGTCCCAGTCGCCGAGTTCGGCCTGGGCGCGGCGGCGGGTCTCGACGGTTTGAGCCATCTAGGCGCTCAGCTGGCTGGGGGTGAGGATTTCCACGCCATCTTCGGTCACCAGCACGGTGTGTTCCCACTGGGCCGACAGCGAATGATCCTTGGTGACCACGGTCCAGCCGTCGGGCAGTACTTTTACGTGCCGCTTGCCGGCGTTGACCATGGGCTCGATGGTGAACGTCATGCCGGCTTCCAGGCGCAGGCCCTGGCCGGCCTTGCCGTAGTGCAGCACCTGTGGCTCTTCATGAAAACCCAGACCGATGCCGTGGCCGCAGTACTCGCGCACGACCGAAGCGCGTTTGGATTCCACGAAGGCCTGAATCGTCGCGCCGATATCGCCCAGGGTCGCGCCCGGGCGCACCACCTCGATGCCCTTGTAGAGCGCGGCTTCGGCGATATCCGACAGGCGGCGGGCCTTGATCGAGGGTTCGCCAGCGAAATACATACGCGAGCTGTCGCCGTGATAGCCGTCCTTGATCAGGGTGACATCAATATTGACCGCGTCGCCTTTCTTGAGCGCCTTTTCGCCCGGGATGCCGTGGCAAACGACGTGATTGATCGATGTGCAGATCGATTTCGGGAAGCCGTGGTAGTTCAGTGGCGCGGGCGTGGTGCCCAGCTCGTCGACCATGTAATCGTGACAGATCGTATTGAGTTCGTCGGTCGTCACGCCGGGCTGCACATGCGGCGTGATCATATCCAGAACCTGCGCGGCCAGACGGCCGGCCTCGCGCATCTTGTCCTGTTCTTCGGGGGTCTTGATGGTCACGCTCATGCGTTATCGGTCCTTGCTAAAATCGTCTATGAATCGCGGCCGATTTACGGCCGATGCTAGCCTGCGAAGGGCCGCTATGGTATAAACCGCTCGCGTTCGCGGCAATGCAAGGCCCTGAACGCTTGTATGAACGGTCGATAACGACCGTATTCGATATCGAAAATCCGCACGCGTGTCGGCACATGAAACGGGGTGCCTGTCTGCTCATGCAGATCGGTTGTTTCATGGGATGCGCGTAAGCCACAACCCGGAGACAATCCATGAGTCAGATCAGCATGCGCCAGTTGCTTGAGGCGGGGGTTCATTTCGGCCACCGCACCCGTTACTGGAACCCCAAGATGGCCCCCTATATCTTTGGCCATCGCAACAAGATCCATATCATCAACCTCGAAGAGACCCTGCCGCTCTTCAAGGATGCCTACAACTATATCAGCCGCCTGTCCGCCAACGGCGGCAACGTCATGTTCGTGGGCACCAAGCGCGCCGCGCGCGAAGCCGTGGGCAAGCAGGCCCGGCGTTGCGGCATGCCGTTCGTCAACCATCGTTGGCTCGGTGGCATGCTCACCAACTTCAAGACGGTCAAGAACTCGATTCAGCGTCTGCACGATCTCGAGCAGATGATCGAAGACGGCTCGATTCGCAAGCTCAACAAGCGTGAAGCCCTCGATCTGTATCGCGAGCGCGACAAGCTCGAGCGCAGCATCGGCGGCATCAAGGAAATGACCAGCCTGCCGGATGCGCTGTTCATCATCGACGTCGGCTTCGAAAAGATCGCCGTCGACGAAGCGCGCAAGCTCGGTATTCCGGTTATCGCCGTGGTCGATACCAACTGCTCGCCGGAAAATATCGATGTGGTCATTCCGGGTAACGACGACGCCATTCGCGCGATTCGTATCTACACCGAAATGGTCGCCGACGCCGTGTTGGCCGGCCGTGGCAGCAAGGGTGACTTCACCGGCCAGGACGACGCCATGGTCGAGGTTCAGGAGCAGGGCGACAGCCACGAACCGGGCAAGCCCGCCGAGGCACAGGCCGCCAGCGAAGCCACCCAGAACTCCGTGATCCAGGAGTCGCAGGGTGAAGCCGAGCCCACCGCGACCGCGTCGCTGGGCGATGTGGCCTCCGTGCCCTCGGAAGACCCCGAACAGGCCGATCCCAAGCAGGCCGACAAGTAATTACGTGCGCGCCGGCGTGCAATCGGCACGACGGCGCGCTCGCACCCCAACTTTGCGGAGAAACAATCATGGCAATTAGTGCTGCTCTGGTTAAGGAGCTGCGGGAACGCACCGGCGCCGGCATGATGGAGTGCAAGAAGGCACTCACGGCCACCGATGGCGATATCGATGCCGCGGCCGACAACATGCGTCGCGAAGGCCTGGCCAAGGCCGACAAGAAGGCAGGCCGTGTGGCTGCCGAAGGGCGTATCGCCACGGCGGTGTCCGACGACAAGACCGTCGCGGTGTTGCTGGAAGCCAACTGCGAAACCGATTTCGTCGGCAAGAACGACGACTTCGTGAACTTTGCCGAACTGGCGGCGAAGGCCGCGCTCGACAACGCGCCCGCGGATGTCGACGCCCTGGCCGAACTGGAAGTGGACGGCGAAAGCCTGGATGCCAAGCGCCGTGCGCTGGTCGCCAAGCTTGGCGAAAACATCACCATTCGTCGTTTTCGTCGTATCGAAGCCGGCGAAGGCAAGCTCGACGTCTATATGCACGGCGCGCGTATCGGCAGCGCGGTGGCGATTGTCGGTGGCGAAGCCGAACTCGCCCGCGATCTGGCCATGCACGTAGCCGCCAGCGCGCCTGCGCATCTGTCGGCTGACGATGTGCCGCAGGAACGTCGCGATTCCGAAAAGGAATTGCTCATGGCGCAGGCACGTGACAGCGGCAAGCCGGAAGAGATCATCGAAAAAATGGTCGAAGGTCGGCTGCGCAAGTTCCTGGGCGAGATCACGCTCCTGGGTCAGCCGTTCGTCAAGGATCCCGACATGACGGTCGAAAAGCTGTGCAAGCAGCAGAACGCGACCATTACCGACTATGCCCGTCTGGAAGTCGGCGAAGGGATCGAGAGGAAACAGGAAGACTTCGCTGCCGAGGTCAAGGCACAAGCCGAAAAGAGCGCCTAAGGGCGTAACGGCCGGCTGCCGAGGCAGCCGGCTTTTTTTTGACCGCGCCCGTATCGCATGATCGGGAGCTAAGTTATCGTTGCCGGCCAGGAGCCGCTTCCATGTTGTCGTACTGCTGCGCCATTCGATGAGCAAGAATAAATCGACCTGTAAACGCATATTGCTGAAACTCAGCGGTGAGGCCCTCATGGGCCAGGCCGATTACGGTATTTCGGCCGAAGTCGTCGAGCGACTCGCGGCTGAAATCAAGGGCCTGATCGAGTCGGGTGTCCAGGTCGCGCTCGTGGTGGGCGGTGGCAACATCTTCCGCGGCGTCGGCCTGGCCGGCCGCGGCATGGATCGCGTCACCGGCGATCAGATGGGCATGCTGGCCACGGTGATCAATGCACTGGGCCTGCAGGACGCCATCGAGCATGCGGGTATGACCGCGCGCGTGATGTCGGCAATCCGTATCAACCAGGTGTGCGAAGACTATATCCGGCGTCGTGCCATTCGCCATCTGGAAAAGGGGCGCGTGGTGATCTTCGCGGCCGGTACCGGCAACCCGTTTTTCACCACGGACTCGGCGGCGAGTCTGCGCGCGGTCGAGATCAATGCCGATCTCATGCTCAAGGCCACCAAGGTCGACGGCATCTACAGCGCGGACCCGATGCGCGACAGTAGCGCCAAACGCTATACGCACCTGACCTATGATGAAGTCATAGATCAGCGCCTCAGCGTGATGGATACCACCGCCATCGTACTCTGCCGCGATAACGGCATGCCGCTACGGGTGTTCGATATCAACCGGGCCGGCGATCTCGCCCGCATCGTCGCCGGCGACGACGTGGGTACGCTGGTCGACAACGACACGACGAGAAGCAACGGATGATTGACGAGATATACAGCGACGCACAACAGCGCATGGATAAGACCATCAACGTCATGCGCGAGAATTTCAGCAAGATCCGCACCGGGCGCGCGAGCACCAGTCTGCTCGATCACGTCACCGTGGAGTACTACGGCTCCGAGGTGCCGCTCAACCAGGCTGCGAACGTGGCCCTGGAAGACGCGCGCACGATCACCATCCAGCCGTGGGAAAAGTCGATGGTGCAGCCGGTCGAGAAGGCGATCATGAAAGCCGACCTCGGCCTCAACCCGTCGACGGCCGGGCAGGTGATTCGCGTGGTACTGCCGCCGTTGACCGAAGACCGCCGCAAGGATCTGGTGAAGGTCATCCGCGCAGAAGCCGAGGACGGGCGCGTGGCGATCCGCAATATCCGTCGCGATGCCAACTCCACGCTCAAGGAACTGGTCAACGAAAAGGAGATCAGTGCCGACGATCAGCACGGCGGGGAAGCGCGGATTCAGAAACTCACCGATCAGCATATCGACCGGATTGACAGCCTGCTCGAGGACAAGGAAAAGGAGATCATGACGGTTTGAACGAACCGTCGATCGAGTTCGAGCGCCAGGTGCGAATATGACTGTGCCCGACCACGTCGCAATTATCATGGACGGCAACGGCCGCTGGGCGAGCCGGCGTGGTCTGCCGCGCGCGGCCGGGCATCGCTCGGGCGCGCAGGCGGTGCGCGCGATCGTGGAAAGCGCTAGAGAACAGTCAGTTAAAACATTGACGCTGTTCGCATTTTCGAGCGAAAACTGGCAGCGGCCAAAAACTGAAGTGCGTGTGCTGCTGGATCTGTTCCGACGCACGATCCGTCGTGAAATCGATTCCATGAACGAGTCCGGCGTACGCCTGAGCTTCATTGGTGAGCGGGCACATTTCTCCGAAGCCCTGCAACAGGAAATGGCCCAGGCCGAGCAGCGCACGCGCGATAACGAGGCGCTCAACCTCGTGATCGCTATCGACTACGGCGGCCGTTGGGATCTGGTGCAGGCGGCCCGCCGACTGGCGCGCGATTGTCGCGACAACGCCCTCGATCCCGACGATATCGACGAGCACAGCCTCGGCGAGCGCATGGCGTTGGCCGATTTCCCGGCCCCGGATCTGTTCATCCGCACCGGCGGCGAACGTCGGATCAGCAACTTTCTGCTCTGGGATCTGGCCTACAGCGAATTGTATTTCTCCGACGAACTCTGGCCGGATTTCGACGGCCATAGCCTGGCCTGTGCGATCGAATGGTTCGGCCAGCGCCAGCGCCGTTTCGGACGACTGCCGCAAGCCACGGCAACGGGGCTCTAGCGGATGCTGGCCACACGCATCGCGACCGCGCTGGTGGTGGTACCGCTGGCGGTGCTGGGCATGCTCTATCTGCCGACTTTCGCCATCACGCTGGTCTTTTCGGTGCTCATGTTGCTGGGCGCCTGGGAGTGGGCAGGGCTGTTGCGCCTGCGCGATACCGGCCATGTGGCGATGGTACTGGCGACGGCCGCATTGATTTTCGTGTTCGCACTCATTCGTAGCCAGTGGTGGCTGGTCGCGGTGGACAATCTGCTCATCGGCGCAGCCTGTATCTGGTGGTTGATCGCGATCGGCTGGATCGTGCGCTATCCGAATGGCTGGGCGACGGTGATGGGGCGTATCGATGTCGGTGTGGCCACCGGCCTGCTCACCCTCGTCGCCGCGGTCGCGGCCGTGACCTATCTGCATCAGAGCGATCAGGGTGCGTTGCTGTTGCTGGCCTTTTTCTTTCTGATCTGGGCGGCGGATACGGGTGCCTATATTGCCGGACGTACCCTGGGCCGGCATAAACTCGCCCCGGCGGTCAGCCCGGGCAAGACACGAGAAGGCGCGATCGGCGGTATCGTTGCGGCCATGGTGTTTGCCGGGGCCGGCGCGTGGGTGCTCGGCTACGGCGGCGAGCGGCTTGTGGGGTTCGTGGTGCTGGGTGCCTGGGTCGCGATCATTTCGATCGTGGGCGATCTGACCATCAGCATGTTCAAGCGCCATGCCGGTATCAAGGATAGCGGGACGTTGTTTCCCGGCCATGGCGGGGTGCTCGACCGGCTCGATAGCGTGCTGGCCGCCGCGCCCTGGTTCGTGGCCGGCCTGCACTGGCTGCCCAGTACGCTCTAGCGCCGGGCTGCGTTCGTCGCAGGGTGGGCGCGCGCAGGTACACTATGCAGTACCCGGCTTGGGTACGTTCACTTAATCCAGGTTTTCGTCCTCGCCGGTGACACTGCCGGCGCGCGGGAGAAGTAAGTTACATGTCTGACTGGCTGATGTCGGTTCCAGCGTTCATCGTGGCGATCGGCCTGCTCGTGGCCGTGCACGAATACGGCCATTTCTGGGTCGCCCGCCGGATGGGCGTGAAAGTGCTGCGCTATTCGATCGGCTTCGGCCATCGTATCTGGGGCTTCACCGGGCGCCGCAGCGGGATCGAGTACTGGCTGTCGGCGATTCCCCTGGGCGGCTACGTGAAGATGCTCGACGAACGCGAGGGCGAAGTCGCCGAGGCCGACAAGCCCTATGCCTTCAACCGCCAGCACCCCGCCCGCCGGATCGCGATCGTGGCCGCCGGCCCGGGGGTGAATTTCCTGTTCGCGATCGCTGCCTACTGGCTGGTGTTCATGATTGGTGTGGCCGGTATCAAGCCGATGATCGCGGCCGCGCCCGAGGCCAGTCTCGCCGCCCAGGCAGGTCTGCGCGCCGGCGATGAAATCGTGGCCATCGACGATCGCCCGATCGAGAACTGGGAGGATCTGCGCCTGGGCCTGATCGAGCGCGGGCTCGATGGCCAGGCGATCGATCTGGATGTGCGCGGCGGCGATGGCGATACGCGCGATGTACGTCTCGATCTGTCCGATGTGCCCGCCGACCCGGAAAAACTGTTCGATCGCCTCGGACTGGCGCCGTACCAGCCGCCGGCCACGCCACTGATTGCTGAGGTGCTGCCTGATAGTGCGGCCAGTCGCGCGGGTGTGAAGCAGGGCGACGAAATACAGGCGGTCGACGGCCAGACGGTGGATACGCCGCAGGCTCTGGTCGACCGCATCAAGTCCAGCCCGGGCGCACGTGTCGTGCTCACGGTGGAACGCGATGGCGCGAGCCGCGAAATCCCGGTAACGCTGGATTCGGTCGACAATGATGCAGGCGAGGCTCAAGGGCGGCTGGGCGCCCAGATTGGCGTCGACAGCCAGGCCTGGGAGAGCATGCGCACCACACGCCAGCTCGGCCCGCTGGCGGCGATTCCGGCGGCGGTCGCCAAAACCTGGGAAGTCTCGGCGCTGACGGTTCGCCTGATGGGGCGTATGGTCACCGGCGAGGTCTCTTGGCGCAACGTCAGCGGCCCGATCCAGATCGCCAATTATGCCGGCCAGAGTGCGAGTATCGGTCTGGAAGCGTTCGTGGGCTTTCTGGCGCTGGTCAGCGTCAGTCTGGCGGTGCTCAACCTGCTGCCGATTCCGGTGTTAGACGGGGGGCATCTTCTGTATTATTCGATCGAATGGATAAGGGGCCGACCTCTTTCAGAGGCGGTACAGGTCGCAGGGCAGCAGGTCGGCATGGTCGCTCTGCTGATGCTGATGACCCTGGCTTTCTACAACGATATCCTGCGCTTGCTCGGGTAAGTAAGGTTCTTGAAATATGCCTGTATGTGTGACGCGCGCGTTCGCCGTGCTGCTGTGTCTTTTCGCCGCGAGCGCCTGGGCGCAGGCTCAATCGCCGGATTCCGGCTACGACTTTCGTGTCGACGACGTGCGCGTAACCGGCGTACAACGGCTCGAGCCGGGTACCGTGCTCACCTATCTGCCGCTGTCGGTGGGCGATCGCATGAGCGAAGCCCGGGCCCAGCAGTCCATTCGTGCGCTCTACGATACGGGGCTGTTCGAGAACGTCGCCCTGCAACGTGAAGGCAACACGCTGATCGTCGATGTCACCGAGCGGCCCGAAATCGCGCGCTTCACCATCGAGGGCAACAAGAATATCGGTGGCGACAAGCTCAAGGAGGCGCTGGCCGAGCAGGGTCTGGCCCAGGGCGAGCTCTACAAGCGTTCGCTGGTCGATCAGCTCGAACAGGAACTGCGGCGTCAGTACTACGCCAACGGTTATTACAGCGTGGCGATCGATACGAAGGTCACCGAGCTCGACAACAACCGTGTGGCCATCGATATCGATGTAACCGAAGGTGAAGTCGCCTCGATCAAGGACATCAACATCATCGGCAACGAGCACTTCAGCGACGAAGAACTGCTGGATGTGTTCGAACTCAAGCCGAGTTCACCGGCCTATACCCACCCGCTGACCTTCTGGCGCAGCCGCGATCGCTATTCGCGCGAAAAGCTGCTCGGCGATCTCGAATCGCTGAACTCGTTCTACCAGAACCGCGGCTATATCCGTTTCAATGTTTCGTCGATCCAGGTGTCGTTGTCGCCGGACAACCGCAACATCTTTCTGACCATCAATGTCGACGAAGGCGATGAGTACAAGATCAGCGACTATAAATTCGCCGGCGACATGATCGTGCCCCAGACCAGCCTGCAGCGGCTGGTCACCGTCGAGCCGGGCGAGACGTTCTCGCGCAGCCAGGTCGATGCCTCGGCCAACAGCATCAGCTCCGGGCTGGCCGATTTCGGTTACGCCTTTGCCGATGTCGATCCGCTCACCCGTATCGATGACGAAGACAAGACCGTCGATCTGACCTTCTTCATCGATCCCGGCAAGCGCGCGTACGTGCGCCAGATCACCTTCAACGGCAACGACAAGACCAACGACGAAACCCTGCGCCGGGAAATGCGCCAGTTCGAGGGCGCGCCGTTCTCGCGGCGCGGCGTCGAACGCTCGCGTACGCGTCTGGCGCGGCTGCCCTATATTCAGGACGTGCAGGTCAATACCGAAAAGGTCGCCGGTAGCGAA
Source organism: Salinisphaera sp. T5B8 (assembly GCF_040361255.1). Classification (NCBI taxonomy): domain Bacteria; kingdom Pseudomonadati; phylum Pseudomonadota; class Gammaproteobacteria; order Salinisphaerales; family Salinisphaeraceae; genus Salinisphaera; species Salinisphaera sp. T5B8. Next base: position 46,116 of record NZ_APNG01000020.1, on the reverse strand, counting down.
GACCTGGTCGATGTCGACTACGACGTGACCGAACGTGCGGCCGGCACCCTTCAGTTCGGCGTCGGCTTCTCCGATGCCCAGGGCTTTCTGATCAACGGCAGTGTCTCGCACAGCAACTTCCGCGGGACCGGCAACCGCCTGACCCTGCGCGCGGAAACCAACGACTACGCCAAGAGCGTGGGCGCGAGCTGGACCGATCCGTATTTCACCGATGAAGGCGTGTCGCGCACGATCTCGGCGTTCTATCGCAATACCGATCAGCTCATTCGTATCGGTTCCGGTTTCGACCTGAACTCGATCGGCGGTGCGGTGACCTTCGGCCTGCCCATTACCGAGTACTCGCAGCTACGCGCCGGCCTCGGCGTGGAAAGCAACGAGATCAACTCGGCGGTCAATCGCCGTGGCGAGGAACAGCTTTCCGACCAGCTTGCGGAGTTCATCGAGGAAAACGGCAAGGAAGCCACGACCTATGAACTCCAGACCGGCTGGTCGCGCGATACGCGTAATCGGACGTTCTTTGCCACGCGTGGCAGCAATACCGAGTTCCAGTTCAATATCAAGGGCCCGGGGTCGGATCTGGAGTATTACGACACCAGCCTCGAACACGAGCGCTATTTCCGTGTCGGTGCCTGGGTGCCCGGCTTGTCCGACAAGATGGTGCTGTCGATGGACGGCCGTGTCGCCCAGACCGATGTCTGGGGCAAGGGCGAGGATGTGCCACCCTACGACAACTTCTTCGCCGGTGGCGCGCGTTCGGTGCGTGGTTACTCCAACGGTGGCCTGGGCCCGCGTGATTCGCTCGACAATCCGTATGGCGGCCAGTTTCTGACGACTTTGCAGAGCGAGCTGGTCATCCCGACCTTCCTCGAGTCGGATAACAAGTCGACCCGCCTGACCGCGTTCTACGACATCGGTAACGTCTACGAAGACGCCAGCGCGTTCGAAGCCTCCGATCTGCACAAGTCCGCAGGTGTCGCGTTCTACTGGTTCACGCCGTTCTTCGGGCTGCTGCGCGTGAGCTATGCCGCCTATGTGGACGATCCCGACAACGACGACGTCGATCGCTTCCAGTTCTCCTTCGGTGTCGGGCTGTAAGGCGCGACTGGAACAGGTTCGAAAGATGGCGGACATGCAATCGTTACGCAGGCTCGCATTCACGCTCGCGGTGGCGTTCGCGCTCGCGAGCGCCGCGCCGCTGCAGGCGGCACAGCCCACCGATGGCACCGCCAACGAGGTGCTGCGTATCGGCGTGGTCGATGTGGCCCGCGTGGTCAATGAATCGCCCCAGGCTGCCCGTGCCAAATCCAGCATGGCGACGCAATTCGCCAAGCGAAAGAACGAGCTGGAAGCCAAATCGAACGCGCTGCGTCAGGACATGGATCGCCTGGCCCAGGACGGTTCGGTAATGAGTGAAGCCGATCGCGACAAGCTGCAAAGCGATATTCGGGATCGCCAGCGCGAATTACAGCTCGAGCGCAGCAAGTACAACGACGATGTGTCGGATGCCGAACAAAAGGAGTTCGAGCAGATGCGCGCCGATATCCTCAAGATCATCGATCAATACGCCGAGGACAACGGCTACGATCTGATCCTCGGCGATGGCGTGATCTACAGCAGCAAAGCGGTCGATGTGACCGACGAGATCCTGGCCGAACTCGGAGATAGCTAGGCATGGCCGCGAGCAGGGCGGCCGCGGTCACACTCGCGACGCTGGCCGAACGCTTCGATCTGGTCGTGCAGGGCAGTGCGGCGCAGACCGCCATCCGTGGCGTGTGTGCGCTCGAGCCGGGCAAGCCGGACTGTATCGCCTTTGCCGAAAATGCCGGTCAGATCGAATCGATCAATCGCAGCGCGGCCGCTGCCGTGATCTGCCCGGCGGCGGTGGCCGAGGCAATCGAAAGCCCCGTACTGGTTGCGAAACAGCCCCGGCTGGCGTTCGCGCGTGTGGCTGCCCTGTTCGAGCGCCCGTCAGCCCCTGCCGGCATCCACGCGCGCGCAGTCGTAGCCGAAACCGCGCAAATCGATACGCAGGCCAGCATCGCTGCCAACGTGATCGTGGGCGAACATAGCGTCATCGCGGCGGGCGCGGTCATCGGCGCGAATACAGTCATTGGCGAGGGTGTGCGTATCGGCGCCGATACACGCATTGCCAGTAATTGCAGTATCGGCGACGACGTGCGCATGGGCGAACGCGTCTCGATCGAAGCCAATGCGGTGATCGGCGGGCGCGGCTTCGGACTGGTGCACAACGGCCGCGGCTGGGAGGCGATTCCACAGATGGGAAGCGTGCATCTCGGCGACGATGTCGAAATCGGCGCCGGCACGACCGTCGATCGCGGCGCGCTTGACGATACCGTGATCGCGCGCGGGGCGAAGATCGACAACCAGGTTCATATCGCCCACAACTGTCGTATTGGCGAACATACGGTGATCGCCGGCTGTACCGGTATTGCCGGCTCCTGCACGATCGGCGCGAACTGCATGATCGGCGGCGGTGTAGGAATCGGCGATCATGTGCATATTGCTGATGGCGTGATCATTACCGCCGCCAGCCAGGTTCCCAAGAATATCGACCGAGGCGGCGTATACTCCTCGACTTTTCGCGCGATGCCGGCCACGGGCTGGCGCAAGCGCCTGGCCCTGTTTCGACAGCTCGACAAGATCGAGCGGCGCCTGCGACGCGTGGAGCGCGCCGGACTTTCATCGGAGAACAACGAATGAGCGATCAAGACGATATCAAGGCCATCATGCGGCAATTACCGCATCGGTTTCCGTTTCTGCTGGTGGATCGCGTGCTCTCCTGCGAACCGGGCAAATCGATCACCGCCCTCAAGAACGTCACCATCAACGAACCGTTCTTCCCAGGGCATTTTCCCAGCGAACCGGTGATGCCCGGCGTGCTCATCCTCGAAGCGCTGGCGCAGGCCGGGCTGATTCTGGGCATGCGGACGGTGGAATCGGAAGAGGGCACGATCGTGTATTTCGCCGGTATCGACAAGGCGCGTTTCAAGCGCCGCGTCGTGCCGGGCGATCAACTGCTGCTCAAGCTGGTGGTCGGCTCGGCCAAGAAGCGGATCTGGCGCTTCGATGCCGAAGCCTGGGTCGGTGACGAGCTGGCCTGCCGTGCCCAGATGATGGCTGTTCCGGGGAAGCCCGATGCCAATTGATCCCAGCGCACAAGTTCATCCCGAGGCCGAGATCGGCGACGATGTCGATATCGGGCCGTTCAGTGTTATCGGCCCGCATGTCAAGATTGGCGCCGGCACACGGATTGGCCCGCATGTGGTTATTTCCGGGCATACGACGATCGGGCGCGAGAATCAGATTTTCCAGTTCGTCTCGCTCGGTGCCGAACCGCAGCATCGCGTGTATGCGGGCGAGCCCACGCGTCTGACGATCGGCGATCGCAATACGTTTCGCGAATACTGTAGCGTGCACCGCGGTACGGTCATCGACCAGAGCGAAACCATCATCGGCGACGACAATCTGCTGATGGCCTACACCCATGTCGCCCATGATTGCGTTCTGGGAAACGGCATCACCATGGCCAATGGCGCCAGCCTGGCCGGGCACGTGCGCATCGGCGATTTCTGTATTCTGGCCGGTTTCGCGCTGGTCTATCAGTTCCGCCGTGTAGGCACGATGGCGTTTCTGGCCTATTGCAGCGGTGTTCAGCAGGATGTACCCGCCTTCGTGCGCAGTGCCGGCGCGCCGGCTGTGCCGCATGGCGTCAATTCGGTCGGCATGCGCCGTCGCGGCTACAGCGAAGAAGAAGTCACCGCCGCCAAGCGGGCCTATCGCACCATCTATCGCTCCAAGCTGCGCCTGGAACAGGCCCGCGAGGCTTTGCGCGAGCCGGCCCAGTCGAGCGAAGCGGTGCGCCTGATGCTCGAGTCGCTCGAACAGGCCGAGCGCGGCATCATTCGCTAGGGTGGCCAACAGGCAGCGGCGGTTTTTCATCGTCGCCGGGGAACAGTCCGGCGACGTACTCGGCGCGGGGCTGATTCGTGCGCTGAAAAAACGCTATCCGCAGGCGGTTTTCGAAGGCGTGACCGGCCCGCGTATGCGCGAGGCGGGTTGCGAAACGCTGGCCGATATCGAGGCGTTATCGCTGTTCGGTATCAGCGAGGTGATCGGCCAGATACCGCGTCTGCTGCGCCTGCGGCGCCGCCTGTTCGCCCATGTGATCGACAGCGCGCCCGATGTATTCATCGGTATCGATGCGCCGGCCTTCAACACCACGCTGGAAATGCAGCTGCGCGCGCGGGGCATGACCACGGTGCATTATGTCTGCCCGACTGCCTGGGCCTGGCGCCAGGGCCGCACTAAGAATATTCGCAAGGCGGTGGACCTGCTGCTCGCGATCTTTCCGTTCGAAGAGGCCTTCTTTCGCCGTTTCGATATTCCGGTGACCTTCGTCGGTCATCCCCTGGCTAACGAGCTGCCGTTGCATCCGGATAGCATGAGCGCACGTCGTGCACTGGGTCTGGATACCCAGCGCCCGCTGGTTGGGCTGTTGCCGGGCAGTCGTCGTTCCGAGGTCAGCCGGCTGGGGCCGATCTTCATCGACACCGCGCGCTGGCTACGCAAGCGCCACCCGGATGTCGCCTTCGTCGCGCCCATGGCCTCGCCGCGTGTGCGTGAACTGTTCGCCGCGCAATTGGAAAATGCCGGCGCCGATCTGGATATTCGACTGATCGACGGGCGTTCGCGCGAGGTCATGCGCGCGGCGAACGTATTGCTGCTGGCCTCGGGCACGGCGACGCTGGAAGCGCTGTTGGCGAAAACGCCGATGGTCGTGGCCTATAAGCTGTCGCCCATGAACTATGCCATCGCGAAGGTGTTCAATCTGATCAAGACCGAACACGTGAGCATGCCCAATCTGCTGGCCGCCCGTGCGCTGGTGCCCGAATGTCTGCAACAGGATGCCCGCGTCGATGTCATCGGCCCGCAAGTGGACCGGCTGCTCAATTCAGCGACGGCACGCGCCGCACAAACCGACGCCTTTGACGCGATTCATGCGCAGCTCGCCCTGGATGCCGATGAACGCGCGGCCGCTGCGGTTGCCGAGCTGCTCGAGTCGCGTCCATGAGGCGCGGCCCGCGTCGTTTTGCCTGCCCGTTCGTGGCCGGGGTCGATGAAGTCGGGCGGGGGCCGCTGGCCGGGCCGGTCGTGGCTGCGGCGGTTATCCTGCCGGCCAAACCCTTGCTGCGAGGACTGGCCGATTCCAAGGCGCTGGGCGAACGCGAGCGTGAACGCATGGATGCACGTATCCGCAGTCGCGCATTGGCCTATGCCATCGCCGAGGCGTCGGCGGCCGAAATCGACAGCCTGAATATTCTCCAGGCCAGCCTGCTGGCCATGCAGCGGGCGGTGAGCGCGCTACGATTGACGCCATTCTCCGCCTGGGTCGATGGCAATCAGCCGCCGCCGCTGAATCTGCCCCTGCGTACCGTCGTGGGCGGTGATGGCAGCGTGCCGGCGATCAGTGCGGCCTCGATCATCGCCAAGGTCGCCCGCGACCGGCAGATGTGCGAACTGGATGTGATCTATCCAGGCTATGGTTTCGCCCAGCACAAGGGCTATGGTACGCGGGCCCACCGAGACGCGATCGATGCGTTCGGCGTGACCCCCATTCATCGACGCAGTTTCGCGCCGATCACGCGGGCACTGCAGGCACGGCAGGTCGATTTCATCGAGTAGGCGAAACCGGCAAACGCCCGCAGGCCGGGCGTTGTCGCGAAAGCCGGTTCGCTTGCGTGCGACCGATCTGCCAATCGTGCGGGATTGCTCGTTAGAATGATCGGCGAACATGCGCGGCGCATAGCACGGCCTCGTCTGCCGTGGCTGTCGCGCGCCGCCCTGCGTCGGCCCTTTGCCGACGAAACCGACCGACCCGAAGAGCCTATGCCTGCCGAATTCGTCCATCTGCGTGTCCATACCGAATACTCGTTGTCCGACGGCATCGTGCGGATCAAGCCGCTGCTGGCCCAGACGCGCGAGGCCAACATGCCGGCGGTGGCCATTACCGACAACGTCAATCTGTTCGGCATGGTCAAGTTCTACAAGGCCGCGCTGGGCGCCGGCATCAAGCCGATCGTGGGCGTGGATCTGCATATCGACGAAGGCCCGCAGGAAACGCCCTCGCGGTTGACCCTGCTGGCCCAGAATCGAACCGGTTACCGCAATCTCTGCGATCTGCTCACCCAGGCGTATCTGCACGGCCAGCATCGCGGCCAGGTGCTCTGCCAGCGGGAATGGGTGGCCGAAAAAGCCGAGGGCCTGATCGCGCTGTCGGGCGGCATGGTGGGCGATACCGGCATTGCGCTCATGGCTGGCAAGCCCGAGATCGCGACCGCACGCGCCGCCGAATGGCAGCAGATCTTCGGCGATCGTTACTATCTGGAAGTCACGCGCTGCGAGCGCACCGGCGAGGCGGCCTGGCTGTCGGAAACGGTGGGGTTGGCCCTGCGCTGCGATATTCCGATCGTGGCCACCAACGACGTGCGCTTCCCCCATGCCGACGATTTCGATGCCCATGAAGCCCGCGTGGCCATTCATGGCGGCTATACGCTGGCTGACCCGCGCCGGCCGAAGAACTACACGCCCGAGCAGTATCTGAAAACGCCCGAACAGATGGCCGAGCTGTTCGCGGATTTGCCGGAAGCGCTGGAAAACAGCGTGGAGATCGCGCGCCGTTGCAATCTGGAACTCACGCTCGGCGAGAACGTGCTGCCGGAATTCCCGGTGCCGGAGGGCCACGACGCGGCGTCGTTTTTGCGCGCGGAATCCGAATCCGGGTTGGCTGAACGCCTCGAGTTGCTATACCCGGACGAAGACGAGCGCGAACGACGCAAGCCCGAATACGACGCACGTCTGGATCACGAACTCGACGTAATCAAGACGATGGGCTTTCCCGGCTACTTTCTCATCGTTGCCGACTTCATCCGCTGGGCCCGTGAAAACGGCGTGCCGGTGGGCCCGGGGCGTGGTTCCGGTGCCGGCTCGCTCGTGGCCTATGTGCTCGGTATTACCGATCTGGATCCATTGGCTTACGACCTGCTGTTCGAGCGGTTTCTCAACCCCGAACGTGTCTCCATGCCCGACTTCGATGTCGACTTCTGCATGGACGGGCGCGACCGCGTGATCGAATACGTCGCCCAGCGCTACGGCCAGGAAAAGGTCAGCCAGATCATCACCTACGGCACCATGGCTGCCAAGGCCGTGGTGCGCGACGTCGGCCGTGTGCTCGGCCATCCCTACGGCATGGTCGACCGCATTGCCAAGCAGGTGCCGTTCGCCCCCGACATGACGCTCACCCGCGCCCTCGAGGAGTCGGAAGAGCTGCGCCAATCACGCGAGGATGAAGAGATCGGCTATCTGCTCGATCTCGCACTCGCCCTGGAGGGCCTGTCGCGCAACCCGGGCAAGCATGCCGGCGGCGTGGTCATTGCACCGTCGAACCTCATCGACTTCACACCGCTGTATTGCGAAGCCGGCGGGTCCAACCGGGTGACCCAGTTCGACAAGGATGATGTCGAAGCCGTGGGCCTGGTGAAGTTCGACTTTCTGGGCCTGCGTACGCTCACCATCATCGATCGCGCGGTACAGGTCGCCAATGCGCGGCTGGCGAAATCGGGCAAGGACCCGATCGATATCCGCGCCATTCCGCTCGACGACAAGAAACCCTACGAGCTGCTCAAGGCCGGCGATACCACGGCCGTGTTCCAGCTCGAATCCTCGGGCATGCGCCGGCTGGTCAAGCAGCTCAAGCCCGATGAACTCGAGGATATCGTGGCGCTGGTCGCGCTCTACCGGCCGGGCCCGCTAGAATCCGGCATGGTCGAGGACTTCATCGACCGCAAGCACGGCAAGGCGCGGGTGGTGTATCCGCACGACAGCCTGGCCGAAGTGCTCGAGCCCACCTATGGCGTGATCCTGTATCAGGAGCAGGTGATGCAGATCGCTCAGGTGCTGGCTGGCTACAGCCTGGGCAACGCCGATTTGCTGCGTCGTGCCATGGGCAAGAAAAAGCCCGAGGAAATGGCCAAGCAACGGGATGGCTTCGTCAAGGGCGCAGTGGCCAACGGTATCGAAGAGGATACCGCGGCCTATATCTTCGATCTGGTCGAGAAATTCGCCGGCTACGGCTTCAACAAGTCGCATTCGGCCGCCTACGCGCTGGTGTCGTACCAGACCGCCTGGCTCAAGGCTTATTACCCGGCCGATTTCATGTCGGCGGTGCTCTCCGCGGATATGGATCACACCGACAAGGTCGTGATCATGATCGACGAATGCCATCGATTGAATATCGATGTGCTGCCGCCGGACGTGAATTCCTCGGAATACAACTTTTCCGTGGTCGACGATAACGCCATTCGCTACGGCCTCGGCGCGATCAAGGGTCTGGGCCGCGGCGCGATCGAGACCGTGATGGAGGAACGCCGTGCAAACGGTGCCTACGCCAATCTCTATGATTTCTGCCGGCGTATCGATACCTCCAAGGCCAACCGACGCGCGCTGGAAGCATTGATCAACGCCGGCGCGCTGGATCAGCTCGGCCCGAACCGGGCCAGCCTCATGCAGGGGCTCACGCGTGCGCTGGCCGCCGCCGAGCAGGATCGCAATGCGGCCAGTGCCGGTCAGAACGACATGTTCGGGCTCGCCGAAGACGCTGCCGACAACATGGGCCCGCCGCTGGAAGAGCGCCCGGAATGGCCGGAGGACGAACGCCTCAAGGCCGAGCGCGACACGCTGGGGTTGTATCTGACCGGCCATCCCATCAAGGCCTGGGAAGACGAACTGGCACTGATGACCAATGGCAAGATCGCCGAACAGGTCGCGGCCATGCCGCGTCCGGAGGAAGGCGGGCGCGGTCGGCGCGGCGGCAACAAGCGTAGTGCGGTGGTCGCGGGTCTGGTGGTGGAAGTCCGGCGCATGAAAAAAGGCCGGCGCATCATCGTGGTGCTCGACGACGGCAGCGCGCGTATCGAATGTCCGCTGTTCGAGGACAAGGCCGCCGAATACGGTCATCTACTCGCCGCGGACAAGCTCGTCGTGGTCGAAGGCAAGTTGCAGTTCGACGACTTTACCGATGGTTTCCGTCTGAATGCGGAAACGGTGATGGATTTCGACACAGCGCAGGCGCGATTTGCCCATCGGGTGTTGCTGCGGGCCACGCCCAAGGTGGATGTCGAGGCGCTGGTCGGCTGTGTGGATCGCCACCGTGCCGAGGAGGCGGGCTGCGATGTCGTCGTGCGCTACAGCAACGATCAGGCCCGTGCCGTGCTCACGCTTGGCGAGACCCGTGTACGCCTGTGCGACGAATTGCTGGCCGATCTCAAGCACCTCGTGGGTGCGGATCACGTGCAAGTACGTTATCGTCGCGGGCAGTCTCTTACCCAGTAAACCGCGCAGCGGTCGCAGCAGCAATACACGATGGCGCAGAAAAACCTCGACTATCTCGATTTCGAACAGCCGATTGCGGAGTTGCAGGAAAAGATCGAGGAACTGCGCTTCGTCGCCGACGGCAGCGAGGTCAATCTCAATGAAGAGATTACCAAGCTCGAGGGCAAGCGCCGCAACCTGACCGAGCAGATCTTTTCCAAGCTGTCGACCTGGCAGGTCGCGCAGATGGCGCGCCATCCGCTGCGACCCTATACCCAGGACTATATCGACGGCATGTTCACCGATTTCGTCGAGCTGCATGGCGATCGCGCCTATGCCGACGATGCCGCGATCATCGGCGGTACGGCACGCCTGGGGGGTCAGTCGGTGATGGTGATCGGCCACCAGAAAGGCCGCGATACCAAGGAAAAGATTCATCGCAACTTCGGCATGCCGCGGCCCGAGGGCTATCGCAAGGCGCTGCGGCTGATGAAGCTCGCCGAGCGTTTCAACATGCCGGTGCTGACCTTCATCGATACGCCTGGCGCCTATCCGGGCATTGGCGCGGAAGAACGCAATCAGTCCGAAGCGATCGCGCGCAATCTGTTCGAAATGGCACGCCTGCGTGTGCCGATTCTGTGCACGGTCGTGGGCGAGGGCGGCTCGGGCGGCGCGCTGGCCGTGGGCGTGGGCGATCATCTGATGATGCTCCAGTACAGCATCTATTCGGTCATCTCGCCGGAAGGCTGTGCCTCGATTCTGTGGAAATCGGCCGAACGTGCCGAAGAAGCGGCTGAAGCGATGAAAGTGGGTTCGGAAGACCTGCACCGACTCAAGCTGGTCGACGAAGTGCTGGAAGAGCCGCTTGGCGGCGCGCATCGCGACCCCAAGCAGCTGATGAGCCAGATGCGCGAACGGCTGCTGGCAAACATGACCCGGCTCAAGCGCATGGGCGTGGATGAACTGCTGGAAGCGCGCTATAACCGCTGGATGGCCTTCGGCGATTTCAAGCTCGTGGGGTGAACGACGCCTTCGCGGCCCTGCCTGCAGCGTTTGCGCAGGTCCCCACCGGTACAAAGCGACTGGCTGTCGCATTCAGCGGCGGTCTGGACTCCACGGCCTTGTTGCATGCGCTTATCGACAGCGCGCCGACGTGGCCTGTACGCGCGATTCATGTCTGTCATCACCTGCAGCCCGAGGCGCAATCCTGGGCGCTCGCCTGTGCACGCCAGGCCGAGGCCTCGGGCGTGGCTTTCACGCGGCTCGACGTCGCCGTCGAAACCCGCGGGCGCGGCCTGGAAGCCGCGGCACGCAAGGCGCGCTATGCCGCGCTCGAAGCCGAACTGGCACGCGGCGAGACGCTGATCACTGCCCATCATGCCCGCGATCAGGCCGAGACCTTTGTGTTGCAGGCGCTGCGCGGCGCCGGGCCCCAAGGGCTGGCGGCCATGCCACGGGTGGCTGCCCTCGGCGCCCATTGCCACTGGCGGCCCTGGCTGCATATCGACCACGATACGATCACTGCCTATGCGCGCGCGCACCAGCTCGACTGGATCGATGATCCCAGCAATCACGATCCGAATGTGGCCCGCAGCTTTTTGCGCGAAGCGGTCATGCCGGAACTCAGAAAGCGCTGGCCGCAAGCCGATCGACTGCTGTCGCGCAGTGCCGCCCATGCCGGCGAAGCCGCGGCCGCTATCGACGCGCTGGCCGATATCGATCTCGCACAGATGTGGCGCAACGATGCGACGCTCGACGCCAGCGCGCTGGCAACGCTGGACTGGCCCCGGGCGAAGCAGGTCGTGCGACGCTGGCTCGACCAGGACGGACACGATCGCCCGGATCATCGCCACGTCGCGGCGATCGTGGCGCTTGGCGCGTCGCGCCTGGCGGCCAGCCCCTGTGTTGCGTTCGCCGATACCGAGGTGCGCCTGTTCGACGGGCGGCTGTATGCCATGGCCCGTCTTGCGCCCGTGCCCGAGCGGTTCGCCTGTGTCTGGCACGGGCGCGCGCCTGCGACGTTGCCGGCCGGCTGTGGCGAGATTGCGCTGGCGCCGGCGCCGCCGCGCGATCTGGATCTGGAAGTCCGGCTGCGTCGCGGCGGTGAGCGGGTCAGCGATGCGCAGGGCGGGCATCGAGGGGTGAAGGATATTCTGCGCGAAGCGCGCCTTGCGCCGTGGCTGCGCGCGCGCGTGCCGCTGGTCTACCACGCGGATACGTTGATTGCGATTGGCGATATCTGGCGGCATCCGCATGTCGCACAGCTGTTGCACTGCGATATCGGTCGCTTCATCTGGCGCGATCGACCGGCATAGCGCGCGATTGCGCGTTGTCGGTGACCGACCTTTCGGCTAGCATGCGCGCTGTTATTCCCCGGTATGAGTCTTGGATCGCGCATGGCAGGCGACGCGGCGGGTACCCGCTATATTTTCGTGACCGGCGGGGTGGTGTCCTCGCTCGGCAAAGGCATCGCGGCAGCGTCGCTCGGCGCACTGCTTGAAGCACGGGGCCAACGCGTCTCGGTAATCAAGCTCGATCCGTATCTGAACGTGGATGCGGGCACCATGAGCCCGTTCCAGCACGGCGAGGTCTATGTGACCCGCGACGGCGCCGAAACCGACCTGGATCTGGGCCATTACGAGCGCTTTCTGAAAACGCGCACGTCCCGGCTGTCGAATTTCACCACCGGTCAGATCTACAACAACGTCATCAACAAGGAGCGCCGCGGCGACTACCTGGGTGGCACGGTGCAGGTCATCCCGCATATCACCGACGAGATCAAGCGCTGCATTCTCGAAGGCGGCGAGGGCGCGGACATCTGCCTGGTCGAGATCGGCGGCACGGTGGGCGATATCGAATCGCTGCCGTTTCTCGAGGCGATTCGTCAGTTCGCGGTCGAGCTCGGCCATCACCGGGTGCTGTTCATGCATTTGACGCTGGTGCCCTATATCGCTTCCAGCGGCGAGATGAAGACCAAACCGACCCAGCATTCGGCCAAGGAGCTGCGCTCGATCGGCATCCAGCCGGATATTCTGCTGTGTCGCGTGGACCGGCCGTTGCCGGAGAACGAACGCCGCAAGATCGCGTTGTTCACCAACGTGTCCGAGCGCGCGGTGATCGCCTGTATCGACGTCGACGACATCTACAAGATGCCGGGCCTGCTGCAGGCCCAGTCGCTGGACGCGCTGGTACTCGAGCATTTCAATATTTCCGCGCCGAGCGCGGATCTGTCCAACTGGGCAGAACTCGTGGAAGCCCGCCGTACCCAGGATGTCACCGTCAAGGTGGCCATGGTGGGTAAGTATGTGGATCTGGCCGATGCCTACAAGTCGGTCAACGAAGCGCTGTCACATGCCGGTTTGCATACGGGCACCCGGGTGGATATCCATTATCTGGATTCGGAGACGGTCGAACGCGACGGCGGCGAGTGCCTGGCCGGCATGGATGCGATCCTCGTGCCCGGCGGCTTTGGCGAACGTGGCATCGAAGGCAAGATTACCGCGGCGCGCTATGCCCGCACCCATCAGATTCCGTATTTCGGCATCTGTCTGGGCATGCAGGTGGCCTGTATCGAATTCGCGCGCGATATCGCGGGCCTGGAAGGCGCCCACAGCACGGAGTTCGTGGCCAATCCCGCGCATCCGGTGATTGCCCTGGTCACGGAATGGCATGATCTGGCCGGCGAGGTGCAAAAACGCCACGCCGATGTGGATCTGGGTGGGACCATGCGCCTGGGCGAGCAGCGCTGCGATCTGGTGCCCGATACGCTGGCCGCGCGTTGTTACAACGCCACCGAGGTGTTCGAACGCCATCGCCATCGTTACGAATTCAACAACCACTATCGCGACGTGCTGGCCGACAAGGGCCTGGTGTTTTCCGGCATCTCGGCAGAAGACAACCTGGTCGAGATTGTCGAGCTGCCGGATCATCCGTGGTTTCTGGGCTGCCAGTTCCATCCGGAATTCACCTCCACGCCGCGTTCCGGGCATCCGCTGTTCATCGGCTTCATTGCCGCGGCGCGCGCCCACTGTACGGCAGGCGCGACCGGCTGATGGCCATGCGACTGTGCGATTTCGAGGTCGGCATCGACCGGCCGTTGTTTCTCATCGCCGGGCCGGACAGCCTGGAATCGCCCGGCATGATCATGGACGTGGCCGGGCATCTGGCCGAGCTCTGTCGCGAGCTGGGCATCGGCTATATCTTCAAGGGCTCGTTCGACAAGGCCAACCGCAGTTCCGGCGATAGTTATCGCGGCCCCGGCATCGATGCCGGCCTGGATATGCTGGCTGCGGTCAAGCGCGACATCGGCGTGCCCGTGACCACCGATGTGCACGTCGAATCCCAGATCGCGCCGGTCGCCGAGGTCGTGGATTTGTTGCAGACGCCGGCGTTTCTCTGCCGCCAGACCGATTTCATCCAGGCGGTCGCGGCCAGCGGCACGCCAGTGAATATCAAGAAAGGCCAGTTCCTGTCGCCGGCCGAGATGAACGGCGTCGTCGCCAAGGCCCGGGCCGCGGGCGGCGAGCAGATCATGGTCTGCGAGCGCGGCTATGCCTTTGGCTACAACAATCTCGTGGCCGATATGCGCAGTCTGGCGATCATGCGTGACACCGATTGCCCGGTGGTGTTCGATGCCACCCATTCGGTACAGCTGCCGGGCGGGCAGGGCACACGCTCGGGCGGCGCGCGCGAGCAGATTCCGGTACTGTCGCGTGCGGCCGTGGCGGCCGGTATTTCCGGTTTGTTCATGGAAACCCATCCGGACCCCGACAATGCCCTGTGTGATGGGCCCAACTCATGGCCGCTTGCGCATATGCGCGAGCTGCTGGAAACGCTGGTCGAGCTCGATGGCGTGGTCAAGCGCCGCGGCACGATCGAATCGACGCTCGTCCAACCTTAAATAAACGCGAAAGCAGTATTCCTATGTCGAAGATCAAGCAAATTCGTGGATACCAGGTCATCGATTCGCGCGGCAACCCCACGGTAGCGGCCCGCGTAACGCTGGAAACCGGTGCCGTCGGCACGGCCATGGTGCCCTCGGGCGCCTCCACCGGCAGCCTCGAAGCCGTGGAATTGCGTGATGGCGATGCCGATCGTTTTCTCGGCAAGGGCGTGACCCGGGCCGTGGCCAATATCAACGGCGAAATCGCCAAGAAGCTCAAGGGCTTCGAAGCCGACGACCAGGCCGGTCTCGACAAGACGCTCATCGAACTCGACGGTACCGACAACAAGGGTCGGCTGGGCGCGAATGCGCTGCTGGGTGTGTCGCTGGCGGTGGCCCACGCCGCGGCCAACGATAACAAGCAGGGCTTGTATGACTTTCTCGGCCACGACGATGCCGTGAACCTGCCGGTGCCGATGATGAACGTCATCAACGGCGGCGCCCATGCCGACAACAACGTCGACATGCAGGAGTTCATGATCGTGCCCGCTGGCGCGCCGAGTTTTTCGGAAGCCATGCGCTGCGGTGCTGAAATCTTCCAGCATCTCAAGAAGCTGCTGGGCGAACGCGGGCTGGCCACGGCGGTGGGCGACGAGGGCGGCTTCGCGCCGAATCTGCCGTCGAACGCCGCTGCGCTGGATACCCTGGTCGAGGCCATCGAACGCGCGGGCTACAAGCCCGGTGGCGATGTCTGGCTCGGCCTCGATGCCGCCAGCACCGAGTTCTGCGAAAACGGGCGCTACAAGCTGTCGTCCGAAAACGTCGACTACGACGCAGCCGGCTTCGTGGATTATCTGGCGGGGCTGGTCGACCAGTACCCGATCATCACGATCGAAGACGGCATGGCCGAAGACGACTGGGATGGCTGGGCGCTGCTCACCGAGCGCCTGGGCGATCGCGTGCAGCTGGTGGGCGACGACCTGTTCGTGACCAACACGCGCATCCTCCAGAAAGGCATCGAGGAAGGCATCGCCAACTCGATTCTGATCAAGCCCAACCAGATCGGCACGCTTACCGAAACCCTGCGTGCCATCGACGTGGCCACGCGCGCCGAATACACGGCGGTGGTGTCGCATCGCTCCGGCGAAACCGAGGATTCCACGATCGCGGATCTGGCCGTGGCCACCTCGGCGACCCAGATCAAGACCGGCTCGCTGTCGCGCTCGGACCGGATCGCCAAGTACAACCGCCTGCTCATGATCGAAGCCGAGCTGGGTACACGGGCGGTCTACCCGGGTCGCGCCGCGTTCAACGTCGGCTTTTGATCGGGTTTTGGCGCGCCCAACCCGGCCATGCCTGAGCGACGTCGCGATATGAGTACGATGCGTGCCGAGATCGGCCACCGGCTGTCGCGGCTGAGCGCAGATCTGTCCGGCGCTAGACAGCCTAGGCCGCCGCGCTACAATCGCCGCATGTATCGCGCCGTCATCATCGTGCTTCTGGTCGTGCTTGCCGCGTTGCAGTATCGGCTCTGGATTGCCGATGGTGGCTGGGCGGAAGTGCATCGTCTGAGCGAGATGAAGCAGGACCTGCGCGCCGCCAACGAGCGCAACGAGGCCCGCAACGATGCGTTGCAGGCCGAGGTCGACGACCTCAAATCCGGCGAGAGTGCCACGGAAGGGCGCGCGCGTTCGGATATGGGCATGATCAAGCGCGACGAGGAGTTCTTTCTGACCATCGCGCCGCCCGGATCGACCCCGTCCAAGCCTGAGCCCAAGGCCGCCGACGACGCATCGGACGACCAATGACGCTTGTCGATGGCGATGCGGTCGATATGGCCGCATTGGCCTATGCGCGTGGCCCAGCGCCCGCGGCGCGCGCCGTGCTGCGCCAGCAGCCGGCCGATTTCTTTGTCGATGAAGACTGCGATATCGCCTTGTCCGGCAGCGGCGAACATCTGTGGTGCCGGATCGAAAAAACCGGGCTGAACACACAGGATGCGGTTCAGGCGCTGTCGCGTGCGACCGGCGTGCATCCGCGCCAGATCGGCTTCGCGGGCATGAAAGATCGTCACGCGGTCACCCGCCAGTGGTTGTCGATCGCCTGGCCCATCGCCCGTGAACTGCCGGATCTCGGCGGAATCGACGGTATCGAAGTGCTCGAAATGCGCCGCCACGAACGCAAGCTCAAGCGCGGGGCGCATCGCGGCAATCGGTTCGTTCTACGCCTGCGCGCACTGGTGGCCGATCGGCAAACACTTGAAGCCGATCTGGAGCGCGTACGCGCGATGGGCGTACCCAATTATTTCGGGGCGCAGCGCTTCGGTCATGGCGGTCGCAATCTCGGCCTCTCGCGGGCGCTGTTCGCCGGCAAGCGGCTGTCGCGCAACCGGCGCGGCTTCGCGCTATCGGCCGCGCGTTCGCTGTTGTTCAATGCGGTTGTTGATGCCCGCGTTCGCGATGGCAGTTGGAATGCGCTGATCGACGGCGAAGCGGTGATGCTCGACGGCAGCCACAGCGTCTTCTCGCTGGCCGACACCGAGCAGAGCGCCGACGAACTGGAACAGCGGCTGGCGCGTTTCGACATCCACCCCAGCGGGCCGATGGCCGGCCGTGGTGGCCAGGACGTGATCAGCGGCCGTGCGCAATCACTCGAACAGGCGGTGCTGGCTGAATACGGCGATCTGGTGGCCGGGCTCGAGCGTTGCGACGTGGATGCCGGGCGTCGCGCGCTGCGTCTGGCCGTACCGTCGCTGGATTGGCAGTTCGAGGACGATACAACGCTCGTGCTGTCGTTCTGGTTGCCGCCCGGTGCGTTCGCGACCAGCGTACTGCGCGAAATCGTGGATGCCGTCGAGGCGGGCTGACCGCGCGGTTTGGCCCAGGGCCGAGAGCTGCCTGTCGGCGGCAGCGTCAAAGCAAGGCCAGATCGGCGCCGCTAAGCATTCAGCCCCGTCGAAGCAGCACGTATACCGCGCCGGTACCACCGTCGTTCTCGCGCGCCGAGCAATAGGCGAGCACTTCGTCGCGCTGGCGCAGCCAGTGCGCGACCTTGACCTTGAGGACCGGCCCGCGGTGGCCCGAGCGCAGGCCCTTGCCGTGGACCACGCGCACGCAGCGATAGCCACGATCGAGTGCTTCGCGCAGGAATACCGCCAGACAATAGCGCGCAACATCCACGATCATGCCGTGCAGGTCGATTTCGGCCTGACAGCGATACTGGCCACGGCGTAGCTTGCGCATCACCGACAGTTGGACGCCTTCGCGGCGGTGGAACAGGTCGTCACCGGTTTCGATATCGTCGCCGGGCGAGAAATCCAGCAGTTCGCCGATCACTGCCTGTTCGTCGGCCTCACGCATGGCAGGCCGCGCGGAGGGCATATCACGCCACGGCCGTCGGCGTTGGCCTTTGGCGATTTCGGCGACCGGGCCCACGGCCTCGCGAAACAGCGCGCTGTCGTCGTCGCTGACCGGGGTATCGCGATCGGCGCGTGTGGGGTCGGGTCGATTGCGACGGTGGGCCATGCCGGGCGATTCACTCAAGCAGAAAAGCGTCGATTTAGCTATGCTAGCGAGCCTGCGGCGTGCTTGCACGCGCCGATATTCTCGCTATCTATCGAACCCTTGCATGCGATTACTGCTGAGTAACGATGACGGCTGTCACGCGCCCGGCCTGACCGCGCTGCGTGGCGCGCTGGTCAGGATATGTGACGAGCTGGTCACGGTCGCCCCCGATCGTAACCGCAGCGGTGCGAGCAACTCGCTCACCCTGGAACGCCCGCTACGCGTCAACCAGGTCGCCGAAGGGCTGTATTCGGTCGACGGCACGCCCACCGACTGTGTGCATCTGGCCACCACCGGTCTGTTCGAACAGGAGGCGGATATGGTCGTCTCCGGTATCAACCACGGCGCCAATCTCGGCGACGACGTGCTGTATTCGGGTACCGTGGCCGCCGCCACCGAAGGTCGCTCGCTGGGCCTGCCTGCGGTGGCGATTTCGCTGGTGGGCGAGAACCCGCGCCATTTTGATACCGCGGCTCGGGTTGCGGTTGCGGTCGTGAAACTGCTCATCGCGCATCCGCTGCCGCGTGACACCATTCTCAATGTCAACGTGCCGGATCTGTCCTACGAAGAGCTCGGCGGTTTTGTCGCCACGCGGTTGGGCAACCGCCATCGGGCAGAACAGCTGGTCGAAGACAGCGATCCGCGCGGGCGGCCGATCTTCTGGATCGGACGTGCCGGCGGCGAGGCCGATGCCGGCCCCGGTACCGACTTTCATGCCATCGCCCAGGGGCAGGTGTCGATCACGCCGATCCAGATCGATCTCACCCAGCACGATGCGGTCGGTGCGCTTGGCGACTGGGTACGCCGGCTTTGAACATGCAGGACAAACATCCGCATGTGCGTGGCTTCGGTATGGCCTCGGCACGCAGCCGGGCGCGCCTGGTCGAACGGCTGCGCGGGCTGGGTATCGACAACGAAATCGTGCTCGAGGTCATGGAAAAGGTGCCGCGGCATCAGTTCGTCGACGAAGCCATGACCAGCCGGGCCTACGACGATACCGCGCTGCCGATTGGCTACGGCCAGACTATTTCCCAGCCTTATATCGTCGCCCAGATGACAGCTCTGCTGATCGCCGACGGCGTGCCGGACAATGTGCTCGAAATCGGCACCGGCAGTGGTTATCAGGCCGCGGTGCTCGCCGAGATCGTGCCGTCGATCTATACCGTCGAACGTATCGAGCCGCTCTACGAGCGCGCCCGCCGCCGGTTTGCCGAACTGGGCTATCGCAATATCCGCTCGCGCCTGGCGCGCGACGGGGTGCTGGGTCTGCCCGATTATGGTCCGTTCGAGGCCATTCTGGTGACTGCGGGCGCAGAAACGCTGCCTACCTCGCTCTACGAACAGCTCGCCGATGGCGGGCGCATGATCGTGCCGGTGGGCCCGAGCGGCGATCAACGGCTGATCGTGGTACGCCGCGACGGCGGCTATTTCGAGCAGGTCGTGCTCGACGCGGTGAGTTTCGTTCCCCTGATCGAGCAGCGTAGCGATGAACCCAGTCATTGAACACGCAGAAAGGCGTACGCACACCATAGCCCGGGTTACGACACGGGCAGGGCACGGCAACTGATGTTCCGGCGTCTCTACGACTGGATGGTCCGGGCATCCGGCCACCGCCGCGCGCCGTCGTTACTGGCATTGCTGGCGTTTGCGGAGTCCTCGTTCTTCCCGATTCCGCCGGATGTCATGCTGGCGCCGATGACGCTGGCGCGCCCGAGCCGGGCCTGGCAGTTCGCCGCGATCACCACGGTTGCGTCGGTGGTGGGCGGTATGCTCGGCTACTGGATCGGCGCGCTGTTTCTGGAAGCCTTGCTGCCCTGGCTCAAGGAGCTGGGCTATTATTCGGCCTATGCCACCGCCCGGGACTGGTTTGAAACCTATGGCTTCTGGGCGGTATTGCTCGCCGGCGTATCGCCGATTCCGTACAAGGTGTTCACGATCGCCGCGGGCGCCGTGGCCATGCCGTTTTTGCCGTTCGTGGCGGGTTCCATCGTGGGCCGCGGCGTTCGCTTTTTTCTGGTGGCCGGGCTGGTACGCTTTCTGGGACCGGTTTTCGAGCAACGCCTGCTCAAATATATCGATTGGATCGGATGGGCTATCGTCGCCGTCATCGTTGTCGTCATCGCCGTACTGCAGTTGCGATGAAGCGCCTGGCGCTGGTGCTACTCGTGGTAGTCGCGCTCGCCGGTTGCTCCATCCGCGGCGCGATGCGTCCGGATACCTATACCGTGCGCCGCGGCGATACGCTGTCGAAGATCGCGGCGACTTACGGCATGGACTGGCGCGATCTGGCTCGCTGGAACAACATTCGCGCGCCCTACATCATCGAAGTGGGTCAGCGCATATCGCTGGACCCGTACCCGCCGCTGGATTATCCGCGCCGCAATACGACGCAACGCGACCGGCCCGTGGCGGCGCCGCCGGCACCACGCCAGCCCCGGGTTGCGCGTGCGCCGCAGGATTCGCGTGCCGCCCAGGAAGCCGCCATTCAGGCATCCACACCCGAACTCAAGCGCACCATCGAGCACGCGCCGCCGGCGCGCCCGAATACCGCGAGTCGCCCGGCCGCGCCGACCACGGCCCCCACGGCCTCGGACGACGCGGATGCGGCCACCGATGCGCAGATAACCCAGGCCAGCCGCCAGGCGCCGACCCAGCCAACGCGCACCGGCGGGCCAAGCGCGGACGGCTGGCAATGGCCGGCCAGCGGTTCGATCATTCGCAGCTATGCAGCCCAGCGCACGCGCCAGGGCATCGATATCGGCGGGCGCGAGGGCTCGCCGGTCTATGCGGCGTCGAGTGGCCGCGTGGTCTATAACGGCACCGGGCTCAAGGGCTACGGCAAGTTGATCATCATCAAGCACGACGAAAAATATCTCTCGGCCTACGGCTTCACCCGCAATACTCGCGTCTCGCAGGGCCAGGACGTGGCCGCCGGCACGCATATCGCCGATATGGGTCTGGGCCCGCAGAACCAGCCGATGCTGCATTTCGAGATTCGGCGCGACGGTCGGCCCATCGACCCGGCCAGCGTACTGCCCAACGCCGATTGATCCCGTACGCGCTTGGCCCGTGTCTCCGGTGCCTGGACCGCCAAGGTCCGCCTCGGTTGGTCGGCCCGGGTAAGGTCGGCCACAAGCCGGCTTTACGCGGTCCGGCACGCCGGTAGTCGCTTGCGGGCGATTCTGGCAAACTGCCGCGTCTTGTCTTGTTTGTATGTCCCACCGAGCCCGCCGTGGCTCATGAACCCGATCGACCATGTCAAATCCGTCGCCCAAATCTGAATTCGCGCGTATCAAACGCTTGCCGCCGTATGTATTCGGCATCATCGGCGAACTCAAGCAGGCGGCGCGAGCGCGGGGCGAGGACATCATCGATTTCGGCATGGGCAACCCCGACCAGCCCACGCCCGACCATATCGTCAACAAGCTCGTGGACGCCGCCCAGCGCCCGGATACGCATCGTTATTCGGTATCCAAGGGCGTGCCGCGCCTGCGCCTGGCCATCTGCGACTGGTACAAGCGCAAGTTCGATGTGGATCTGGACCCGGCGACCGAAGCGATCGTCACCATGGGCTCGAAAGAGGGCCTGGCGCATCTCATGCTCGCCATTCTCGAGCACGGCGATCAGGTGCTGGTGCCCAACCCGGCGTATCCGATCCATCCCTACGGCGCGGTGATCGCCGGTGCGGACGTGCGTCATGTGCGCATGATGCCCGACTCGGACTTCTTCGCCGAGCTGGAACGCGCGATCAAGGAATCCTGGCCGCGCCCGAAGATGATGCTGCTCAATTTTCCGGCCAACCCGACCACCCAGTGCGTGGAGCTGGAATTTTTCGAGCGCTGTGTGGCCATGGCACGCGAGTACGATCTGTGGATCGTGCAGGATCTGGCCTATGCGGATCTGTGTTTCGACGGCTACGAAGCGCCGTCGATTCTGCAGGTGCCGGGCGCCAAGGATGTGGCCGTGGAGTGCTATACGCTGTCCAAGAGCTACAACATGCCCGGCTGGCGGGTGGGCTTCATGTGTGGCAACCCGACACTGATCGCGGCCCTGGCACGCATGAAATCCTATCTCGACTACGGCATGTTCACGCCCGTGCAGGTGGCCGCGATCGCCGCGCTCAACGGCCCGCAGGATTGCGTGACCGAGATTCGGGACATGTACCAGAAGCGCCGCGACGTGCTCTGCGACGGCCTCAACGATATCGGCTGGCGGGTCGATCGGCCCAAGGCCACGATGTTCGTGTGGGCGCCGATCCCCGAGCCGTATCTGGAAATGGGTTCGTTGGAATTCACCAAGAAACTGCTGGCCGACGCCGAAGTGGCCGTGTCGCCCGGCGTGGGCTTTGGCGAGTACGGCGATACGCATGTGCGTTTCGGCCTGATCGAGAACGAACAACGCACGCGCCAGGCGCTGCGCAACATCAAACGCATGTTCAAGCGCGACGGGCTGATCGACAGCCTGTAGCCGCGCGCTGCGCGAATACAACCAGGAGACGAGAGTGCAACCGGTCAACGTAGGACTACTCGGGCTCGGCACCGTGGGTGCGGGCGCGGTCAATCTGCTCGAACGCAACGGCGTGGAGATTACCCGTCGTGCCGGGCGCGAGATTCGCGTGGTGCGCGCAGCCGTGCGCAACCCCGACAAGGCGCGCGAATGCGCCACCGCCGATATCGAAATCGGCACCGATTGCCAGGCCGTGGTCACCGATCCGAATATCGACGTGGTGCTGGAGCTGATCGGCGGCGATACCGAGGCCTACGATCTGGTCATGGCCGCCATTGCCAACGGCAAGCATGTGGTCACCGCGAACAAGCATCTGATTGCATTGCACGGTAACGAGATTTTCGCCGCGGCCGACGAGGCCGGTGTGGTGGTTTCCTTCGAGGCCGCCGTGGCCGGCGGTATTCCGATCATCAAGGCGATGCGTGAAAGCCTGGCGGCCAACCATATCGAATGGGTCGCCGGCATCATCAACGGCACCGGCAATTTCATTCTCAGCCAGATGATCTTCGAGGACCAGAGCTTCGAGGATGCGTTGGCCGATGCGCAGCGCCTGGGCTTCGCCGAGGCCGACCCGACCTTCGACGTGGAAGGCATCGATGCGGCCCACAAACTGGCCATTATCGGCGCGATCGCCTTCGGCATTCCGTTGTCGTTCGACAAGATCTTCACCCAGGGCATTCGCGATATCGACAGCGTGGATATCGAGTACTGCGCGGAACTGGGCTACCGCATCAAGCATCTGGGCATCGCCCGGCGCGGCGACAACGGTGTGGAATTGCGTGTGCATCCGACCCTGGTATCGCAGAAGGCGCTGTTGGCCAACGTCGAGGGCGAGAAGAACGCGATCATGGTCCATGGCGATGCCGTAGGCCCGACCGTTTACTACGGCGCGGGCGCCGGCGCGGGCCCGACGGCCTCCTCCGTGGTCGCGGACCTGATCGATACCGTACGCATCATGAGCATCGACCCGAAAGGGCGGGTACCGCATCTGGCCTTCCAGCCGGATGAAATCACCGACGAGCCGATCGTGGGCCACGAGGATTTCGTCTGCGGCCATTATTTCCGGGTGCAGGTTGCCGACCAGATCGGCGTGATGGCCGAGATCACGCGTGCGCTGGCGGATCAGCAGATCGGTATCGAGGCCATCCTGCAGAAGGACCCGCCCACCGAGGAAGACGATGCCCGCGTGATGATCGTGACCAAGGCTGCTCGCGAAGGCCAGTTGATGAAAGTGCTCGATCATATTCGCTCGCTGCCCTACGCGCGCGAGGGCATCGTGCATATGCGCGTGGCCCAATTCGAAGACTAACGGCGCGAGGCGAACCATGCGATATATCAGCACCCGCGGCGATGCGCCCGCGCTGAGTTTCGAAGAGGTCGTGCTCACCGGCATGGCCAGCGACGGTGGCCTGTATGTGCCTGAGCATATCCCCGAGTTCTCGCGCGACGAGATCGCGGCGATGGCAGGGCTGCCGTATACCGAAATCGCCTTTCGGGTGATGAAGCCGTTCGTGGGCGGCGAGATCGACGACGCCATCTTTCGTCGCCTGATCGACGAAACCTATGCCACCTTCAAGCACGACGCGGTCGTGCCGCTCAAGCAGCTGTCGCACAACCACCATCTGCTCGAGCTGTTCCATGGGCCGACACTGGCGTTCAAGGATGTCGCGCTGCAACTGCTCGGGCGCCTGCTCGATCATTTTCTTGCCAAGCGCGATGAAAAGGGCGTGATCATGGGCGCCACGTCGGGCGATACCGGCTCGGCCGCGATCGAGGGCTGTCGCCACTGCGACAACCTGGACATATTCATTCTGCATCCGCACGAGCGCGTGTCGGCGGTGCAGCGTCGGCAGATGACCACCGTGCTGGCCGACAATGTCCACAATATCGCGATTGAAGGTAATTTCGACGACGCCCAGGCCATGGTCAAGGCCAGTTTCGCTGACCAGGGGTTCTTGCAGGGCACGCGCCTGATCGCGGTGAACTCGATCAACTGGGCCCGCATCATGGCCCAGATCGTCTACTACGTGGCGTCGGCGGTGGCCATGGGCGCGCCGCATCGCGAAGTCAGCTTCTGTGTGCCGTCGGCCAACTTCGGCAACCTGTTCGCCGGCTATATGGCCAAACGCATGGGCCTGCCGGTCAAGCAGTTCGTGATCGCGACCAACGCCAACGACATTCTGCATCGCACGATCACCGACAACGATTTCTCCAAGACCGAGCTCAAGCCCACGCTCGCGCCGTCCATGGATATCGTGGTGTCGTCGAACTTCGAACGTTTGCTGTTCGAAGCCTATGGGCGCGACGGTCAGGCCGTGGCCGATCTGATGGCCCGCTTTGCCGATTCGCCCACCGCGCTCGACGACGCGCCACTGGCCGATCTGCGCAAGCTGTTCGCCAGCCATAGCGTGGACGACGACACGATTCTGGAAGTGATCCGCGAAGCCTTCGAACACACGGGCGAGCTGCTCGATCCGCATACCGCGACCGGCTACCGGGCCGCCCAGCGGGTGCGCAGCGATGCCACGACGCCGATGATCACGCTGGCTACCGCGCACCCCGCCAAGTTCGAGGAAGCCGTGGTCAAGGCCGGCTTTGAAGGCGCGCCGTTGCCCGAGAACATGCACGATCTGATGACGCGCGAAGAGCGCTACGACGTACTGCCCGCCGAACTGAAAGCGGTACAGGCCTACGTCGCCGAACATCGCCACTAGGCGGGCCGCGACGCCGGTTGGCGTCGCCCGCCGTGTTTGAAGCCGCCATGTCTGACCAGGCCATGAGGCGCGACCAACCCGAGTTGCCACGCATCGTCGAGCGCCGTGCAGACGTAGCCCCTGGGCTAAGCGCTATCGAATCGCCGTTATTGCAACGCCTGTATGCCGGGCGCGGCGTGACAACGCCCGACGAGCTGGATTATGGCCTGCGCGGGCTGCCGCATTTTTCCGGCCTGCGCGGTATCGACCGTGCCTGCGATTTGATCGAGCACGCCATGCAGGGCGGCCATCGGATTCTGATCGTGGGTGATTTCGACGCCGATGGTGCGACCAGCACCGCACTCGTGTGCGATGTGCTCGAAGCCATGGGGGCAGGGCGTGTGTCCTATTTCCTGCCGCATCGCGCGCGTCACGGTTATGGCCTGTCGCCTGCGGTAGTCGAGGCCGTAGGCGCGGGCGAGCCCGGCGATCTGATTGTCACCGTCGACAACGGCATTGCCAGCATGACGGGCGTGGCGGCCGCGCAGCGCGCGGGCTGGCGCGTGCTCGTATGCGATCACCATCTGCCGGGCGATACGCTGCCCGCCGCCGAAGCGATCGTGAATCCCAACCAGCCGGGCTGTGCATTCGTGGGCAAGGCGCTCGCCGGCGTTGGCGTCGCTTTCTATTTGATGGCCGCAGTGCGTGCGCGTCTGGCCGCCAAAGACGCCAATCGTGCGCTGCCGCGCCTGAGCGATTATCTGGATCTGGTGGCCGTGGGCACGGTGGCCGATGTGGTGCGCCTGGATCATCTCAATCGCATGCTGGTCAGCCAGGGCTTGCGGCGTATACGGCGTGGCCTGGCCCGGCCCGGCATCGCGGCGCTGATCGAGGTGGCCGGACGCGATGCGGCCCGCCTGAACGCGGCTGATATCGGCTTCGCCGTGGGGCCACGGCTGAATGCGGCCGGGCGGCTTGAGGATATGTCGATCGGCGTGGCCTGTCTGCGGGCCCGCGATCCAGCCACGGCGCAACAAAAGGCCAGCGAACTCGCGGCGATCAACCGCCAGCGTCAGAGCGTGCAGCGCCGTATGCAGAGCGAGGCTGACAACGCATTGGTCAGGCTCGAGCGCACGCCCGCCGAGCGTTCGGCGCTGGTGGTGCATAGCCACGATTGGCATGAAGGCATCGTGGGCTTGATTGCCTCGCGTCTTCGCGAGCGCCACGGTCGGCCCGTCGTCGCCTTCGCGCCGGGCGCCCATGGTCTGCTCAAGGGCTCGGCGCGTTCGATCGCCGGCCTGCATATTCGCGACGCACTGGCCGCGGTGGATACGCGCCACCCGGGCCTGATCACCCAGTTCGGCGGGCATGCGCAGGCGGCGGGCCTGGTGCTCTCCCCGGACGCGCTCGAAGGCTTCGAACAGGCGCTGGAGTCAGCCGTTGCCGAACGTCTGACGGCTGCCATGCTCAGCCCGGATATCGTCACCGACGGCTCGCTGGCTGCCCACGAACTGGACCTGGATACGGCCTGCCTGCTCGAAGCCAGTGGGCCCTGGGGCAACGGCTTCGAAGAGCCGCTGTTTCACGGCCTCTTCGAAATCGTGTCGCAACGCATCGTGGGCGAACGCCACCTGAAACTTGAAGTGCGCCACCCGCAGGCGCATACGACCATCGAAGCGATGGTCTTCAATCATGCCGATCTGCTGGAAACCGGCGCGGTGTACCGGCTGGTCTATCGTCTGGCCGTGAACGTGTTTCGCCAACGCATGCGTGCCAATCTGATCGTCAGTACCGTCCGCCGCGAGTGACTGCGTCAGACGCGGCGCACGAATACGCCTGGCGGGATCAACCGGTCGCGGGGCGGGCGAGCAATTGCAGCTGTACCACGAATGCGAGCGCGGGAAAGCCGATCAGAATGGCGAGCCAGATGAGAAGCTGATCGGAAAAACGATAGAGCAGCCAGAAATACAGGCCTGCGAGTGCGAAGGCGAGCACGCTGTGAATCAACGCGACGAGCAGGCCCGTCTGCTCGATGGCCAGACTGCTGAATAGCGCAAACAGCGCCCATAGACCGGCGAACAGTAACGGCCGGCCGTACTGGCTGGCCAGCCAGCCGAGAAAAATCAGTACGAGTACGCCCATATCGGTTATCGCCGAGCCCGCCGACGGCTCGTCGAGCGGCTAGCGATCGTGGTCAGTCGAAGCGGTCGTCACAGACCTGAACCATGCCGTCTTCGACGCGCACCGGAAACGCGTGGACGTCTTCGTAGGCGGGCGGGGTCAGGGCCTTGCCGTTCTTGATACAGAAACGCGCGCCGTGGCGCGGACAGATGATTTGATAGCCCTCGACCTCGCCGCTGGCCAGCTCGCCGCCATCATGGGTGCACATGTCCTCGATGGCGTAATAGGCGCCTTCACGGTAGAACACGGCCACCATCACATCGTCGACATCGACGACTCGGCATTGGCCTTCCTTGAGTTCGCCGTCCTTGGCGACATCCACCCAGTCCGTCATTGCTTGCTCTCGATTCGGTTGCGAAGGAAAACGGCAGATATTGTTTCATGCGAGCCGGTAAGCGCGCCAACGCACCGGGGCGTCTGTGGCCAGCTTTAGCCAAAACGCGGCGGCTCAGCGTGTGGACGTCTACCGGCTACCCGAAGATGCGCTGTACGCTTTCCAGGCCCTTGATCAGCGCGTTGACGTCGTCTTCGTCGTTGTAGGCCGCGAACGACGCCCGTGCGGTTGCCGGTACACCAAAGCGTGTCATCAACGGCATGGCGCAGTGGTGGCCGGTACGGATAGCCACGCCCGATTCGTCGAGGAGGGTGCCGATGTCGTGGGCGTGTACGCCTTCCATTACGAACGAAATCGTCGCCGCCTTGCCCGGGGCCGTGCCGATGATGCGCAGCCCGTCGATGGCTTGCATGCCTGCTGTGGCGCGTTCGAGCAGGCCGTGTTCGTAGGTCGCGATATCGTTGAGGTCGAACCCTTCGAGGTATTCGATCGCCGCGCCGAAGGCCGCCGCGCCCGCGATATTGGGCGTGCCGGCTTCAAACTTATACGGCAGCTCGTTCCAGGTCGTGCCGTCGAAAGACACGGTTTCGATCATGTCGCCGCCGCCTTGATAAGGCGGCATGGCGTCGAGCAGGGCTTCGCGGCCGTAGAGCACGCCGATCCCGGTGGGGCCGAACAGCTTGTGTCCGGAAAAGGCATAGAAATCAGCGCCAATGGCTTGGACGTCGACTGGCATATGCGCCACGGCCTGGGCGCCGTCGATAACCGTCACGGCATCCACCGCATGCGCGGCGGCAACCATGTCGGCGACCGGTAATACCGTGCCCAGGGCGTTGGAGATATGCGCAAAGGCAGCAATGGCCGTGCGTTCGGAAAGCTTTTGCTTGAAGGCTTCCAGCGTGACGCTGCCGTCGTCCTCGACCGGTACGACCACGATCTTCGCGCCGGTTTCTTCGGCCACCATCTGCCAGGGCACGATATTCGAATGGTGCTCGAGCTCGGTGAGCAGGATTTCGTCGCCGGCGGTCAAACGCGGGCGCGCATAACACTGAGCCACCAGATTGATGCCGTCGGTGGTGCCGCGGGTGTAGACCACCTCGGCACGGCTGGCGGCGTTGATAAAGCGCATCAGCCGGTCACGCGCGCCTTCGTACTGGCGCGTGGCGCGTTGCGACAGGGCGTGAATCGCCCGGTGCACGTTCGCGTTGGCGTGGCGATAGTAGTCGTCGCTGGCCTTGATGACCTTCAGCGGCTTTTGCGTAGTCGCTGCGTTGTCGAGATACGACAATCGCATGCCGCTGTCGAGCGACTCCGACAGAATCGGAAAGTCGGCACGAAAGCGAGCGGCATCGAATGCGGTGGGTTGAACAGCGTCTGCTATAGCCATGCGTCCTCCGGGATGACCCGTTGTATCAGGCGAGGTCGGCGTAACCCTGACCGCCGGGCAGCTTGGACAGTAGCGCGGCTTCGACAAAGCGCTCGAGCGGGGCGATACCGACCTTCTGCACCAGGGCATTGGCGAAGCTGTAGGTCAGAATCGCGCGGGCGCCGTCATCGGCCACGCCGCGGCTCTTGAGATAGAAGACCGCGTCTTCGTCGAGCTGGCCCACGGTGGAGCCGTGCGCGGCCACGACGTCGTCGGCATAGATCTCCAGCTCGGGCTTGGCATCCACCTCGGCCTTGTCGGACAACAGCAGCGCATCGCTGCTCAGATCCGAGTCGGTTTTCTGCGCGTCCTTGCGGATCAGGATCTTGCCGTTGAAGACACCGCGACCGTAATCGGCCAGCACACCCTTGTACATCTCGCGTGACACGCTGTGCTCGGTGTCGTGATCCACACAGGTGTGGTTGTCCATATGCTGACGACCGGTCGGCACGTAGACGCCGTAGAAATGCACTTCGGCATTCGGGTCGACCAACCGCGCGTTGGTATCCGTGCGCGCCAGACGGCCACCCAGGTCGAAGCCATGGTTGAACACGCGGCTGTCGCGCGTCTGGTGCGCGAAAAAGCTCGCCGTATGATAACCGCGTGTCGATTCCTGCTGTACGCGACAGCGTGTGAGCTGCGCGTTCTCGCCCATTTCGGCTTCGGTGACCACGTTGGTGAAGTAGGGCTTATCGCCCAGGCCTGCGTAGTGTTCGATCACCGTCGCCTGGCTGCCACGATCCATCACGTAGCGATGGCGTACCTGCGACATGCGGTCTTCGTGACCACCGCTGGAGAGCGTGATCACATGAATGGGCTTGTCCGCGGCGGCATTGGCGCTGATGTGCACATAGGCGCCGTCGGTCGCGAACGCCGCGTTCATGTCGGACAGGCTACCCGGCTGGGTGTCGATAGCGGCCGATCGCACGCGGGCATCGTCGTTGTCGTTGAGGTATTGCGCAAACGACTGCACCTGCACACCTTCGGGCAGGCCGTCGAGCGCCGACAGGCGCGCGTTGAAATGACCGTCCACGATCACGATGCGATAGGCATCGAGGTCGGCCGGCAGGAACGCGGCGAGCGCGTCCTGCGATACCTCGCCGGCCTCGGAGCTGGCCTCGAAGCGGCGTTTTTCCAGCGGACGCAGGCTGGTGTACTTCCAGTGTTCCTGGCGTGTATCGGGGAAGCCGGCATCGGCGAACGCCTTGAGCGCGTCCTTGCGCGCCCGCTGGTTCGCGTCGCTGCCCGGCAGGTCACGCTCGAGACGGGCGTACTCGGCCAGATAGTGGTCGATAAGCGGCGCGATATTGCTCATGACGAAGCCGTCTCGCGATCGGTTTCCAGGTTCGCGTAGCCTTGCTCTTCGAGCGTGTCGGCCAGTTCCGGGCCGCCCGAGCGCACGATACGGCCATTGGCCAGTACGTGAACGCGGTCGGGCACCACGTGCTCGAGCAGGCGCTTGTAATGGGTCACGAGCACGGTCGAATGCTCGGGCGAGCGCAGGCGGTTGATGCCGTCGGCGACGATCTTCAAGGCGTCGATATCCAGGCCCGAGTCGGTTTCGTCGAGAATCGACAGGCTCGGCTCGAGCATGAGCATCTGGAAGATCTCGTTGCGCTTTTTCTCGCCGCCGGAGAAATCCTCGTTCACGCCGCGCTTGGCCATGTCCATGCTCATGCCCACATGCGCGATCTTTTCGTTGACCAGCTGCATGAATTCCATGGCTTCGATCTCGGGCTCGCCGCGATACTTGCGACGCGCGTTCAGCGCTGCACGCAGCAGATAGAGATTCGATACGCCCGGGATCTCCACCGGGTACTGAAAGCCCAGGAATACGCCTTCGCAGGCGCGTTCGTCGGCGTCGAGTTCGAGCAGATCCTTGCCCTTGTAGGTGACACTGCCGCCGGTGATGTCGTAGTCCTCGCGCCCGGCAAGAATGCTCGCCAGGGTGGACTTGCCGGAGCCGTTCGGGCCCATGATCGCATGCACTTCGCCGGCGGGGATCTCGAGGTCGATGCCGCGCAGGATCGGCTTGCCCTCGACCTCTGCCTGTAGGTTCTTGATGGAAAGCATAGAGTGTTTTTAACGAATGAAACGTGGAAGGCCCGCGCACGCGGCACGGGCCCGATAGTCATTGGCCGGGCTGTCGCGAACGACTAGCCGACGGCGTTCTCGAGCGTGACGTTGAGCAGTTTCTGGGCTTCGACGGCAAACTCCATCGGCAGCTCCTTGAACACGTCCTTGCAGAAACCGTTGACGATCAGGTTGACCGCATCTTCTTCCGACAGGCCGCGCTGCTGACAATAGAACATCTGATCCTCACCAATCTTGGAGGTGGTGGCCTCGTGTTCAAGCTTGGCAGTGGAGTTCTTGGTTTCGACGTACGGGAAGGTGTGAGCCCCGCACTTGTCGCCGATCAGCAGACTGTCGCACTGGGTGAAGTTACGGGCGTTGTCGGCGCTGGGCAGAATCTTGACCAGGCCGCGATAGGACTGCTCGCCGCGTGCGGCCGAAATACCCTTGGCAATAATGGTGGACTTGGTGTTCTTGCCCACGTGGATCATCTTGGTGCCGGTATCGGCCTGCTGCATGCCGCGGGTGACCGCCACCGAGTAGAACTCGCCGACCGAATTATCGCCGGTGAGCACGCAGCTCGGGTACTTCCAGGTGATCGCCGAGCCGGTTTCGACCTGTGTCCAGGAAATCTTGGAGCGATCGCCGCGGCAGTCGCCACGCTTGGTCACGAAGTTGTAGATGCCGCCCTTGCCGTTTTCGTCGCCGGGGTACCAGTTCTGAACCGTCGAGTACTTGATCTCGGCGTCTTCCTGGGCCACCAATTCGACCACGGCCGCGTGCAGCTGGTTTTCGTCACGCTGCGGCGCGGTGCAGCCTTCCAGATAGCTTACGTGGCTGCCTTTTTCCGCAATGATGAGCGTGCGCTCGAACTGGCCCGTGTTTTCCGCGTTAATGCGGAAATAGGTCGACAACTCCATCGGGCAGCGCACGCCTTCCGGGATGTAGACGAAGGAACCGTCCGTGAACACGGCCGCATTCAGGCCGGCGAAGAAGTTGTCGCCGCGCGGTACCACCGTACCCAGATGCTTTTTAACCAGCTCCGGATACTCGCGGATGGCCTCCGAGATCGAGCAGAAGATCACGCCTGCCTCGGCAAGCTTGTCCTTGAACGTGGTCGCCACCGACACGCTGTCGAATACGGCATCGACCGCGACGTTGCTCTTCTTGGTCGGGTACTGCGCGCCTTCGACGCCGGCCAGCATTTCCTGCTCGTGCAGGGGGATGCCGAGCTTCTCGTAGGTTTCGAGCAGTTTGGGGTCGACCTCGTCCAGGCTCTTGGGCTTGTCCTTGGCGCTCTTGGGCGCGGAGTAGTAGGAGATCTTCTGGTAGTCGATTTCCGGATAGTGCAGATGCGGCCAGGTGGGCGTGCGCATCTGTTTCCACTGGCGGAACGCTTCCAGGCGCCATTCGAGCATCCATTCCGGCTCGTCCTTCTTTGCCGAAATGAAACGAATGACATCCTCGTTGAGCCCCGGAGCGACGGTATCGGATTCCAGATCGGTGACGAAGCCGGCCTCGTACTCGCGCTCGGCGACAAGTGTTTCGACGTCTTCCTGATGTGCGGCCATAGCGTTTGGATCGTTCGAAAAATTACGCGTTTATATACGCAAGTATAACGTGAATCGGGCATGCCCCGGCGGCATCCGTACCGATGTCATTGATAGTGGGGGTCTATTGAAAACGTTCAAGGCATTGCCAGCGCCAAAGCATATTGCCAACTCGGCGGATTCCCGCTTTAATGGCAGCACTTACATACTGATAATCAAGGGAGTTCCATATGCGGCCTATGATTCGTCTGGGGGCATTGGCCCTGGTGGGCACGGCCGTCGCCGGCTGCTCGCAGATCACCATCACGTCCGACACCATCGTCGACGGTACCGCCCGTATCGCGGATGCGACCACCAACGCCGTTCAGGCTACCAGCAACGTCACTACGGACACGGCCAATGACGTGGATGCGCGCACGCATGCCGCCCGCCGCGAATTCGTCGGTTCGCAGATGGCCATGATCAAGCGTGAAGCCGCACGCGGCCAGGGCGAAAACCTGGAAACGCTGGCCTACATGATGCAGGCCGACGATGCCCAGGCCTTCGAACAGCAGGTTCAGGCCAACTATCAGACGCTGTTCGCCACCGACGCCGACGCTGATCAGTGGCTGAGCCGTCTCTACGACGTCGTGGGCACGCCGCCGGACATGGCGCTTGCCGCTGCGGGCTGAACCCGTTCGTAGTAATCCGGGCCGGCATAGGACATGCCGGCCTTTTTTGTGCCGCTCTGGCGCGCACGGTGCGGCCACGCTAGGCTAGCCGCCGATTCATACCACTGGCGCGAGGTTGCGCGATGGCGCGCACTGACGACTGGGATATCGAAACACCGTTTATTGCCCGCTTCGTTGTCGGCGAAACGCATATCGATCGTCTGCAGCACATGAACAACGCGGTCTATCTTACGTTCATGGAGCAGGCCGCCTGGCAGCATACCGAAGCGCTGGGTATCGGCTGGCAAACCTATGTCGACCTCGATGCGGCCTGTGTGGTCCATCGTCACGAGCTCGACTACCTGATGCCGGCCCACCTCGGCGACGAACTCGACGTGGCCACCTGGATTGCCGAAAACGACGGGCGACTGGCCATGTGGCGTGCCTTTCAGGTGCGCCGGGTTGCTGACGGTCGCACGATATTTCGTGCCCGCACGCACTATGTCACGGTCAAACTCTCCAACGGCCGCGCACGCCGCATGCCCCAGCTATTCGTCGACGCCTACCGACCGGCCGCCGACGCCTAGTCATGCCCGCGCCACGTGTCGAAATCCATTTCTGCCCCGGCTGTCGCTGGCAGGCCCGGGCGGCCTGGATGGCCCAGGAACTGCTCACCACCTTCGGCGACGCCCTCGGCGAAGTTGCGATCGTGCCGGCGGCTTCCGGGGTGTTCGAGATCCATCTCGACGGCGAACTGCTGCACTCACGCAAACGCGACGGCGGCTTTCCCGAAACCAAGCCCGTCAAGCAGATGGTTCGCGACCGCATCGATCCCGAGCGCGGATTGGGGCATAGCGACCGGTAGGGACGCCGCCCATGCGCGACGTCGCGGACGCGTTCTAAATCTGCGTGTTACATGCAGCACATAGTCAAAGCTGTATCGTACTGAATAGATAAATGAATTACTCATGCCGTTCGACCGCGCGCGCTTAGTTACGCGCCGTATTTGCGATATGCGGCAGCGATGGCTATAAAAAGCCCGTCGTAAGCGTATTCCGCCAACGGCGACGTTCAGGGGAAATTCGAGAAAGATCTCGTTGCACTATTGCTAGATACCATCGGGGGACGGTGTCATGCAGAACTCAGAGCTCGGTCGCGTTATCGGCCGCATCTATGACGCGGCGCTCGATCCCGACCTATGGTCCGACTTCATCGGCGATATCGCCGCGCTGACGGGCCGGCGCCAGGGCTGCCTCGAAATGCTCGATTATCGTAGCCAGCAGGCGAATATTGTTGGCTATACCGGCTACGACATCACGCCAGCGCTCGCCGATCCGTCGACGATCGAGCACGACCCCTGGGCCCCGAAGGTCGATCCGGACTTTCGAGGCGGCTATCTGATCGGCCATCAAATACTTCCGGAAACGGAGCGCCGTCAAACCGTCTTCGCAAACGATATTGCACCGAACCTGTCGATGGAAACTTTCGACATGTTCGCCATGGTCGCCCGGCAACTGCCCGATACACCCATTAGCGACGCCTTCGGCGGACTTCTCATCTATTCGAGCGAGCGCGAAGGTCATTTCTCGCCGAACGATATCAAGCTGATGGAACTCATCCGGCCGCATCTGCTTCGTGCACTCCATATCCAGGGCGAGATCGGGTTCGCCCGCGCGACCACACTGATGCACGACGAACTACTCGGTGCCATGCGTACCGCCTGTTGGCTGGTCGATACCGAGGGCAAGCCACAATATGCCAATGCCAAGGCGGAACGCCTGGAACGCCGCGGCGAAATGCGTCGGCAGGCCGGGCGTCTGGCCGCGCGTGACCGGGAGGTCGATCGCTGGCTGCAGAAACGACTACACGGCTGGAGCCGTGGTAACGGGATGATCGGCGGAAAAGACAGCTTCGCCTACTATCGAGACGCCGAAGAACGCCCGCAGTTTCTAACCGTAATGCCGCTCGCGCCGGACCGGTTCAATCGGCTCATGCCCGGGCACCCGATCCGGCCATGCCTCTTGGTTGCAGTCTCGGATCAGCAACCGGATCTCGAATCGAATATCGACACGGTCGCCGGTGCCTTCGAATTGACCCCGGCGGAAACCGAGGTGTTGGCCTTGTTCGCCCGCGGGGCCAACCCCCAGCGCATCGCCGAGCACACGCAAAAGCGCCTGGCTACCGTGCGTACTCAGTTCAATAGCGTACTGAACAAAACGGGGACGAACAGTCAGGCCGAGTTACTGGCGTTGGTACATAACACGGTGTGAGCCTTAGCGGGCTCGGCGGGCCGACTGTCGGGGCTTGTCAACTACAAAATTGGGGTCGTCAAGATAACCGATACTTTGCACGATCAAAACAACTGCCTGAGTTGCGAAGTCGCTCTGCAGAGCGACCGACCTGCGTGGTGATCGTGGCCTGGGCCATTATCTGAGGATCTAGTCGAGTCTCGTTCGCAAAAAAAAAATCAATACATATACATATAATGAAACCGGGAGCAGGCATGTCTACATCTGCAACGATTCGATGTCTTTCGGCTTTACTGATCGGACTGATTTTAGTCGGCTGCACGAGGTACCAATTCCCCCAGCGCATGGTTAAGTTCTCAGATCACGAAATGGAACCCGGCAAGCTATTCAGTATGTCTTATCCCGCCGACTTGAGGGCGTCTACGCTCAGCCTGCGACTATCACCGGCTATGCCTCAAAGTGTCAGGGAGGATGCAGCTTTAATATGGAGCGAATTTAAGCAAGCAACGAGCAAACTGGAGACTTGTGAAAGTGGCCTGACAAAGGGTTTTGCAACCAAGTGCGAAACCGAGCGAAAGAGAGTTGAAAAGCTATCGAACGACTTCGCTCAACTCGCCGCAATTTGGGGGAATATACGAATTCTCGCCGAACCCCCGCCTGACGTGGCGGTTACCGCAGACCTTACCTTTGATCTAGGTAAAGACGCCGATAAATCGGATATCGTCAAAGCAACTGCCGCAGCAGAAGCCGTTGCGAAACAAATCAACCTAAGCAACGAAAGTGACGTCAAACGGCATCTGATGTACCGCCTAAACGAAGCGTTCTATAACAATCCTACTTGGGATGATGAAAAATATGCAGCGCTTTTCGTGGAGATCGTACGCCATAAACCGACACCAACACCCCCAAGCGCAACGCCGGATTTCGCGCAAATATGCCGTACGTCCAAAGAACTGGCCGGGAAAGATCTGTCGAAATGCCCTGACGTGTTGGCGTCGTCAGATACGAAGGAAGAGGGGGCGAAAGAGGTGTGCCGTACATTCACGACCTGCATCGCGACACGAACGCTCACTTATCAGGCGTCTATCGAGTAATTCGTTTATCCGCGTTAGCCGCCTAGCGGCCTTTTAATGTACTTACTGCGGACGGAGGCTCTAGTATGGGGTCAACTCACGAAACGGAAAAAATCGTACGTTAAGCCGCGACGCTCGAACACAGAGTATCGGTG
Source organism: Salinisphaera sp. T5B8 (assembly GCF_040361255.1). Lineage (NCBI taxonomy): Bacteria > Pseudomonadati > Pseudomonadota > Gammaproteobacteria > Salinisphaerales > Salinisphaeraceae > Salinisphaera > Salinisphaera sp. T5B8. The sequence continues at coordinate 9,394 of NZ_APNG01000020.1, read as the reverse complement.
ACACTGCTCCTAGTTCGCCAAAGCCTCGATGATGCGGCAATCCTTAATCCGGCCGCCCTGGCAGGCATGGATAATACCCTCCAATGATTTTTCCATGGCCTGCAAGTCCGCAAGCTTGTCACGCACGGTTTCGAGATGCTTTTCTGCGAGTTGAGCTACATCTTCACACGAGGCATCGCTCTGATCCGTCCGCGCCAGCAAAGTGCGCACATTGTCCTGGCTGAACCCCAGTTGACGGCAGCGCTTGATGAAAGTCAGTCGTTGTACGTGTGAGGCGCCATAGTGACGCTGGCCGCCGAAACCACGGCCGGCTTCGGGCAGCAGGCCGACCTCACCATAGTAGCGAATAGTTGATATACGCACCCCCGTGCGTCTAGCCAATTCACCAATACGCAAGTGCGATTGCGTCATGGAGCACCTCATGATTGAAGCTCTAGTTACTATAGCTTTTATCATGCCGTGACTATCGCCTACAGACAAGCAAGCGGCCGAGGTGTGCATGCGACAACAAACTTTGGTAAATCGCTTGCTCAAGGCAGCTCCGATAACACGACTTGGCGTCCTTTGGAGATACGGTCTGGCGCTGTTCGCTGGCGCGGTGCTGCCGCTGGCTTTCGCGCCGGTGGGATGGAGTTGGCTGGCTGTGTTGTCGCCGGCGGTACTATTCATACTCGCGGCCGGCCTGACGAAACGTCCCTCGCTCTGGGCGGCCTACCTCTTCGGCTTGGGTTACTTCGGCGTGGGGGTGTCGTGGGTTTTTATCAGCATCAGCCGTTATGGCAGCGGTCTCGTCATGGCCACGCTCGTTACCATGGGCTTTGTAGCGCTGCTTGCCTTGTTTCCGTTGTCCGCGATTTATCTCGTGCGCATGCTGCGGCCTCAAATGGACGGCCTCGCATTGTGGCTCGGGTTGCCGGCGGCATGGGTATTGAGTGAATGGGCACGACTCTGGTTCCTGAGCGGCTTTCCCTGGCTGTTTCTGGGTTATAGCCAGGTTGATACGCAGCTTGCCTCGATCGCACCGGTATTTGGTGTGCTGGGGGTGAGCTTTGTTCTGGCTCTGTTGGCTGGTGTACTCGCGTGGGTGGGGCTTCATCCCACTCTGCGACGCACGGTAATCGGCGTGGGCGTGCTGGGCGCACTATTCATCGGCGCGTCGCTGCTCGACCGAGAATGGACCCGGCCGGTGGCCGAGCCGGTATCGGTGGCGCTCGTGCAAGGCAATATGCCACAAGACATGAAGTGGAAGCCGCAGATGTTACCGCTGACCCTGAAACGCTATCGAGCGCTCACCGAGCCGTATGCGAGCGCCGACCTCATCGTCTGGCCGGAAACGGCTATTCCGACGTGGTACGACCTCGCTGTCGGCGATCTGGACCGAATCCAGTCACAGCTTGGTACACACGGCGCGACGTTGATACTCGGGATTCCGGTACGGACTGATCAAGGCGAGGCCTACAATGCCGCCGTCAGTTTGGGGCGCCCGCCACGGTTTTACTACAAGCGTCATCTGGTGCCCTTCGGCGAATACATTCCATTGCGCGGACTTCTCGGTCCGCTGCTCAATATCCTGGGCGCGCCGGTCACGGATTTTAGTGCAGGGCAAAACCCCCGCCTGTTGCGCGCTGGCGATCTGCCGATCGGTGCGTTGATCTGCTATGACATTGCCTTCGGCGCCGAAGTCGCCGACCTGCTACCGAAAGCGCAGTTATTGGTCAATCTCAGTAACGACGCCTGGTTCGGTGACTCACTCGGCCCGCACCAGCATTTGCAGATTGCACAGATGCGCGCCATTGAAACCGGTCGCCCGCTTCTGCGGGCGACCAACACCGGCCTTACAGCCGTGATCGATCACGACGGTCGCCTGTTGGCGCGCGCACCTCAGTTCGAGGCCACTGTTTTGACCGCCGAGGTGATACCCCGGACGGGGGCGACGCCTTATGTCCGCTGGCGGGACAAGCCCGTGCTGGCGTTGATCGTGGTGGCGCTGGGCCTGCTTGTTGTGCTGCGAGTGGCCAGTAAACGAATGCTTTTTCGCTAACTGCTTGACTCTCTAGTTGCTAGAGGTTTTAGGCTTGCGCTCGATACTACGATCAATAGCTGATTACGGCCGGGCGTATAAGGCGTTGTCGCCTAAACACGAGCGGTTCTAACGCTTCTCGGAGACCATGTAACATGTCTGATTGCGGCTGTGAATTCGAGGCCAAGGACAAAGCGCAACAAACTGCGCTGTACTGGCTGCTGGCGATTAACGGCGTGATGTTCCTGGCTGAATTCGCGATTGGTCTGCTAGGCGGCTCCACGGCGCTGATCGCCGATTCACTCGACAACTTCGCTGATGCGGCGGTTTATTCGGCTGGGTTGTACGCGGTCGGTCGCGCCGCTTACCACAAAGCACGCGCCGCGTCCATAGGCGGGGTCGTGCAGATACTGCTCGCTTTGTTCGCCTTGGGCGAAGTGGTCCGACGGACCGTGATGGGCAGCGACCCCGAGCCCGCCTACATGGTGGCGATGGGCTTGGCGGCACTTGTCGCGAATATCACGTGTTTGCTCATCATCGCCCGCCATCGGGAAGGCGGCGTCCATATGCGCGCCAGTTGGATCTTTTCGGCCAATGACGTGATTGCCAATGTTGGCGTCATTGTCGGCAGCGCGCTTGTCTACTTCCTCGATAGCCGTTTTCCTGACCTCATCATCGGTCTTGTCGTCGGAATCATCGTGCTGCTCGGCGGTATCCGCATCCTCAAGGACGCGCGTAAAACCCGAGCCGAACTTGAGGCATCATCGCCATCGGAAGCGCCTTGACGTGGCAATCGGTGCCGGCAACATGAACGTCTGCCGACGTACTACGGTGCGTGCGGCAGAACAAGGGCGCCAGGGGAGTGTCTGGTGTCTACGCGTTCGATAGTGAGCAAGGAGAACGCACTGACCCCGCGCGGCAGGCTGCGCTGGTTGTGGTTGACCTTTGCGCTACTGGTCGTGGATCAGGTGACCAAGTATGCGGCCAGTATCTATCTTGACTATGGCGAGCGCAGAGCCGTCACAGAATTTTTTAACTGGACACTTCTACACAATACGGGTGCTGCATTCAGCTTTCTGGCCGATGCCGGTGGGTGGCAGCGGGCATTCCTGATCGGTGTCGCCGTCGTTATATCAGCCTCGCTGCTGGGCTGGCTGTGGCGCGGAGTGGCTTCGCAAGGTCAAGCGATCGCGCTCAGTGCGATTTTAGGCGGTGCGCTGGGCAACTTGACGGATCGCCTGCTACGCGGCCATGTCGTCGACTTTCTCGATTTCCATTACGCACAGTATCACTGGCCGGCATTCAACCTGGCCGATGTCTGGATCATAACGGGCGCCGCATCACTGATGTGGGCGCATACAAAATACCGCGGGTGAGCGTCTCGGCCGGATCGCTGAGTCCCGGCTCGGACTGCCTGCATCCCCACCGCTGGCCGGGCACGCCAGAGTAATTTTGAATGACAAGTACGGCACGACATCTAAATCGCTACCGGCCAAAAGCATGGAAAACACCATGAAACTATTCGTAGCATTGCTGTTGAGCCTGCTGGGCGCCATCGTGGGGACAGCCCCTGCCGCGGGACAGACCGGCCCGGGCCGCATGGGCGACGGCGGCATGATGAACGAATCGATGATGCAATGCGGCATGATGGGTGGCCCGATGATGGTCGCCTGGATGCTGTTTGCGCTTCTCGTGTTGAGCGTATTGGTGCTCGCCGTGGTGGCGCTGATCAAGTACCTGCGTAGCTGATGACGACGATCGACCCTAAACGCCGCATGCTATTGCGTTGCGTGGGCGGCCTTGCGGGTATCACCGCTTTGACGCCCACAACCCTGTTGACGGCGTGTAAAGATAGCGCGGCCGCGGGTACGAAGCACGAAGGCGCGGGCCATTACGGCCTCGAAAACGGCCCCTTCGATGTCGACCTGCGGCTGCGTGCGCAGCCAGACACGGCGCCCATCCTGCACGGCACCCCCAGCGAGGTCTGGCGCTACACGGCCGATCTGCGCGGCGGCCCCGCGGATACTCTCGCCACGGTCGGCGACAGCTACACCGGGCCGTTGATCCGGCTACGCCGCGGCCAGCGTTTCCACGCCCGGCTGGAGAACGGCCTGCCGGAGGACACCACCGTGCATTGGCATGGCCTGCACGTGCCGTCGGATGTGGATGGCCAGCCGCGGCTGCCGATCAAGCCCGGCGAAGCCATGACCGTTGCCTTCGAGGTGCGCGACCGCGCTGGGCTGTATTGGTACCACCCGCACCCGCACGGCCCTAATGGTGGGCGGGTCGGCTTCCAATCCTATGCCGGCCTGGCCGGCCCGCTAGTCATCGAGGACGAGGCCGAGCGCGCCCTGGGGCTGCCGGCCGGGGACCAGGAAATGATCCTGGTACTGCAAGACCGCCGCTTCGCCGGCGACAACGAGTTGACCTATATCGGCAGCGGCATGGGCACCATGATGACCCGCATGCGCGGCTTTCTCGGCGACCGCATCCTGGTCAACGGCCGCCCCGATGCCGCACGCGAAGTCGCCACCCGGCCGTACCGACTGCGCATCCTCAACGGCTCCAATTCGCGCATCTACAAGCTGGCCTGGAGCGACGGCCGGCCCATGACCGTGCTCGGCACCGACGGCGGCCTGCTGGCGGCGCCAGGCCAATATCCCTACGTGACCCTGGCGCCGGCCCAGCGCATCGATCTGTGGGTGGATTTATCCACGAACGACCCCGGCGATGAATTGCGCCTGCTCAGCGACAGCTACCAGGCCGGGATGATGGACAACATGATGGGTGACGGCATGGGCGACGGTTGCAAGAGAGATGGTCGTAGGGCCGGCATGATGGGAAACATGATGGGCGGCTCGGAGCTGCCAGCCGGCGCCCGCTTCGACATACTCACCCTGCGCGTCACGCGGCGCGAACGCGGCAAGGAACGACTGCCCAAACGTCTTGCCGAGGATTTACAGCCGCCGCCGGTCGACCGTGATACCCCGGCGCGTCGCTTCAAACTGAGTAGGGTCATGATGCGCGGCTTCGCCATCAACGGCCGCCAATTCAAAGGCGCCACCGTGGCCGACGACGAAATCGTGCGCTTGGGAAAAACCGAAGTTTGGGAGTTTGTCAACGACTCCATGATGCCGCATCCCATGCACGTGCACGGGCTGCAGTTTGCGGTCGTCGGGCGAGAGCCAATCGGCGGGCGCCGGCACTGGAGCGGCCTGGCCGCCGGGCTGGTGGATGCCGGCCGGCGCGACACGGTACTCGTATTGCCGGGCGAACGCGTGCGTATCGCGGTGACCTTCGCCGATTTCGAGGGGCTTTATATCTACCATTGTCACAACATGGAGCATGAGGACAACGGCATGATGCGCTATTACCGCGTCCGGGCATGAGCGCGGCTACACCCGCGGCATTCACTACGACACCAAGCAGGCGATACCGTAGCGATCGGTCGGTACGTGCTAGGTCCGACCGCCCCGGCGACCGCGTCCATTGAAGGTCGCCGACATCTTCTTCATCGAACAGGAGTATAGATATGAGCCTACGATTAGGCGATACCGCACCGAACTTTACGGCCGATACCACCGAAGGCCGCATCGATTTCCACGAGTGGCTCGGCGACGGCTGGGGCATGTTGATGTCGCATCCGGCCGATTTCACGCCGGTCTGCACCACCGAGCTGGGCGCGGTCGGCGGCCTCAAGGAACAGTTCGCCAAGCGCGACACTAAAGCCATCGTGGTATCGGTGGATTCGGTGGATGATCACAAGCGCTGGTCGGCCGATATCGAGGAAACCCAAGGCCAGTCCGTGAACTTCCCGATCATCGGCGATTCCGACCGCAAGGTCGCGGAACTCTACGACATGATCCACCCGAACGCCGGCGATACGTCGACGGTGCGCAGTGTGTTCATCATCGATTCCAACAAGAAGATCCGGATGACGCTGACCTATCCGAAGAGCGCCGGGCGCAACTTCGACGAGATCCTGCGGGTGGTCGATTCATTGCAGCTCACCGACAATCACAAGGTCACCACCCCGGCCAACTGGCAGGACGGCGACGACGTGATCGTGTCGCCTGCGCTGTCCAACGAAGAGGCCGAAAAGCTGTTCCCGGCCGGCTGGAACGAGCTCAAGCCCTACCTGCGCATGACCAAGCAGCCCAACGAATAATGTGCGGAATGCGCGACTAAGCGATCGCCCGGGCACACTCAAGTGTTGTGCCCGGGTTTAAACTTGGCCGAGCTAAATCCGCACCTAATGCTACGCCTCTCTCGGCTAATGGGAACGCCATACCTTGTGCTGGTGCGTCAAGGTAAAGTACACCCTATCCGGACGTCAGGCGGCTGATCTCAAATGCGTCAGGATAGAGTCGCATTGAGCAATGATTGACGTTTGTCGTCCAGGGTCATAGAGTCCAATCTGACACATTGGCTCGGGGAAGCGATTTGAACGGCCAACGCATCGGTTATGTCCGCGTCAGTAGTGTGGGTCAGAACGTCGAGCGCCAGCTTGAGCAGGTCACAGTCGATCGCGTGTTCACCGACAAGGCGTCCGGCAAAGACACGCACCGACCCGAGTTGGAACGGCTGATCGCGTTCGTCCGCGAAGGCGATACCGTTGTGGTCCACAGCATGGATCGGCTGGCGCGCAACCTCGACGACCTACGCCGGTTGGTTTACGCGTTGACTGAGCGCGGTGTCGGCATCGAATTCGTGAAGGAGAATCTGACCTTCACTGCCGAGGCGTCGCCGATGGCCAATCTCATGCTATCGGTGATGGGCGCGTTCGCTGAATTCGAACGCGCGCTGATCCGCGAACGTCAGCTCGAAGGCATCGCGCTGGCCAAGCGACGAGGCAAGTACAAGGGGCGTAAGAAAGCCTTGTCGTCCGACCAGATCGCCGAGCTTCGACAGCGCGTGGCCGACGGCGAGCAGAAAGCGAAGCTGGCCCGCGATCTGGGTATTAGCCGCGAGACGCTGTACCAATACCTCCGAGCGGATGCCTGAACCATGCCCCGTCGCCGTCTACTGAGTGCCGCCGACCGGGATAGCCTGCTGACCTTCCCGGCGACAGACGACGAACTGATTCGACACTACACCTTCTCGGAACCCGAGCTGGCGGTCATTTCCCAACGGCGCGGTGCGCATAACCGGCTCGGTTTCGCGGTGCAGTTGTGCTATCTACGCTATCCCGGCGTTACGCTGCCGACCGATGCGCGGCCGCCGGCCGCCTTGCTAGCCCTGATCGGTCAACAGCTGAATATTGATCCGGACATCTGGCCGCAGTATGCCCAGCGGCCCGAAACCCGGCGTGAGCACTTGGTCGAATTGCAGGCTTGGTTAAACCTGTCCCCGTTCAGCGGCGCGGATTATCGGCGGCTCATGAAACCGATTGCCGAGCTGGCCCAGCAAACGGACCGGGGCATCGTGCTGGCCGAGGCGTTGGTCGAGAAGCTGCGGCAAGAGCGCATCATCCTGCCGCCGTTGGCGGTCATCGAGCGCGTATGTAGCGAAGCGCTCACACGCGGCACGCGCCTTGTCTATGAGGCGTTGACCGCGCCGTTAACCGCTAATCACCGGCATGCCTTTGCGCGGCTTTTGGCGATTCGCGCCGAGACCGCGCATAGCACGCTCGCCTGGCTACGCCAGTCGCCGGGCCCGCCGCGGCCAAAGCATATTCGGGCGCACCTCGAACGGTTGCAAACCGTTCATGATTTGGACTTGCCGACCGGTTTGGAACACGTCGTTCACCAGAACCGCCTGCTGAAATTGGCTCGCGAGGGTGGCCAAATGACGGCCCAGCACTTGCGCGACCTGGAATCGACGCGTCGTCATGCGACGCTGGCCGCGGTTCTCCTCGATACGCGTGCCACGCTGATCGACGAAATTATCGATCTGCACGATCGCTTCATGGGCTCGCTGTTCAATAAGGCCAAACGCACCCATGCCGAGCGGTTCCAGCAATCCGGAAAGGAAATCAATAGCAAGGTTCGCCTGTACTCCCGCGTCGGCCGCGCACTGCTTGAGGCCAAGCAAAACGGCGGCGATCCGTTTGCTGCAATCGAAGCGATCGTGCCGTGGGACGTATTCAGCGAAAGCATCGCTGAAGCGGAGAAGCTGGCGCAATCCGAAGACTTCGATTACCTCGCCTTGATCGGTAGCGGCTTCAATGCCCTTCGGCGCTATACACCGACGCTTCTGGAATCGTTGAAACTGAAGGCCGCACCGGCGGCACGCGAACTGCTCGCAGGTATCGAGCTGTTGAAAGACATGAACCGGCACCAAGCCCGGAAAGTACCCGACGATGCGCCGACCCGCTTCATTCGTAAGCGCTGGGCGACTTTGGTCTATACAGCCGGCGGGATTGACCGACGTTTCTATGAGTTGTGCGTGTTATCGGAACTCAAGAACGCGCTGCGTTCGGGCGACATCTGGGTGCAGAATTCGCGCCAGTTCAAGGACTTCGAGGATTACTTGCTGCCGCCAGCGCGCTTCGTCGATCAGCGCGAGCAGCAAGCGCTGGGATTGGCGATCGAAACCGATTGCGAAGGTTATCTCGAATCCCGATTGAGTGCTTTGGCACACGAGTTGGCCACCGTCGAGCGATTGGCCGCGGCCGATACGTTACCGGATGCCGGCTTCACGCCCGCGGGCCGTCTCAAGATCACACCGCTGGATAAGGCCGTGCCCGACGGCGCGGAAGCGCTGATGCAGCAGGCCTACAGTCGGCTGCCTCATCTCAAGATCACCGAACTATTGCTGGAAGTCGATGACTGGACCGGCTTTACGCAGCACTTTACCCATCTCAAAAGTGGCGCCGCCACCGGTGACCGGCAGTTGTTGTTGACCACGATCCTGGCGGACGCGATCAACCTCGGGCTGGCAAAGATGGCCGAATCCTGTCCCGATGCCACCTACGCCAAGCTAACGTGGCTGCAAGCCTGGCATATCCGCGACGAGACCTATGCAGCGGCATTATCTGAATTAACCAATGCCCAGTTTCGCCAGCCGTTCGCGGCGTACTGGGGCGACGGCACCACGTCGTCGTCGGACGGCCAGAACTTCAAGGCCGGGGGCCGGGGCCAGTTTGCCGGCCACGTGAACCTGAAGTACGGCCAGGAACCGGGCGTGCAGTTCTACACGCATATCTCCGATCAATATGCGCCGTTCCACACCAAGGTCATCAATGCCACGGTTCGCGATGCGACCCATGTCTTGGACGGACTGCTGTATCACGAATCGGATCTACGGATCGCCGAGCACTACACCGATACAGCCGGTTTTACCGATCATGTATTCGCGTTGATGCAGCTACTGGGGTATCGCTTCGCACCGCGTATTCGCGATCTGGCCGACCGGCGCCTGTATATTCCAGGT
>NZ_APNG01000019.1:0-83685 GCF_040361255.1 Salinisphaera sp. T5B8 | reverse complement strand
TTACGCCAGCGTTAGGATCGCGAATTTACAGAAAGGGTGTTGCTTATTCAAGAAAGATGCCACCCTTGCCACGCTCAGCGTACCAAGCGACACGCCATTGCTCTTCAGTAAGCCACTGACGTAGTTTCGAGTCAGTATGCTCTCTTCCCAGCGATGACGCGTGATCGAATGTAGGAGCTATATGATGCGAAGTTTCCTTCGCTGGTAGGGTCTGACGAAGTAGCGCCCAGTTCTCATGGTGTCGATCGGTATTCAAAATCAAAGCATCAAGGAGGACATATCCACCTAAGTTTAAGAATGCCTCTTCCCGTGCTCCATCGTCCCGGCCTATGGCGTTCCCGATCGCGTTCAAAATGTTTTTAAGAGTGTGCTCCTGCTGCCCCCTTACTAATTGACTGTCGTAATTTTGGAGTAGTCCCGACAGCAAATCATTGCCATGAACAAGCTCTACCCCATCGTCCGCCAACCTCTCAAATCTCCGTGACAGACTACCGAAGCACCCATTGAACTCCGCTAGTTCAACTTCAGCATGAGGTAATTGAAGCTTTCCGGCAATTTCTGCGGCGACTTTCTCTGCCCAATGCTCCCCAGTAGATCGATCATCATTTGTACGGGTATATTTAAATAGCCACGGGTGGCGGTCCCCTGGAATCTCGATCCAAAACTTGTTTTTTGACCCCATAGGCTCATCATCTATTATCCATTCCGAATGGACAGCCGTTATGGGAAAATTTTTTTCTTGTCTCACGATTCTAGTCAGTCGGCACCCGGCACCCTGGGACAGTATACTTATCTATGCTGACCAGGCGACTTGGGCTCGATGTACTTCTTCCAGATCATAATCGGCCTGTAAACCCATCCAGAATTTTTCGCTCGTCCCAAAATACCATGCCAACCGTACCGCGGTATCCGCGCTGATCGCGCGCTTTCCCAGCACGATCTCGTTGATACGACGCGGCGGTACGTCAATCGCTCGGGCCAGACGGTTTTGGCTCAGTTCCATCGGCTTGAGAAACTCCTCAAGGAGAATTTCGCCGGGGTGAATGTTTGCTATTTCGGTCATCGGTGCACCCGCTAGTGGTAGTCGACGATCTAAACCGGGGCGGCAGCCCGACAGTCATGGCATACAAAAAAGACCCGCCGTTGCTAATGGTCCAACCGATATGCTGCTCGGCGTGCGAGAGTCTGCGCTGCTGCCTCAAACATTAAGCTAGCTGTCGCGCGGTTTCCTTGAGCGATTCGCCCAGATGATGTAGGCCAACAGGAGCAATGGAACGAGGTAGATGATCAGCATCACCGTATCTTGAAGGGCTATCACAAACACTGCATCGACGTTAGCCAAGCTAAGGCCCGCTGCTCCGGCATGAAACGCCTGTAGGAGGATTCTCAAAACATTGAGCGTAAATACGACGAGTACAGCGATAAGCGTTTTGATGATGGTCGGGAAGAAGCGCGCTACGCTCATTGCACATTTAAAACCGATTGGCTCATATCGAACCTTTGGGTACGACGAAACTTATATTAGCGCAACCGGCCGTACAGAAGACGAAGACCGACAGGCATAAAAAGGCCGGCACAGCGGCCGGCCTTTCCGAATGTTCCACAGGGAACAACGTCACTTTTTCTTCGGAATATACAAATCCGTCAGCGTCCCGGCTTCGGCCTCGGCGGCCATGCCGACCGTTTCGGCGAGCGTCGGGTGCGGGTGGATGGTCAGGCCGATGTCGTCGGCATTCGCGCCCATTTCGATGGCGAGACAGGTTTCGGCGATGAGGTCGCCGGCGCCCGAACCCACCGCACCGGCACCGATGATGCGCCCATCCGAGCCGAACAGCAGCTTGGTGTTGCCGTCGGTGGCGTCCAGGCCGATGGCCCGGCCGTTGGCGGCCCAGGGGAAGGCGCCCTTGGTGTATTCGATGCCGTCTTTTTTGGCCTGGGTTTCGGTGACGCCTGTCCAGGCGACTTCCGGGTCGGTATAGACGACGGAGGGGATGACCTTGGCGTCAAACGCAGATTTCTCGCCGGCGCAGCATTCGGCGGCGACCTTGCCCTGGTGCGTGGCACGGTGGGCGAGCTGGGGTTCGCCGGAGACGTCGCCGATGGCGAAGATGTTGTCGACGTTGGTGCGGCATTGCTTGTCGATGGCGATGAAGCCGCGGTCGTCGACCTTTACGCCGGCGGCATCCGCGCCGATCTTGGCGCCGTTGGGCTTACGGCCAATGGCGACCAGTACGCGGTCGTAGTCCTTGGACTTGGGCGCATCGTCGCCTTCGAAGCTCGCCGTGAGCTTGTCGCCGGCTTCCAGGCCCGTGACCTTGGTGGACACCCAGATATTGCCGCAGCGCTTTTTCATGCGCTTGGTGAGCGGCTTGATGAGGTCCTTGTCGGCGCCGGGGATGAGACTGTCGGTCATTTCGACCACGTCAACATCGGTGCCGTGGGCGGCATAGACGTTGGCGATTTCGCAGCCGATGATGCCGCCGCCGACGACCAGCAGCGAGCCGGGGATTTCGTCGGGAGAGAGGGCTTCTTCCGAGGTCCAGATGCGCTCGTCCTCGGGCCAGCCGGGCAGCATGACCGGCTCGGAGCCGACGGCGATGATAGCGTTGTTGAAGGTGATCTGGTCGGTATCGTCGTTGCCCTCGACCTTCAGCGTGTGGGCACCGGCGAAGGTGCCGGTGCCGTTAACGATATTCACCTTGCGCTTGGAGGCCATGGACTTGAGGCCGCCGGTGAGCTGGTCGATGACGGACTGCTTGTAGTCGAGCAGCTTGGGCAGATCGATCTCGGGCTTGCCGAAGGTAACGCCGTGGTTGGCCATATTGGCGGCGTCTTCAATCACCTTGGCTGAGTGCAGCAACGCCTTGGACGGGATACAGCCGACGTTGAGGCACACACCGCCCAGCACGCTGTGGCGCTCGACCAGAGTGACGTTGAGGCCCATGTCGGCCGCACGGAAAGCGGCGGTGTAGCCGCCGGGGCCGGAGCCGAGCACCAGCACGTCGCAATCGTAGTCGTGATCGCCGCCGGCGGGCTTTTTGGCCTTGTCTTTCGACTGATTGGCGTCGGACGACTGTTTCTTGTCGGCCGATTTGTCCTTGGACGCGGACTGCTTATCGGATTTTGAAGACGATTTCTTGTCGTCGGACTTGTCGGATTTGGCCGACTTGGCGTCCTCGTCCTTGTCGTCGTCGCTTTCGGATTCTGCGTTGCTGTCATCCGCCTCAGCGTCGTCCGAATCGTCGTCGCCTTCATCGTCGCCACCATCTTCGTCGGCGGCGTCGATGAGCGCGATCACGTCACCTTCGGAGACGGTATCGCCTTCCGAGACTTTCAGTTCAGTGATCTTGCCGGCGACCGTGGACGGCACTTCGAGGGTGGCCTTGTCGGATTCCAGCGTAATGAGCGGCTGTTCTTCCTCGACCGTGTCGCCCTCGGCGACGAGCACTTCGATGATCTCGACGGAGTCGAAATCGCCGATGTCGGGGACTTTTATTTCTTGTGCCATCGTCTTACCTACCTTTGAACCGCCCTGTGGGCAGCTGCCAATTTCGATTGTCGGTTCGTCTCAAGCCGAGACGGAACCGCTGTGTTCATCTGACGACCGGTTGCGCCAGTAGCCACTTCTGCGCTTTTGATGCGCGATTGCCAGTACGAAGAGTCCGTGCTGGCCATGCTGATAAATCACCGAGTGCGGAAACTGCTGAAGCGACAGCTGGCGCATTCTTTCACCCGCCGGTTTACCGAGGCCCGGGTTTTCGATCAAACGCTCAAACGTCGCGTAAATGGCGCGGGCAAACCGCTCGCCAAGCCCGGGTTGTCGAGACTCGTAGAAATCAACCTGCGCCACAAACTCGTCTTCAGCGCCCGGATGAAGCTTAACGTTCACGATCCAGGCGCTGACGCAGCCGCTGCATCACGTCTTCGAGCGGCACCGCCTCTACGGTGCCTTTTTCAAGCTCTGCTAGCCTCCGTTCAGCGACCGCGACCCATTCGGCTTCGATCTCGGCCGCGGTTGCGCTGGATTCGTCACCGCGATCAAAGTCGGCCAAGAGGTGCTTGAACACACGCTCCTTATCGGCTCTGCTAAGCCCCTCGATATCGTGCTCGATTTGCTCTACCGACCGCGCCATTACGCACTCCTGCCTCGAAAGCGTTCTCTAATCTATAGCATTCCGCTGGCATTCCGCCGGTTTGCCGACCTATAGCAGAAGCGTTCGCAGATCCGACAACTTCTCGCTAATAAAGCCGGTAATCCGTGCCGCCTTGGCCCCGTCGATCACGCGGTGATCGTAGGAGAACGACAGCGGCAGGATCAGCCGCGGTACGAACTCGGACCCGTTCCAGACCGGCTGCCAGCTGTGCTTGGACACGCCCAGAATGCCGACTTCCGGCGAGTTCACGATGGGCGTGAAGGCCGTACCGCCGACGCCGCCGAGACTGGAGATCGAGAAACAGGCGCCTTTCATGTCGTCGCCCTTGATCTTGCCTTCGCGGGCACGCGACGACACGTCGTCGAGGTCTCGGGCGATGTCGTAGATGCCTTTCTTGTCGACATCCTTGATCACCGGCATGAGCAGGCCGTTGGGTGTATCCACCGCGACGGCGATGTTCACGTACTTCTTGTGCACCAGCGACTCGCCGTCGGCCGTGAGCGAGCTGTTGAGGTCCGGGAAGGCCTTGAGCGCGGCCGCCGAGGCCTTGAGCAGGAAGGCCAGCGGCGTGAGCTTGACGCCCTCGGCCTTGGCTTTTTCCTTGTTCGCCTGGCGGAATTCTTCCAGATCGGTGATATCGGCGTTGTCGAACTGGGTGACATGCGGAATGAGCAGCCAGTTCTTGTGGACGGCCTTGGCCGAGATCTTGCGGATACGCTCGAGCTCGACCGTTTCGACTTCGCCGAACTGGCTGAAGTCGATATCCGGCTGGGCGGGCACGCCGCCGCCACCGCCGGCCGGGGCCGCGGCTGACGCGCCGCTCTGGCTCTGCGACAGGGCCTGCTTCACATAGGACTGGACGTCCTCGAAGGTGATCCGGCCCTTACGGCCCGAGCCTTCCACGCGGCCGAGATCGGCGCCGAGTTCACGCGCATATTTGCGCACGCTGGGCGAGGCGTGGGCCTTGCCGAAGCGTTCTTCGTCGACCTTGTCGAGCTTGGAGGAATCGCCGCTGTCCTTGGGCATCTGCTTGTTCGATGCCGGCTCTTTCTTCGACGACTTGTCTTCGGCCTTTTTCTTGTCGGCCTTGTCGTCTTTCTTGTCCGACTTCTTATCCTTCTTGGCGCGGTCGTCGTCGCCGGATTGCTTGCTCGACGCCTTGTCCTGCTTGGACGACTTCTTCTTGTCGCCGCCGGACTTGCCGCCTGCGCCTTGCAGCAGGGCGATCACGTCGCCTTCGGAGACGGTATCGCCTTCCGAAACCTTCATTTCGGTGATCTTGCCGGCCGCGGACGAGGGCACTTCCAGCGTGGCCTTGTCGGATTCCAGCGTAATGAGCGGCTGTTCTTCCTCGACCTCATCGCCCTCGGAGACCAGCACTTCGATGACTTCGACCGAGTCGAAATCGCCGATATCGGGGACTTTCACCTCGATGGTCTGACCGCCGACGTCTTCATCGTCGGCATCGTCTTCTTCGCCGTCGTCCTCGTCATCCTCGTCGGCGTCTTCGCTGTCGTCGTCATCCGCCTCCGAGTCGTCCTCTTCGGCATCAGCTTCGTCGCTCTTGCCTTCGTCGGAGGCGTCGTCCTCGCCCTCGTCATCCGAGTCGTCGTCGTCGCCTTCTTCAGCGGCTTCCACGAGCGCGATCACGTCGCCTTCGGAGACGGTATCGCCTTCCGAAACCTTCATTTCGGTGATCTTGCCGGCAATGGTGGAAGGCACCTCGAGGGTCGCCTTGTCGGATTCGAGGGTGATGATCGGCTGTTCCTGCTCGATCGTGTCGCCCTTGGATACCAGTACCTCGATGACTTCGACCGAGTCGAAGTCGCCGATATCCGGGACCTTGATTTCCTGCGCCGCCATAAAGCGTTTCCTTGGCTGCTCGCGCAGCGGCTCGCCGCTGCGCCGTGTCTATCGTTGCTGCCTACCCGGCCGTGAAACCGATCAGTGCGTGATCGGCTCCGGCTTGTCGGGGTCGATGCCGTACTTGCGGATGGCTTCGCCAACGACCTTGCGTTCGATCTTGCCTTCGTCGGCCAGGGCCTTGAGGGCACAGACGGTGATCCAGCGCCGGTCCACCTCGAAGAACTCGCGCAGCGCTTCGCGCGTATCCGAGCGGCCATACCCGTCGGTGCCAAGCGTGTGATACGCGACCGGCAAATAGGGGCGGATCATTTCCGGCAGGCCGCGGACATAGTCGGTGGCGGCGATGGCCGGGCCCTTGGCATCGGCGAACTTCTTCGCCACGAAGCTCTGCTTCGGCTCTTCCTCCGGATGCAGCATGTTCCAGCGCTCCACGGAGGCGCCGTCACGCTTGAGCTGGGTGAAGCTCGGCGCACTCCAGACCGTGGTGCCCACCTCGAACTCGTTTTCGAGCATTTCGGCTGCGGCAATCACTTCGTTGAGAATGGTGCCGGAACCGAGCAGATTGACCTGCAGGTTCTTGTCGGCGCCCGACTGCGAGAACTGGTACATGCCGGCGATGATGTCGTCTTCCACGCCTTCCGGCATCGGCGGATGCGCGTAGTTTTCGTTCATCATCGTGAGGTAGTAGTAGACGTCGCGCTGTTCTTCGAACATCTCTACCAGCCCGCGATGCATGATCACGGCCATCTCGTAGGAGAAGGTCGGATCATACGCACGGCAGTTGGGCACGCAGTCGAACAGCACATGCGAATGGCCGTCTTGATGCTGCAGGCCTTCGCCGTTGATGGTGGTACGCCCGGCGGTACCGCCCAGCAGGAACCCGCGGGCACGCATGTCGCCGGCCGCCCAGCAGAAGTCGCCCACGCGCTGGAAGCCGAACATCGAATAGAAGGCATAGAACGGGATCATCGTCTTGCCGTGATTCGAGTAGGCCGTGGCCGCCGCGATGAACGACGACATGGCGCCGGCTTCGGTAATGCCTTCCTCGAGGATCTGACCCTTGACCGATTCCTTGTAGAAAGCGAGCTGGTCCGAATCCTCGGGCACGAACAGCTGGCCCACCGGCGAGTAGATGCCCAGGCTGCGGAACATGCCTTCCATGCCGAAGGTACGCGCCTCGTCCGGAATGATCGGGACGATGCGGTCCTTGATGTTCTTGTCGCGGGTGAGGATCTGCAGGATGCGCGTGAACACCATGGTGGTGGCCATTTCGCGATCGCCGGAGCCTTGCAGCAGCTTATCGAAGGCTTCGAGCTTGGGAATCTCGAGCGCATCGCCCTGCTTGCGTCGCTGCGGCAGATAACCGCCGAGTTCCTTGCGACGCGCCTGGAGATACTTCATCTCCTCGGAGTCTTCGTCCGGCTTGTAGAAGGGCGCATCGGCGATCTTGTCGTCGTCGACCGGAATTTCGAAGCGATCGCGGAATTCCTTGAGCGCGTCCTCGCCCATCTTCTTCTGCTGATGGGTGATGTTCTGGCCTTCGCCGGCCTCGCCCATGCCATAACCCTTGACCGTCTTGGCCAGGATCACGGTCGGGCGCCCGTTCTTCTGGTTCACCGCTGCGTGATAAGCGGCAAACACCTTGTGCGGGTCGTGGCCGCCGCGGTTGAGGCGGCGGATGTCCTCGTCGGACATGGAGGCGACCATTTCCTTGAGCTCCGGATACTTGCCGAAGAAGTTCTCGCGGGTGTAGTCGCCGCCGTTGGCCTTGAAGGCCTGGTATTCACCGTCGACGGTTTCGTTCATCAGCTCGATGAGCTTGCCGTCGTGATCCTGGGCGAGCAGACCGTCCCAGAGTGCACCCCAGATGACCTTGATCACGTTCCAGCCGGCGCCGCGGAAGGCGCCTTCGAGTTCGTTGATGATCTTGGAGTCGCCGCGTACCGGGCCGTCCAGGCGCTGCAGGTTGCAGTTGACCACGAAAATCAGGTTGTCCAGGCCTTCGCGGGCGGCGATATCGATGGCGCCCATGGATTCGGGCTCGTCCATTTCGCCGTCGCCGCAGAAGCACCACACGTGGCGGCCTTCGTTGTCCTGTACGCCGCGGTTCTGCATGTAGCGCATGAAGCGCGCCTGGTAGATCGCGTTGATCGGGCCGATACCCATCGACACGGTCGCGAACTGCCAGTAATCCGGCATCAACCAGGCATGCGGATAGCTCGACAGACCCTTGCCGGTGGATTCGGCACGGAAGTTGTAGAGCTGATCTTCGTTGATGCGCCCTTCGAGATAGGAACGCGCATAAATCCCCGGCGCGGAATGGCCCTGGATATAAACCAGATCGCCGCCGTGATCTTCACTGGGCGCATGCCAGAAGTGGTTGAAGCCCACTTCATAGAGCGTGGCCGCCGAGGCATAGCTGGCGATATGCCCGCCCACGCCTTCGTGGTGGCGATTGGCCTGTACGACCATGGCCATCGCGTTCCAGCGGATAATCGAACGAATCCGCCACTCGATGGCGGGATCGCCCGGCGAGCGCTCTTCCAGATGCGGCGGAATGGTATTGATATAGGCCGTATTCGGCGAATACGGAATATACGCGCCCGATCGGCGCGAACGCTCGATGAGCATTTCCAGCAGGTAGTGAGCCCGTTCGGGCCCTTCGATCTCGATGACGGCATCGAGCGCGTCACGCCACTCGGCGGATTCTTGCGGATCGACGTCTTCGACGTCGTCGGCGTGCTCGGGGTGCGGGCTCGCCTGGGCCATAAGGCGCTCCTTGAAACAGGTCGGTTGAATACTGTCTGCAAGCGATACTACGCCCGCATTTCGAGGCTAGACAACTGGCCGCGGCCACGCGTGAGTGGCATGCTTGGCCCCTATCTCGATTATGTTGCGTTGCACTATACAATGACCACTACCGACGCCGCTGCGGCCAAGGCCCCGTTGCGCCTGCCATCACGCCGCCATACGGTATCGAACGGTGAGCGTCGTGTCGGCGTGGAACTTGAATTTACCGGGCTTTCGATCGAGCGCATCGGCGAAATCGTGCGGCATGCGCTGGGCGGCGAAATCCGCCCGCATAGCGCGTATGAATATACCGTTGCGAACACGCCGCTGGGCGATTTCGCCATCGAACTCGACTATGCCTTTCTCAAGGAACGTGGCCGGCGCGAAAGCCAGCCCGGACTGCTCGACGAGATCGAGCGCGTTTCCGAAGATGTGCTGGGCGCGGTGGCCAAACGCGTGGTGCCTTTCGAAATCGTCGGCCCGCCGATTCCCATTAGCGAACTGCATGCGGTCAACCCGCTCATCGCGGCCCTGCGTGAAGCAGGCGCGCGCGGCACCAGCCAATCGGCGATCTACGCCTTCGGGCTACATTTGAACCCGGAACTGCCGGATCTGGAAACCGACACGTTGCTGGGCTACATCCGCGCGTTCGCGGTCGCCTTCGACTGGCTCAAGCGGGTCAGCGAAATCGATATCAGCCGGCGCGTATTTCCGTATATCCAGCCGTATACCAAGGCGTATGTCCGAAAGGTATGCGACCCGGCGTATGCGCCCACGCGGGATCAGCTCATCGATGATTACCTGGCCGAAAACGCCAGCCGCAACCGGGCGCTGGACATGCTGCCCGTATTCGCCCATCTCGACGAGGCGCGCGTACGCGCGGCCGTATCCGATGGCCTGATCAAGGCCCGGCCGACGCTGCATTACCGACTGCCCAACTGCGAAATCGAGCAACCCGGCTGGGATCTGCACCCGGCCTGGAATCACTGGCTGGTGATCGAGGAGCTCGCGGCCGAGCCCGAGCGGCTCAACGAAATCTGTCGTGACTACTGCGAAGCGCTCGACCGGCCCTTCGGCGACTGGTTCGGCCGCTGGAGCCATGTGTTCGAACAATACCTGCAGCGCTGAACGCCCGCATGGCGCGCGTTCGTCCGATCATCGCCGTCACCGGCAAGGCCAGCCGCTGGGCGCCGGGCTGGTGGGCTGCATGGCTTGCCATCGCCCTGGCCGGCGGGCGGGCGGTGCGGGCGACGCCGCGCCATGCCATGCCGGCGCCTATCGACGGTCTGCTGATCGGCGGCGGTGACGATATCGCCACCGACCTCTACGGCGCGAGCGCGGCCTACGACAATACGGCCGACCGTGCCCGCGACGCCTTCGAACTGACCGCGATCAAGCAAGCGCTGGCGCAAAACAAGCCCATACTCGGCATCTGCCGTGGCGCCCAGCTGATCAATGTAGCCGCGGGCGGCACGCTGTATAGCGATATCAGTTCGTTGCGGCGCTCGACATCGAATCGCGTGAATATCTTTGCGTGCAAGCCGGTTGCCATCAAACGCAGGAGTCGGCTGGCCACGATTTTTGGCCGGTTACGGCTGCGTGTGAACAGCCTGCACCATCAAGCGGTACTCACCCTGGGCGAGGGCATCGGCGCCACCGCACGCGATGCTGACGGCTTCGTGCAGGCAATCGAGGCAAGAACGCAGGGCTTTGTCATCGGTGTGCAGTGGCACCCGGAATATCTGTGCTACCAGAGCTCGCAGCGTCGGCTTTTTCGTGCCCTGGTTGCTGCCTGTCGGGGCGACTGATCGGGCCAGCAGACGACGCGACTATCACGTGACGTTCAACTGCGCTTTGGTTCACTCGGTCGCGCGATAAAAAAAAGCCGCCCGAGCGGGCGGCTTTTTCCTCATGCCATGACGCTAGAGATATTTGTGCTCGAATTCCTTGAGCATCTCTTCGGCCTTTTCCTTGGTTTCGCCGTACTTTTCCTGGATCTTACCCAGCATGTTCTGGCGTTTACCCTTGGTTTCTTCGACCTCGTCGTCGGTCAGACGCCCGAAATGCTCGCGAGCCTTGCCCTTGACGCGATCCCAGCGGCCTTCCCATTTGTCGTCGGATTCTGCCATGACAGATTTTCCGTTTGAGTGGTGATCTGACTATACCGTATTGGAAAAACTTTGCCAGCCAACGCTGATAGCGTTTCAGTCGCCGCGATCGACATCGCTGTCGTCGCGGTCGGAATCGCTATAAGCGACCTGGGCATAGTTGACCGCCGCCACCATGGCCACGCCGCCCAGTACGTTGCCGAGAATGGTGGGCACGAAGAAAACGCTGAAGAACTCCATCACCCCGTGCCCGCCGGTAAACACCCCGTAAAGGGCCGCGACCGAGCCGGCGATGATGTGCGGGAAATGGGCCAGGCCGATGACATAGGTCACGAGAATGATCACCGCCACGCGCGCCGTTTCGGCAAACGGCATCAGCCAGAGCATGAGCGCGACCAGCCACCCGGCGAAGATGGCGCGTACGAACATGGTGGCAAAACCGTTTTCGTACTCCTTGGCGGCGATCGATGCCAGGGCCCCGTTGATCTTGGGGTCGAGCACATCGAAGTGCGACATCATGAAGGCGAATATCGCGGTACCGACGATATTGGCGATCAATACCACGATCCAGAGATTGAACGTACGCAAGACGGTAGAAATACGCCGTACGCGCAAGACCTCGAGTACCGGCGTCAACGTATTCTCGGTAAACAGCTGCTGGCGCCCGAGGATGACGAACAGAAAACCGATGGAATAGCCGAAACTGGCGATGATCGGCCGCCAGGCGGATTCCGGCGTGTAGCTGTAAAGCAGCGCCTGGGCGATGAAGGAAAACCCCATGGACAGCCCGGCAGCCAGGCCAGAGAAAGCCAAGCCCGGCAACGGCCGGGTGAGTTCGGATTCGGCCTCGCGGCGGATCGCTTCATAGACCACCGCCGCGCTCGGCGCTTCGCGTCGGCGCGCATCCCGTTTCTGGCTGGAATCGAGATCATGTTCTGTATGTTGCTGTTCGGCCATACTTGGCGTGTTCCGTAGCGGTGATGATCGATGATGATATGCGCTAGCCTGCAACGACGCAGTCGAGACGGTTTCGCACGATTGAATTGTGCGCCATATCATCGAGGGTTGCGCCGCTTTTTTTCGCTTGTGGCCGCGGCGTTACTGCTGTTGGGTTCCTGCGCCTGTGCCGAGCAACCCACCCCCCTTGCACAGATCACCGGCGAGCTGCCGCACGACGAATCTGCCTTTACCCAGGGCCTGCTCTACTACGACGGCGCACTGTTCGAGACCACCGGCAAGCGCGGCCATTCGCGCCTGCGACGGGTGGATCCGACCAGCGGTGAAATCACCCGCCAGATACAGCTGCCGCAGCGCTATTTCGGGGAAGGGCTGGCCCGTGTCGGCAATCGGCTGTTCTGGCTGACCTGGCAGGCACAGCAGGCGTTCGTATTCGATATCGACACGTTCGAGCGCGTGGGCACACGCACCTACGAAGGCGAGGGCTGGGGGCTGACCTACGACGGCGCCCATCTGATCATGAGCGACGGCAGCGCCACCCTGCGTGTGCTCGACCCGGCCGATTTTTGCGTGGTCCGCCGTATCGCCGTACACGACGGCGATCACGCCATCGACAAGCTCAACGAGCTGGAATATATCGACGGCGAGATCTGGGCCAATATCTGGTATTCGGACCGTATCGCGCGTATCGACCCGGCCACGGGGGCCGTACGGGCCTGGCTTGATGCCCGCAATCTACGCACGGCCCTTGGCGAGCGGGGCGCGAACGCGAACGTGCTCAACGGCATCGCCTGGGATGGCGAGCACAGGCGGATCTATCTCACCGGCAAGTACTGGCCGAGGCTGTTCAGCGTGGCCGCACCGGCCGACATCGCGCAGACCGCGAGCCCGCGATAGGGCCGCTTAGCGCTGCAGCACGCTGCCGTCGTCATCCAGCAACGCATAGCTGCCCTGTTCGTCGTGGTCTTCCGGGCCGACCAGCGACGGCGAAAAACAGCACAGCACGGTCATGCCTTTTTCGCTGGAGAGAATATGCTGCTGGTGCTTGTCCAGCGCATAGAGCACGCCTGGCTTGAGGTCCCATTTGCCGCCTTCGGTGAGATCCTCGATCTGGCCTTCGCCTTCGATACAGATCACCGTTTCCTTGTGGTTCTTGTACCACATATGCAGCGCGCAACCCGGCTTCACATAGGTTTCGTGAAACGAATGCCCCATGCCGTCGGCGCGCAGCGTATAGCGGCGGCTGATGAATTTGTCTTCGTCGACGGCGTTGTTCTTGGCGTCTTCGTGATCTCTTACGATCATGGGCTTGCTCCTGTGTGTCGATACCAATGCGTGACTTGGCGCGCACGGTAACGATGTCGAGCCTTGCGCGAATCCGGCCGATTACGGACTAAAAGGCCTGCGCACTGGCCCGCGCCCAGGCGCCGGCATAGGCTTCGGGCAGGTCGCCATTGAGGAACGCGCCGCTTTTGACCACCGGATGCACCTCGGCAAAGGTGCACGCCGGCCCATGCTCGGGGCGATGAAAGATCAGCCCGCGCCCGAGTTGTTCCGGGGAATCGCAGCCCATGGCGCCCGTGATATCGAGAAACGAGCGAATGGTGGCGTCGTGGAAGTTACGCACCGCCAGCGACTTACCCAGTACGTCGATCGCCGCCGAGCGGCGCGGGTTCTGGGTCGCCACACCCGTGGGGCAGGTATCGGTATGACAGCGACGCGCCTGGATACACCCCACCGAAAACATGAATGGCCGCGCGGCATTGCACATATCCGCACCGAGCGCGATCTTGACCACCATATCGAAACCCATCACCACCTTGCCGCTGGCAATCACACGGATTTCGTCGCGCAGGCCAATTCCGCGCAGGCAGTTGTCGACAAACGGCAACGCCTCGTTGATATAGGTGCCCAGCGAATCCTGAAACTCGGTGGGCGCGGCCCCGGTACCGCCCTCGGCGCCATCAACGGTGATGAAATCCGGATAGATGCCGGTTTCGATCATCGCCTTGCAGATGCCCATGAATTCGTCCTGGCGCCCCAGACACAGCTTGAAGCCCACCGGTTTGCCATGGGTGAGCTGGCGTAACCGGTCGACGAACGCGAGCAGGCCCCGCGGCGTATCGAATTCCGGGTGTGACGCTGGCGAGGCACAGTCCTCGCCGACCTCGATCTCGCGTACCCGGGCAATCTCTTCGGTGACCTTCGAGCCCGGCAACAGGCCGCCATGACCGGGCTTGGCGCCCTGCGAGATCTTGATTTCGATCATCTTGACCTGATCGGTATTGGCTTTTTTCGCGAATTCGTCGGCATCGAAACGGCCTTCTTTCGTGCGGCAGCCGAAATAGGCCGAGGCGATTTCCCAGATCAGGTCTCCGCCGTGTTCGCGGTGATAGTCGCTGATCGCGCCCTCGCCGGTGTCCTGGGCGAAATTGCCGAGCTTCGCGCCGCGATTCATCGCGGCCACGGCATTGCCCGACAGCGAGCCGAAGCTCATCGCCGAAATATTCAGGCGCGAGGAATCGTAGGGCTGGCGGCACTGCGAGCCGCCGATGATCAGGCGGGCATGGCGCTCATCGACGTCCTTGGGCGCCATCGAATGCTGGGCGAAATTGAACCCGGCATCCTCGAAGTCACGCATGGTGCCGAACGGGGCGGTATCCGGCGCGCCGGCGCTGCGCTTGTAGACGATTTCGCGCTGTTCGCGATTGAACGGCCGGCCGCTGGTTTCAGACTCGAAGAAGTACTGGCGCAACTCCGGACGCATGAATTCGAGCATGTAGCGCAAATGGCCGATGACCGGAAAGTTGCGCAATACGTTGTGGCGCGAACGCAGATCCAGTGCACCCACGACCACCAGCGCTGCCAGCACGAGCGAGGCCCATAACCCAGGTGGCCACCACAGCGCGAGCACGATACCCAGCACAGCGGTCAACACAACGAAGCCGAAATAAATGAGTCTCGGGTAACCGAACATCCACACACCTGATTGCCACCGTGCATGCAGCATGCATCGCCGATCGCGGCGACTCAATAAGCACGGTTACCTACTTGCCGATACAGAAGCTCGAAAAGATCGCACCGAGCAGGTCGTCGCTGGTGAACGTGCCGGTAATTTCGCCCAGAGCGTGCTGTGCGAGGCGCAGTTCCTCGGCCAGCAGTTCTCCTGCCGCATCGACCACAAGCCGTTCGCGGCCGGTTTCCAGGGCGTTGGCAGCGCGTGCCAGCGCATCCAGATGTCGACGCCGTGCAACGAAGGCAGGGGTCGTGTCGGCGTTTAGTCCGGCGGCCTGTTTCAGATGGGCGGCCAGCGCATCGAAGCCGGCGCCGGTGGTTGCGCACACGCCGATCCAGTCGCCGTCGAACCCGGCTCTGAGGCCGGCTTCGCCACCGCTGAGGTCGATCTTGTTCGCGATGACCGTCACCGGGCAGCGCGCATCGATCTCGGTCAGCACCGCCTGCTCGTCGCGCCCCAGGCCGTGGCGGTCGTCGATGACCAGCAGCACCCGATCGGCATGCTGGATTTCGGCCTTCGCGCGGCGTACGCCCTCGGCCTCGATCGGGTCATCGGTTTCGCGCAGGCCGGCCGTATCCACGAGTGTGAGCGGCAGACCATCGATAGAGAGTTGTTCGTGCAGGACATCGCGGGTGGTGCCGGCGATATCGGTCACGATCGCCGTATCCCGGCGCGCGAGCCGATTGAGCAGGCTGGATTTGCCGACGTTGGGCGAGCCGAGGATGACCAGACGCAGGCCTTCGCGCAGGCTCGCGCCCTGCGCCGCCTGGGCGCGCAGGCGCGCCAGGCGTTCGGTGATCGTATTCAGGCGCCGCTCGATTTCGCCGTCGCCGAGAAAGTCGACATCATCCTCGTCGGGGAAATCGATCGCGCCTTCGGTATACACACGCAGCGCGATGAGCGCTTCGACCAGCGTATCGATCTCGCGCGAGAACACGCCCTCGAGGGAGCGCATGGCCGCACGCGCGGCCGCGCTGCTGCCGGCCTCGATGGTATCGGCGATGGCTTCGGCCTGATCGAGGCTGAGCTTGTCGTTGAGAAAGGCCCGCCGCGAGAACTCGCCCGGCTCGGCCAGACGTACGCCCAGCTCGAGCAGGCGCGCGAGCAGCATATCGACCAGCACGGGACTGCCGTGGCCTTGCAGCTCGAGCACATGCTCGCCTGTAAACGAGGCCGGGGCAGCAAAATAGAGCGCTACACCGCGGTCGATGGCCAGGCCATCGGCATCGACAAAGGCGCAAACCCGCGCCTGTCGCGGGCGGGGCAGGCCGCCGATCAACGCCTCGGCCACGGCGGGCACGCGCGGCCCGGAAATACGCACCACGGCCACACCCGCACGGCCCGCACCACTGGCCAGCGCGGCGATGGTGTCGCCGGGCACGCCGGTCACAGGTTATCGATTAGCTGTTGGCGGCCTTGTGGCCCAGGCCTTCGGCGTCGAGCTTGCGGTAGATGTACCACTGCTGGCCGATCGACAGCATGTTGTTGGTACACCAGTACAGCACCAGACCCGCCGGGAAGAAGGCAAAGAACACGGCCAGGCCCACCGGCATGATCTGCATGATGCGCTGCTGCATCGGGTCCATGGTCACGTTCGCAGTCAGCTTTTGCTGCAGGAACATGGTCAGCCCGAAGATCACCGGCAGAATGTAGTAGGGGTCCGGCGCCGACAGGTCCTGAATCCACAGCATGAACGGCGCATGCCGCAGCTCCACGGATTCACGCAGCACCCAGTACAGCGAGATGAATACCGGCATCTGCACGAGCATCGGCCAGCAGCCGGCCAGCGGATTGAAGCCCTCTTTCTTGTAGAGCTCCATCATCTTGGCCTGCAGCTTCTGGCGGTCGTCGCCGTATTGCTCCTTGAGCTGCTGCATGCGCGGCGCGAACTTGCGCATGCGCGCCATGGCCCGGTACTGGGTTTCCGAAAGCTTGTAGAAGCACAGCTTGATCAAGAACGTCAGCAGGATGATCGCCACGCCCCAGTTGCCCACCAGAGCATGCAGGTGCTCGAGCACCCAGAAGATCGGCTTGGCGAGCACGGTCAGCCAGCCGTAGTCGACGGTCAGACCCAGGCCAGGGGCCACGGCGTCGAGCTGATCCTGGAGTTTCGGACCGATGAACAGGGTGGTTTCCAGCGTGGTCTGCGTGCCTGCGGCAATCGACTGCTGGGCGCCGATGAAGCCGGTCGCAAAACCGCCAGCAGCATTGGGCACGTCCTTGGGCTGGCCGAAGAAACGCACCTTGGCATCCTGCGGCGGAATGGCCGCACCGATGAAATAATGCTGGATCATGGCGACCCAGCCACCCTGCTGGGTCAGCTCGAGCGGGTTCTCGGCCAGGTCATCGTGGTTTTCGGTTTCGTAGCGATAGCTGTCGCCGCCATCCTTGCGGTCGTACCAACCGATACCGAAAAACGCCTGGGCGAAGGGCACGTCGCCGGTAATTTCGTAGGGGGCACGCCAGAACCGTACGTACTGGGACAGCTTCCAGTCGTCGCCGGCGTTGTTGACCACGTCGTGGCGCAAGCCAATGCGGTAGCTGTCGCGATAGAAGGTATAAACCTTGGTGACTTCGTGGCCGGCGTCGTTGGTCCAGGTCAGCGGCACCTCGATCGTATCCTGACCGTCGGCGAGCTTGTATTCCTTGCGCTCGGCGCGATACCGCGAGCGATGATCGGGCGCCTTGGCCCCGGCCGCCACGAGCCCGCTCTGGGCGATGAAGAAATTGGGCGCGCTATCGTTGATCAGGCGCAGGTTGGTATCCGGCTTTTCCGAAGATACCGGCACGCCACGCAGTTCCACCTTGCGTAGATCGCCGCCCCGGGTATCGATGATCACATCGAGCTTGTCGGTGACCACATGGACCTGGTCGCCCTGACTGACCACCGGTGCATTATCGGCGCCGCGCTGCTCGGCACTGGCCTGGCGGGCGCCCTGCTCGGGGCCGCCATCGTTTTCGGCCGTGGGCGCGGAATCCAGCGACGGCACGTCGTCATCCCCGGCCGCGTAATCCTGCTGGGCGCTGGTCTGATTACTTGCCGACGTGGCGTCGGCCTCGGTGGGCGCGTAGTCGTTCTGCCAGGCCTGATACAGGAAAAAGCAGATGACGGCGACAGCGCAGAGCAGTCCGAAGCGAATATTTTCCATGCGCGGTTAATGTCCTTCGGTTAACGGCTGCCACTCGACGGGCGGGCAAGCGATGCGCGCGATCATACGCGCTCGAGCTGGGGCCACAACGCGGCGAGTTGGTCGAACAGCACGGCGTTGCTCATGGTCGCGGTACGGCTACGCGCCAGCACCACGATATCGACCGTCGCCAGCCGATCACGATGCAAACGAAACGACTCGCGCAATACACGTTTGACCCGGTTACGGTCGACAGCGCGCGCAATGCGGCGCTTGGCCAGGGCCAGTCCGAGGCGGGCCTGATCGGCTGAACCTTCGGCGGCGATGACGACGAATCCCGGACTGACGAACTTGCGCCCATGTGCGAACACGGCGCGAAATTCTGCCGATTGCCTCAGGCGCGCAGTCGCGGGGAACGCTGCCTGCGGCACGGCTTTTTCCTTACGGCGTCAGGCGCTTGCGGCCCTTGGCACGACGGGCGGACAACACGGCACGACCGTTCTTGGTGGCCATGCGCGCACGAAAGCCGTGGGTGCGCTTGCGGTGCAGATTACTGGGCTGATAGGTACGTTTCATGACGATCTCGTTCTGGCGCCACACAGGGCGCACTTCACGCTAAAGAGCGCGGATTCTAGTCGCCTGCGCCCCCCTCTTGCAAGCATGAAAAATGCTGTGGATAACTTGTGGCCCGTACGCTAGGGTAAGGCGCCAGCGCTGGCTGATGCCACGCTTTTTTCGCTACGGAGTAACGCAATCTTGGCTGACACGCTCTGGCAACGTTGTCTGACGCACATCGAGGCGCGGCTGCCCGAAAAGGACATCAACCTCTGGCTGCGCCCCCTCGAAGCGGATTTTACCGATGAGGGTCTGGACCTGATGGCACCCAACGAGGTGGTGCGCGACCAGGTCGAACGCGAACTGCGTACCCCCATCGCCAATGCGCTCAACGATCTGGGCGCGGTGCCCAAACGCATACGCGTACTCGTGGGTGGGGGCCAGAAACCCCGCGCCACGACCAGCGAAGCCCCGGCGCCGGCACCCACCTCACGACACAATCTGGATAGCCGCTACACCTTCGAAAGCTTCGTTCAAGGCAAATCGAACCAGATCGCGCGCGCGGCCGCCGAGCAGGCCGCCAATCCGGACAACATGGCCTACAACCCGTTGCTTATCTACGGCGGTGTTGGCCTGGGCAAGACCCATTTGATGCAGAGCGTGGGTAATCGGCTACTCGACACCAACCCGCGCGCCAAGGTGGCCTATGTGCGTTCGGAACATTTCGTCAACGAAATGATCACCGCCATTCGCCATAACCGGATGGACCGGTTCAAGGCCCACTATCGCTCGCTGGATGCGCTGCTGATCGACGATATCCAGTTCTTCGCGAACAAGGATCGCTCCCAGGAGGAGTTCTTTCATACCTTCAACTCCCTGCTGGAATCCAATCAACGGATCGTAATCACCTGCGATCGGTTTCCCAAGGAAGTCGAAGGCCTGGAGGATCGGCTCAAGTCGCGTTTCTCGTGGGGGCTGTCGGTTGCGGTCGAACCGCCGGAACTGGAAACACGGGTGGCCATCCTGTTATCGAAGGCCGACTACCACGGCATTACCCTGCCGCAGGAGGTCGCCTTTTTCATCGCCAAGCGGGTGCGTTCGAACGTACGCGATCTGGAAGGCGCACTGCACCGACTCAAAGCCTCCGCCCAGATTACCGGCACCCCGATCACGGTCGACTTCGCCAAGCAGGCGCTCTACGACATGCTGGCGGTCTACGATCGTCTGGTCACGCTGGAGAACATTCAGCGCACGGTCGCCGAATATTACAAGATGCGACTGGCCGACCTGCTGGGCAAAAAACGCACACGCTCGGTCGCCCGTCCGCGCCAGATCGCCATGGCGCTTGCCAAGGAACTGACCAATCACAGCCTGCCGGAAATCGGCCAGGGCTTCGGTGGACGCGATCATACGACCGTTCTGCACGCCTGTCGCAAGGTCAAGGAACTACGCGAAACCGACGCCCGCATGGAAGAAGACTATGCGAACTTGAGCCGGATACTCACAACCTAACTGTGGATAAGCTGGGGGCGACATTATGTCAACGCGAAAACGCCTCGTCGGAGCAAAAACATGCCACATGTTATCCACATACCAGTCACAGCATGCCAGCACGCTTCGCAACAAGGTTGTCATTGTCGCAAGCAATTGATTTAAAAGAAATAAAAGACTTTCTTAACAGATTTTGACCACCGTAGTTACTACTACGACTAACTTTTTTAAGCCTTAAAAGACAACAAGGCTGACTGCTTCGGGAGACCGCCATGCAATTCACTGTGCAGCGCAAGGATTTGCTCACTGCCCTTCAGACCGTTATCGGCGTTGTCGAACGCCGTCAGACCATGCCGATCCTGTCGAACGTTCTGATCAAGGCAGAAAACGATCGCATCGTGATTACTGCAACGGATCTCGAGCTCGAACTGATTACCGATACACCCGCGGTCATCAGCCAACCCGGGGCAGCAGCTATTCCTGCACGCAAGTTGCTCGATATTTGTCGTGGTCTGCCCGACGACGCTGAGATAACGCTTGAGCACGATGGTCAGCAAACACGTGTTCAGTCCGGACGCTCTCGTTTCACGCTATCGACCATGGCAGCCCAGGATTGGCCCTATCTGGATGAAGTCGAAACCGGTCAGCAGATCGCAATTCCGGAACGCGTACTCAAGGGCCTACTCGATCGCACCCACTTCGCCATGGCGCATCAGGACGTACGCTATTACCTGAACGGTTTGTTATTGGCACTGCGCAACGACCGCGCACGTTGCGTGGCTACCGATGGCCATCGGCTCGCGTTGAGCGATACAGCACTCGATATCGAAATCGACGAACCAATCCAGGCGATCGTTCCGCGAAAGGCGATTACCGAACTTGTTCGATTGCTGGATACCAGCGAGGCGGAAATCACATTGCAACTGTCGACCAAGCATTTGCGTCTGCAATTGCCGGGCCTCGTATTCACGACCAAACTTATTGACGGCCGCTTCCCGGATTATGAGCGGGTGATTCCCGATCAGGCAGACAAGCAAATGCATGCCGATCGCGACACCATCCGGCAGGCACTCTCACGCACCGCAATTCTTTCGAACGAAAAATTCGGCGGTGTACGACTGGGTTTACAACAACATAGTCTTCGCTTGCAGGCCCAGAACGTTGAACGTGAAGAAGCCGAAGACGAAATACAGGTCACCTACGACAACGACCCGATCGAAATCGGGTTCAATGTCAATTACCTGCTCGAGGCACTCGGGGCCATGGATAGCGGTGAATTCACGCTGTCCTTATCCGGGCCTGATAGCAGCGGCCTACTACAGAGCGTAAACGACCCGGCTACACGGTATGTCGTGATGCCGATGCGGCTGTAGGCCGATCGGCACGGAATGCATCTAACGCGTTTACGCTTGCATGATTTTCGTTGTTTCGAGGCTGCGGAAATACAGCCTGAGCCAACAATCAACGTCATTACCGGTGACAATGCCTCGGGCAAAACAACCTTGCTCGAGGCGATCTATTTTTTAGGGCGCGGACAATCCTTTCGGCAATCCGGACCCCGCCCGGCGATTCGAGCGGGCGCGGATGCGTTCACTGTTACCGGGGAAATCGCTGTACCCGACGGACGCGCCCACCGTCTGGGCGTAAGCCGCGACAAGCGAGGTATTCGCTATCGCAAGGACGGCGAAGCCGATACGAGCCGTATCGATTTAATCAACACGCTCCCATTACAGATGGTCGACCCGAACGTCCATCGGCTGCTCGAACAGGGCCCACGTTATCGCCGTCATTTTCTGGACTGGGGTGTGTTTCACGTGGAACACGCGTTTTTTCCAGCATGGCGTCGTTTCCGGCGCGCACTGAAACAACGCAACCGCGCCCTCAAAGCAAGGCTCCCGAAGCCGGATATCATCGTCTGGGATGCGGAGCTGGTACGCGCGGCGGAAATCGTGGACGCCTCGCGCCGGGCTTATATCGACCACTTGTACGAAAACCTGCCAAGCCGCACGGCACGTTTACTCGGCAACGAACCAGTCATATTGGATTACGACTGCGGCTGGCGTGGTGATCACGGCTATGGCGCGGCCCTGGCAGCTGGACTCGATCAGGATCTACGGGCAGGGTTTACCCAACAGGGGCCACATCGCGCAGATTTGCGCGTCTCTATTGCAAGTGCGTCCGCACGGGATTGGGTTTCCCGCGGGCAACAGAAAATACTGACTACAGCAATGCTGCTTACGCAGGCGCAGCTGCTTTATGTTCGGCGCCATGTGCGGCCGGTATTGTTGATCGATGATATGGCCGCCGAATTGGGCAGGCGTTATCGTGAGGTGCTCGCCGAAGAAATCGCCGCCCTCGGCGGCCAGTGTTTTCTGACTTTTCTCGAGCCCGGCCTCGTACCCGAGGCCGTACGCGGCGGTGCCATGTTCCACGTGGAACATGGGGTAGTCACCCGCGGCTGATCGCGCCGGACATGCTAGAATCCATAGGTTGACTCGCACCTCTACAGCCTACGACGCGGTGACTCATGGCGGAATCTAACGGCGATTACAATTCCAGCAGTATCAAGGTACTCAAGGGCCTTGAGGCAGTTCGTAAACGCCCTGGCATGTATATCGGTGATACCGACGACGGTACCGGTTTGCATCATATGGTCTTCGAGGTCGTAGACAATGCGATCGACGAAGCCCTGGCCGGTTATTGCAACGAAATTCAGGTCATCATCCATCGCGACCAGAGTATTACCGTCACCGATGATGGTCGCGGGATTCCGGTCGATATGCACGAGGGCGAGGGCAAGCCCGCGGCAGAAGTGATCATGACCGTGCTGCATGCCGGCGGGAAGTTCGATGCCAATTCGTACAAGGTGTCGGGCGGCCTGCATGGCGTGGGTGTGTCCGTGGTCAATGCCCTTTCCGATCGTCTCGAACTGGATATCCATCGCGATGGTCAGCGTTATCGCCAGACGTACTCCATGGGCGAGCCATTGGACGAGTTGACCGCAACGGAGAAAACCAACCGTACCGGCACCTCGATCCATTTCCATCCCAGTGCCGATGTATTCGCCAATATCGCGTACAGCTACGACATTCTTGCCAAGCGGCTCCGTGAGCTGTCGTTTCTGAACTCCGGCGTGCGTATTCGGCTGCGGGAAGAGGCCAGCGAGCGCGATGTCGTGTTCGAGTATGAAGGCGGTATTCGTGCCTTCGTCGAGAACTTGAACGAGAACAAGACACAGCTGCACGAAACCGTGTGCTATTTCACGGCCGAACGCGACGATATCGTCGTCGAGGTCGCCATGCAGTGGAACGACTCCTATCAGGAGAGCGTGTTCTGCTATACCAACAATATCCCGCAGCGCGATGGCGGTACCCATCTGGCGGGTTTTCGTGGCGCGCTTACGCGCACGCTGAATGGCTATATCGAATCCGAAGGCCTGGCCAAGAAGGAAAAGGTCGCGCCGGCGGGGGACGACGCGCGCGAAGGTCTCACGGCGGTTGTCTCGGTCAAGGTTCCGGACCCGAAATTCTCTTCCCAGACCAAGGAAAAGCTGGTCTCTTCCGAAGTGCGCGCCGTGGTCGAATCGACGGTCAATGAGCATCTGAGCGATTTTCTTCTTGAAAATCCGAAGGATGCCAAGGTCATCGCCAGCAAGGTGATCGAAGCCGCACGCGCCCGCGACGCGGCACGCCGTGCGCGCGACATGACCCGTCGCAAGGGCGCGCTGGATGTGGCCGGTCTGCCCGGTAAACTCGCCGACTGCCAGGAAAAGGATCCCTCGCGTTCCGAACTGTTCCTGGTGGAGGGCGACTCGGCCGGTGGCTCGGCCAAACAGGGGCGCGATCGTCACAATCAGGCCATCCTGCCGCTCAAGGGCAAGATTCTGAACGTCGAGAAAGCGCGCTTCGACAAGATGCTGTCGTCGGTCGAGGTCGGTACCTTGATCACCGCGTTGGGCTGCGGTATTGGTCGCGACGAGTTCGATCCGGCCAAGCTGCGTTATCACCGCATCATCATCATGACCGACGCCGACGTGGACGGCTCGCATATCCGAACGCTGCTGTTGACGTTCTTCTATCGGCAGATGTTCGAGTTGATCGAAGCGGGTTATGTCTATATCGCGCAGCCGCCGTTGTACAAGGTGAAAAGCGGCAAGCAGGAGTACTACGTCAAGGACGACAAGGAACTGGGCAACTATCTGCTGCGTCTGGCGCTGAGCAAGGCCGAGTTACGGGTCGAGGCCGACACGCCGCCGGTGTCCGACGATGCGCTGGCGAGCCTGGCGCATCGCTATATGGGCATGCTCGAGGATATCGACCGGCTGACCCGTCGCTTCGATCCGGCCACCCTCAAGGAAATGACCTATCTTCCCCCGGTCACCCCGGAAACCTTTTCCGACGCGAGTTATATGCAGGATTGGGCGGCCCAGCTACAGAGCCGCCTGGATGCGCGCAACGAAGCGCGTCATCGCTACGAAGTCCAGATCAAGCCCGCCGACGAACAACGCCCGTTGCACCTGCAGGTGACTCGTTATAGCCACGGCATTCCGCATACCTTTGTCTGGCACGAGGATTTCTTCACCGGTGAGGAATACCAGCGCATGGCGAAACTCGGTAACGAGTTGCTCGCGCTGATGGGCGACGGCGCACAGGTCAGCCGTGGCGAGCGTTCCGAGGCGGTCGAGACCTTCGAACAGGCGTATGAGTGGCTGTTGGCCGAGGCCAAGCGCGGTCAGCATGTACAGCGCTACAAGGGCCTGGGCGAGATGAACCCGGACCAGCTTTGGGAAACCACGATGGATCCGAACACGCGGCGCCTGATGCAGGTCAAGATCGACGACGCGGTTGGTGCCGATCAGATCTTTACCACGCTTATGGGCGATCACGTCGAACCACGGCGCGAATTCATCGAGCGCAATGCGCTGATGGTGTCCAATCTGGATATCTAGCTTTGGACAAGGCCGGGGCATCTCGGCCGCGGGCGAAGAAAAAGGCGGCTTGCTAGCCGCCTTTTTTATGTCGGCGGGCAGTGTCCCGGGCAATGATGGACTCGGCCGCGCTTGCCAGATCGTCGTAGACGGCCACTGTTTCCAGTGCGGGATCGGTCGGGTCGACCGGCTTGCCGGTCCGTACCAACATCGGTGTCGCACCCGCGGCACGTGCGGCCTCGATATCGGACGCGCTGTCGCCCACCAAGGGCGTGTCGGTCAGCGAGCGGCCAAAGCGCTTGCCGATATCGTCGAGCAGGCCGGTCGCCGGCTTGCGGCAGTGGCAGTTGTCGTCGGGTCCGTGGGGACAGAAGAAGATGCCGTCCAGATGGGTGCCGATATCGGCCAGCATTCGGGTCATCTTGTCGTGGATGGCAAACAGCGTGTCGTAATCGAACAGGCCTCGGGCCAACCCGGACTGGTTGCTTGCCACCACGACCCGAAAACCCGCGTTCTTGAGCTTGAGGATAGCCTCAAGGCTGCCGGGGATCGGGCGCCACTCGGCCGGCGACTTGATGTAGTCGTCGCTGTCCTCGTTGATGACGCCGTCGCGATCGAGAATGATGAGTTTCATGCTGCCCAGCCGGACCGTGTGTCGGGTCTTTCAGTCTAATCGCTGTGTTCGAGCGATAGGCAGGAAATATCCGCGACCTGCCGGCAGAGCCGATCCAGCGCGCCCAGCAAGGCAAGCCGGTTACGGCGTAGCGTCTCGTCCTCGGCCATGACCATGACCTGGTCGAAAAAGCCGTCCAGCGGCCGAGCCAGCGCGGATAGCGCACGCAACGCCCCGGCCGGATCGTTCGCGGCCATCGCCTCGGCGACCGCTTCGCGTTGTGTGCGGTAGGCTTCGGCGAGCTCGCGTTCGGCCGACTCCTGGAGAGTGTTGCTGTCGAAGCGACGGTCGTCGGCTTCATCGGCGTTGCGGCGCAGAATGTTACGAATACGCTTGTGCGCGCCGCATACGATCTGCGCGTCGGCATCGCGGCCGAAGTCATCAACCGCGCGGATACGCCGATCAAAATCCACCAGATCGGTCAGGCCAAGATCGGCCACAGCGTCGAAGCGATCGCCGGCGATGCCCTGCTCGGCGTAGTAACCGCGCAAACGTTCCATGTGGAACATCCATAAGGCATCGAGCGTATCGGGGTCGGCATCGACCGGCTGGTTGGCCAGCGCCGCCCCCAGTTCTGCGCGCAGATCGAGAACGAGGCCGGCCTCGATGACCGTACGCAGCACGCCAAGGGCGGCACGACGCAGGCCGAATGGGTCCTTGTCGCCACTCGGGCGCCGACCGATGGCGAAAATGCCGCTAAGCGTGTCGAGTCGGTCGGCCAGGGCGAGTGCGCGCCCAGCAGGCGTCGCGGCGATATCTGCGCCGGCACGCGCGGGCGCATACTGTTCGGCAATCGCATCCGCCACGGCAGCGGGCTCGCCGTCTTCGCGGGCGTAGTAATAGCCCATCAGGCCCTGCAGATCGGGGAACTCGCCCACCATCTCGGTGAGCAGATCCGTCTTCGCCAGAACCGCTGCACGTTCGATGATGTCTGATTTCGCACCCGTGGGTTCGACCAGACGCTTGCCGAGTGCTGCAATACGCGCGCTCTTGTCGGCCAGCGAACCCAGCGACTGCTGAAAGGTTACTCGGGCCAGCCCGTCGACATGATGCGCCAGGCCCTGGCCACGGTCCTGATCCCAGAAGAACAGCGCATCGGACAGGCGCGGGCGGACTACGCGTTCGTTACCCGCGATTACCTGGGCCACATCGCGGCTTTCGATATTCGCGACGGTAATAAAACCGGCCAGCAGTTCGTGCGCGTCGTTCTCGATCGGGAAATAGCGTTGGTGTTCCTGCAACGTCGAAATCAAGACCTCGCGCGGCAGCACCAGAAAGCGCTCGTCGAAGCGACCGGCAATACCCACCGGCCATTCCGCCAGCGCGGTCACTTCTTCGACCAGTGCATCGTCGATCAACGCGTGCCCGCCAAAGTCGGCCGCGACCTGTTCGACCTGTTCGACGATGCGCTGCTTGCGCGCATCCGGGTCGACCACGACCTGGGCTTTATATAGTGCCTGGGCATAGTCGTCGGCCTGGGTCAGCTCGACCGGCCCCGGGTGGTGAAAACGATGGCCGTACGTCTGACGACCGGCACCGTGTCCGAACACCTGCAGCGGCAGGATATCCGCGCCGTGCAGCGCCGTGACCCAGTGCACAGGGCGTACGAATGCGGCCTCGCTGTTGCCCCAGCGCATGAGCTTGGGAATGGGCAGGCGTTTGAGCGCCTGGTCGACCGCAGGCTGCACGAGCGTCGCGATCGGCTGGCCCGGTTCGGTGGCTCGGTAGACCAGTCGCTCGCCCTTGTCGCTATCCTGGGTTTCCAGCGCGTCCACCGTGGTGCCCAGCGAGCGGGCAAAACCCTCGGCTGCCTTGGTCGGCTTACCGGCGTCGTCGTAGGCGATGGCCAGCGTTGGCCCCGCCTTTTCGACTGCACTGGGTTCGGTGGCTGCGGCGACATCGGCAATCGCGACCGCCAGGCGTCGCGGCGTGGCAAAACGCGTGCTCGCGCCAAGCGCGAGTCCGGCTTGCGACAGGGCATCGGTGACACCCTGCGCAAACGCATCGGCGAGGCTGCGCATCGCCTTGGGCGGCAGTTCTTCGACGCCGATTTCGATGAGTAGCGTAGCGGTCATGCAGCCTCGTCGTCGTTCTTGAGCAGCGGAAAACCAAGCGCCTCGCGCGCGGCGTAATAGGCCTGGGCACAGGCGCGGGCAAGTGTGCGTACACGCAGGATGTAACCCTGGCGCTCGGTCACCGATATGGCGTGACGTGCGTCCAGCAGGTTGAAGGTGTGCGAGCACTCGAGCATGCGTTCGTAGGCCGGCAGGGCTAGTTCGGCAGCGACCAGGCGCTGGCACTCGGCCTCAAGGGCATCGAAATGCGTGAACAGCGCGGCGACATCGGCCTGTTCGAAGTTGTAGCGCGACTGTTCGACTTCGTTCTGGTGAAACACATCGCCGTAATAGAGCGTGCCGGCTGCCGAGTCCGACCAGACCAGATCGTAGACGCTCTCCACGTTCTGGATATACATGGCGATACGCTCCAGCCCGTAGGTGATCTCGCCCGATACCGGCCGACAATCCAGACCGCCGGCCTGCTGGAAATAGGTGAACTGGGTGATCTCCATGCCGTTGAGCCAGATTTCCCAGCCCAGCCCCCAGGCGCCAAGTGTCGGCGACTCCCAGTTGTCTTCCACGAAGCGTACGTCGTGAATCGACATATCCAGGCCGAGCGCTTCCAGCGACTGCAGATAGAGCGACTGGATATTGTCCGGTGACGGCTTGAGCAGTACCTGAAACTGATAGTAATGCTGCAGGCGGTTCGGGTTGTCGCCGTAGCGGCCGTCGGTCGGCCGGCGCGAGGGCTGTACGTAGGCCGCGCGCCACGGCTCCGGGCCGATCGCGCGTAAAAACGTCGCCGGATGGAAGGTGCCGGCACCGACGGGCATATCCAAGGGCTGCACGATGGCGCACCCCTGCTCGGCCCAGAACTGCTGCAGCCTAAAGATGAGCTGTTGGAAATCCATGCAAACTGTCCTGTGTTCGAGCGCGGAGTATAACGAAACAGGCCAGCCACCGGGTCTTGCGCGCCACCGCCCAATCAAAGTGCATAGATCTTCAATTGCACTATTTGAGTGCGGTATACGTCCTGTTTTAGTGCGCTGAGCGCCGCAGTGACCCGAAAACAGGCAAAGATGACGTGGCACGGATTCTGCCTTTATAGTGGCTATCCTCGTTGCTCTGCACCAGACAGTTCAACCGGGTTCTACATACAAGGAGTCATCAATGGCGAGTAGCGAAGCGCTCAAGCTGATCAAGGAAACCGAGGCGAAGTTCGTTGACTTCCGCTTCTGCGATACGCGCGGTAAGGAACAGCACGTCACCATGCCGGCGCATGTGGTCGACGAAGAGTTCATGGAAGAAGGCAAGATGTTCGACGGCTCGTCGATCGACGGCTGGAAGGGCATCAACGAGTCCGACATGGTGCTCATGCCTGATGACAGCACCGCCGTGCTGGATCCGTTCTTCGAAGAACCCACGGTCATCATCCGCTGCGACGTACTCGAACCCAACACCATGATGGGTTACGAGCGCGATCCGCGTACCGTCGCCAAGCGTGCCGAGGCCTATCTGGCTTCGACCGGTATCGCGGATACCGCCTACTTTGGCCCGGAAGCCGAATTCTTCGTGTTCGATTCGGTCACCTGGCAGAACGAAATGAAGGGCGCCGGTTTCGCCATCGACTCCGAAGAAGGCTACTGGAACAGCGCCAAGCAGTATCCGGAAGGCAACATGGGTCATCGCCCCGGCATCAAGGGCGGTTATTTCCCGGTTCCCCCGGTGGACAGTCATCAGGACATGCGCTCGGCCATGTGTCTGGCCATGGAAGAAATGGGCCTGACCGTGGAAGTGCATCACCACGAAGTGGGCACCGCGGGTCAGGGCGAGATCGGCATGCTGTTCAATACGCTGGTCAAGAAAGCCGACGAGACGCTGATCTACAAGTACTGCGTGCACAACGTGGCCCACAGCTTCGGCCGCACGGCGACGTTCAT
Organism: Salinisphaera sp. T5B8; assembly: GCF_040361255.1. NCBI lineage: Bacteria > Pseudomonadati > Pseudomonadota > Gammaproteobacteria > Salinisphaerales > Salinisphaeraceae > Salinisphaera > Salinisphaera sp. T5B8. The sequence goes on along the minus strand of NZ_APNG01000019.1, from coordinate 54,023 downwards.
GCCCAAGCCGCTGGTCGGCGACAACGGCTCCGGCATGCATGTGCATCAGTCGCTGTCCAAGGATGGCAAGAACATCTTCTCGGGTGAAGAATACGGCGGCCTGTCCGAGGAAGCGCTGTACTACATCGGCGGCATCATCAAGCACGCCAAGGCGATCAACGCCTTTGCCAATGCCTCGACCAACAGCTACAAGCGTCTGGTCAAAGGCTTTGAAGCGCCGGTACTGCTGGCTTATTCGGCCCGTAACCGTTCGGCTTCGATCCGTATTCCGTGGGTCTCCAGCCCGAAGGCACGTCGTATCGAAGTGCGTTTCCCGGATCCGACCGCCAACCCCTATCTCGCCTTCGCGGTGATGATGATGGCCGGTCTCGACGGCATCCAGAACAAGATCCATCCGGGCGAAGCCATGGACAAGGATCTCTACGACCTGCCGCCGGAAGAGGAAAAAGCGATCCCGACCGTCGCCCAGTCGCTGGAAGAAGCGCTGCAGGCGCTCTCCGACGACCGCGACTTCCTCAAGAAGGGCGACGTGTTCACCGACGACCTGATCGACGGTTATATCGAACTCAAGATGGAAGAAGTGCTGCGCATGAAGATGAGCACGCATCCGGCCGAGTTCGACATGTACTACTCCTGCTAAGGCAGGACCCCCGCTTCAGGGGAGGCCGGGGCTTGCGTGCATAGCCGCGCGACGCCTCTGGCCGGCAGGGCGCGTCCGTTTATCGGATGCGCCCTTTTTTATGGCCGCGCTTCGCGCTAGATTGAACCCATGAAAATCTTTCTTACGCCGTTATTGTTCCTGTTTGCCGCCGTGGGTAGTGCACAGGCCGATGTCTATACCTGGGTGGATGCTCAGGGCGTGCGCCATTACAGCGACAGTGCGGCAGGAACCGGTGCCAAACGCGCCAACCTGCCCGGCTTGCAGTCAGTCGATGGTAATCCCGATGCGCTCCAGCAGCTTCAGGCCGCTTCGGATCGAGCACGCGCGAAGAAACAGACCGCAGGCTCGCGCATGCCCGAGCTGATCAGCCCCGAGCCGGAACAGACCTTTCGCGATGCGCGCGGTATCGTGCCGGTGTCGGTAAGCATCAGCGGCACGGGTGAGCTGCGCGATGGCGAGCAGATCACCTACTATCTTGATGGTAGCCCGATCCCGCAGTCGCCCACCGATGCGACCCAGCTCGAGCTTGGCAACGTCCCGCGTGGCATGCATACGCTCAGCGCCGCCTTGCTCTATCAGGGCACCGAAATCCGGCGTACCGACCCGGTGACCTTCTACATGAAACCGCCCTCGGCGATTTCACCGGTCAACAATAATCAGAACACGGATGGCGATGCCGGCGAGCCCTCCGGCACCACAACGGCCGCGCCATCGGCCGGCAATGTCGGCGGCGCGCCCGGCACGCCCAAGCTCAACGCCACCCCGAGCGCCCCGCCACCGAGCTGAAGTGGCCCGCACGGGCGAGTATGGGGGCAAGCGCCTCTCGATTAGGTACAAAGTTCAGCATGACGCGTGCGCATCAGAGTCCCTGTGCTTCGCACCGTCTGTCTTTCGCGTTATTCGCGTGTTTTGACGTTCATGTGTGCCCAAGCTGCCTGCTTGAGAAGAGCCAACTGAGTTTCATACATACGCAAGCGTGGCCTTGCCGAACGTACGGCTGAAAGCGGCATAGCCGCACGAGTGAAGACCGTGCATGGCCCGTCGGTCGGCGGCGATAAAAGTCACGACCCGTTTTACCGCGTTGTGCACTATGCTGGTGCATAGACGTCGCCGGGTCTGTGCGTGTACGCGCGCCCGGCACTGGCCCGAGTCTTGCTTTTAGCTGCCTCATGAGTTCACGCGACAGTATCGGCGTTCGCCCCGACACCATTCTCGACAACCTCAAAACCGCGGTGGTGTGTCTGGATTCGCGCCTGCGGGTGACGTATCTGAATACGGCCAGCGAAATGCTGTTTGGTGTGTCGGCACGTCATTGCGGCAGCGAGCCGTTCGATCGGGCGCTGCCCTATCTGGCCGACCATCGTGAAAAACTCGAATCGGCCCTGATGGAAGGCGCGGCGTTCACCGAGCGCGAACTGTATCTGCGCGCCGGCGGCGGCGATCCGCTGACCGTCGACTGCACGGTGACCCCGTTTACCGACCGCAACGGCGCGGCGGCCCTGCTGCTGGAGTTTCTCTCGCTCGATCGTCAGTTGCGTATTTCGCGCGACGATCAGATGCGGGTTCAGAATCTGGCCAACCGCGAAATGATTCGCGGCCTCGCCCACGAGATCAAGAACCCGCTCGGCGGTTTGCGCGGGGCAGCCCAGCTGCTCGAGCGCGAAATCGACGACGAGGAGCTCAAGGAATTCACCACGGTCATCATCCGTGAAGCCGATCGGCTGCAGAACCTCGTCGATGGTCTGCTCGGCCCGCGGCGACCACCCAACAAGCAGCCGCTCAATATCCACGAGCCGCTCGAGCATGTGCGGGCATTGATCAATTCCGATCTGCCGCCGGATATTACCCTCAAGCGCGATTTCGACCCCAGCATTCCCGAAATCAAGGCCGATCGCGAGCAGCTCATTCAGACGTTTTTCAATCTGGTCGGCAATGCGGTCACCGCGCTCGAAGGCAGCGGCGACATCGTACTGCGTACACGCACCCAGCGTCTGTTCACCATCGGCGGCACCCAGCATCGGCTGGTCGTGCGCGTGGATGTCATCGACAACGGCCCGGGTATTGCCCGCGAGCTATTGCCGCGCATTTTTCATCCGATGGTCAGTTCGCGTGCCGAAGGTACCGGCATGGGATTGCCGATCGCGCAATATCTCATTCATCTGCATCACGGGCTCATCGAATGCGAAAGCCGCCCGGGTCAGACCGTATTCAGCGTAATCCTGCCCCTGGAGGCCAGTGATGACTAGGCGAGTTTTCCTGTGCATGCGACCGCCTGCCGTGTATGCGGCAGCGCCCATTACGGCCACCCCGGCGAGCCTGCGATGAGTATTGCCAACACCGGCACACTGACGGCCTGGATCGTCGACGACGATGAATCCATTCGCTGGGTGCTCGAACGCGCCCTCAAGAGTGCCGATATCGATGTACGCAGTTTTCCCGGCGGCGCGGAACTGCTCGATGCCATCGAGGAAAACACCCCCGACGTATTGCTCACGGATATCCGTATGCCGGGTATTTCCGGCCTGGATCTGCTCGATCGTGTCCGCGCGATCAAGCCCGATCTGCCGATCATCATCATGACCGCGCATTCCGATCTGGACAGCGCGGTATCGGCCTATCGCGGCGGTGCGTTCGAATACCTGCCCAAGCCGTTCGATCTGGATGAAGCCGTCGAGCTGGTCACGCGCGCGGCGCGCCTGGCCCGTGAAGACGAACCCGAAAGCGAAGCCGCCAAACCGCAGGCTTCGATCATCATTGGCGAAGCGCCGGCGATGCAGGAGGTGTTTCGTGCGATCGGGCGCCTGTCGGCATCGAATATCACGGTGCTGATCACCGGCGAATCGGGCACCGGCAAGGAACTGGTCGCCCATGCCCTGCACGAGCACAGTCCGCGCGCGAGTCGGCCCTTCATCGCCGTGAATACGGCCGCGATCCCGAAGGATCTGATGGAGTCCGAGTTCTTCGGGCACGAGAAAGGCGCGTTCACCGGCGCGGCCGCGCAGCGGCGCGGGCGTTTCGAACAGGCCCACGGCGGTACGCTGTTTCTCGACGAAATCGGCGATATGCCGGCCGATCTGCAAACGCGCTTGTTGCGCGTACTCCAGGACGGCCAGTTCTACCGCGTGGGTGGGCACACGCCGGTGTCGGTGGATGTGCGCATTATCGCCGCCACCAACCAGGAACTGGAAAAAGAGGTGCGCAAGGGCCGTTTCCGTGAGGATCTGTTTCACCGGCTCAATGTCATCCGTCTGCGTGTGCCGCCGCTGCGCGAACGCCGTGAGGATATTCCGCTATTGCTGGAATTCTTTCTCGGCCGTGCTGCGCGCGAACTCAATATGGAGCTCAAGACCCTGAGCAAGCAGGCCAGCCAGTTTTTGAGCGCGCTCGACTGGGCCGGCAATGTGCGCCAGCTGGAAAACCTGTGCCGCTGGCTCACGGTGATGGCGCCGGGGCGTGAAGTGGTACTCGAGGACCTGCCCCAGGAATTACGCGACGGCAGCGCCATGCCAGCCGCCGGCGCAGCCACGCCAATGGTGAGCCCCGCGACGGCCGCCGAGCCCGAGCCGGCCATGCCATCGACGGATACGCCACCGGCCACGGCCAGCGTCGAGGCCCTAGCGACGGCCACCGGCTGGGACGATCAGCTTGCTCAGTGGGCCGAAGCCCGTCTGGCCGAGGGCGCCGACCATCTGCTCGATGAAGCCATCCCCAGCCTCGAACGGGTGATGATTCGCGCAGCATTGGCGCGCACCGATGGTCATCGCCAGGAAGCCGCACGGCTGCTCGGCTGGGGGCGCAATACCCTCACCCGCAAGATCAAGGAGCTGGGCATGGAGTCCGAAACGGCCTGATCGCGGGCGCTGACCGCGCGACCGCGCTGGCGGCGCGCGGGTTTCACGTGAATCGTGGCCGGTACTGCGATCCATCTCCGGTCCGTAGCACTTTGCGGCTCAGCCATCACTGTTAAGCTCGACGACCGCCAAACACCCTGCGCTCAAGGTCATGTCGAAGCTTAAAACCATGCAGGAACGCCCGCCGGTCGGCTATCGCGCGTCTACCTGTCGGCGCGCCGCATCGGAATGCATGCGATGTGTCTGATCGCCTTTGCCTGGCAAGCCCATGCCGAATTCGATCTGATCGTCGCCGCCAACCGCGATGAGTTTCATGCCCGGCCGACCGAGCCCGCGCACTGGTGGCAACCACCGGCCGACGTATTCGGCGGGCGCGACCTGCAGGCCGGTGGGGCCTGGTGCGCGGCCGATCGCCAGGGACGGTTTGCCGCGGTGACCAATGTGCGCGAGCCCACGCGTGAAGGCCCGGCCCGCTCGCGTGGTTTGCTGGTACGCGATTATTTCGCCGCTCGGCGCGATGCCGGCGAATGGGCGGCGCGCGTGCATGAAACCGGCGCCGAATACGGGCCGTTCAATCTGTTGGTTGGCGATCGCGAACAGCTTTGGTTCGTCTCCAACCGTGGGCCGGTGCGCAAGTTGTCACTACGCCCCGGCGTGCATGCCATCTCCAACGGCAGCTGGGGCGATCACTGGCCCAAGACCGAAGCCGCGCAAGCCCGGCTGCGTACGCGTATCGAAGCCGGCGATCTTCAGGTCGAGTCGTTGTTCACCCTGCTGGCCGATACCGATACGGCGCCGCGTGATGCCCTGCCGGATACCGGCATCGACACGGAGCGTGAACATTTTCTCTCCCCGCTTTTCATTCGCAGCGGACACTACGGCACGCGTGCATCGACTGTGATCAAACGCGGCTACGACGGCGCGGTGGCCTTCCACGAACGCGGTTTCGATGCCGATGCGCAGCCGACGCATACGATCGACGAACACTGGCGCAGCTTTTGAGAATCTTGTAGTCATGACCCAATCACAACCATCCGGTGAACGCGACATACGACCCTACGGCAGCTGGCCATCGGCGATTACCGCCGATGATGTCGCCGCCGCCGGGCGCAAGCTCAGCGATGTCTGTATCGATCGCGCCCGTGCAACGCCCGGGCTGTACTGGATTGAAAGCCGCCCGGAAGAAGCCGGGCGCAATACGATCATGGCGCTGGATGCCCAGGGCGCGGCCGTCTCGCTGCTCGACGCGCCGCTGAGCGCGCGTAGCGCGGTACACGAATACGGCGGCGCGGCGTTTACCGTGCATGACGGCATACTCTGGTTCGTCAACGCGGCCGATCAGGTCATTTATCGTCGCGCTGTCGATGGCACGATCACGCCGGTCAGTGCGCCGGATGACGCCGCGCGTTTTGCCGATCTGCAATACGATCCGCACCATGCCCGGCTGTTCGTGGTGGCCGAAACACCGCGCGCCGATGCCGAGCCGAAGGCCACCATCGAAACCATCGCCGCCGACGGCACCCGCCAGGTCGTTGCCGAGGGCCACGATTTCTATGCCAGCCCGCGGCTGGCCCCGGATGGCAAGCGACTGGTCTGGCTTGCCTGGAATCATCCCGATATGCCCTGGGATGCCAGCGAACTCTGGCAGGCCGACATCGCGGCCGATGGCTGTTTCGGCTCTCCCCACCGTCTGTGGGCGCCGGCCGATGCGTCGTTGTTCGGCCCACGGTTCGATCGCCGCGGGCGGCTGCATATCGTCTGCGACGAAAACGAATGGTGGAATATCTATCGTGAACGTCGCGATACGACCGGCTTCGAAGCACTGACCCACGAACGCGCCGAATTCGGTGTGCCGCAATGGGTGTTCGGCCAGAGTACCTATGCCTTTACCGACGATGGCCGGCTAATCGCGCTCGCCAGCGCGGCGGGCGTCTGGCGTATCGGCGAAGTCGATCAAGACAGTGGTGAGTTCAGGCCCTGGCCGCTGGCCTGGGATTTCTACGAACAGATCCAGGCGCTGGGTGATGACATCGTGGTGGTGGCCGCCGATGCCCGCACGCCCAAGCAGCTCGTGGCGATCGATCGCGAGGGCGTGTCGCGGGTCTTGCGTGCGACCGACGGCCTGCCTGCCGATGCGGCGCTTGCCATGCCGGAGCCGGTGAGCTGGCCCACTGCCGATGGCGATAACGCGCACGGGCTCTACTATGCGCCCACCAGCCATAGCTGCCGGGCGCCCGCCAACGAGCGCCCGCCGCTGATTCTCAAATGCCACGGCGGGCCGACCGGGGCGACCAGCACGGCACTGGATGCCCGGATTCAGTACTGGACCTCGCGCGGCTATGCGGTACTCGATGTGAACTATCGCGGCAGTACCGGCTACGGGCGCAGCTATCGCCAGAAACTCACCGGGGCCTGGGGCGTGGCCGATGTCGCCGACTGCGAATACGGGGCCCGGTATCTGGCCGAACGCGGGCTGGTCGACGGCCAGCGTGTACTCATATCCGGCAGCAGCGCAGGGGGTTATACCGTGCTGTGCGTACTCACGTTCACCGATATCGCGGCCGCCGGCGCGAGCTATTACGGCATCGGCGATCTGCGCCGGTTAATGGCCTCGACGCACAAGTTCGAGTCGCGCTATCTGCACCGGCTCATCGGCGCCGACGATGCGCTGCGCACCCAGCGCTCGCCGCTGGCCCATGCCGAGCAGCTGCGTTGTCCGGTGCTGTTCCTGCAGGGGCTCAAGGACAAGGTGGTGCCGCCCGATCAGGCCGAAACCATGGCTGCGGCATTGCGCGATCGCGGCGTGCCGGTGGCCTATGTCGTGTTTGCCGAAGAGCGCCACGGTTTTCGCGATGCGGCCAACATCCGCACCGCGATCGAATCCGAGCGGGCGTTTTATACGCGCGTACTCGGTATCGCCGGCGTTGACAACTGTATGCAGCTGGCGATCGACAATTTCGAAGCCGCGCCCCCGGCCGATTAACAACCCGGCATCGCGAGTTGCGTCGGCGACGTACTAGGACGAACGCATGGGCCGTGATGTTGTTGGCGTGGCCCATCAGGCGTTTGCGGTAACCTAGTTGGCAAGGGCTACAGGGTTCGGCAGGGCAAGCGTGGGCAATGGCCCTGCTGGGACAAGCGAATTTTCGGGTGGGTATTCGAGTATCGTGATCGGGCGCTATCGCAGAGTCTTGAAACGGCGGCATCTGCCGCTGGTGTTGGTGATCGCGCTCGCCGGTGTGCTCGTACGCCCGGCCGCGGCCGACACGGTCAATATCCGTATCGACGGCATCGACGAGCCGTTGCTTGCCAACGTACGCAATTCGTTGTCGGTGGCCGCCGAGCACGAAGCGCCCTGGTCGGCCGGCAAGATTCGCCGCCTGTATCGGCTGGCGCCCAACGAGATCAAGAGCGCGCTTGCGCCGTACGGGTATTACAACCCGAGCATCAAGCAGACGCTCAAGGAGCCGGCGCACGACAGCGATACCTGGCAGGTGCGTTTTCGTATCGACCACGGGCCGCAGACAACCGTAACCGCGCTCAATCTGGCCGTACGCGGGCCGGGTGACGAACTGCCTGAAATCCGCGAAGCGTTGCGCGCGACCAACCTGGCCACGGGCAAGCGCCTGATCCATTCGCAGTACACCGCGACCAAGAATGCGCTGTATACCGCGGCCTACGATGCGGGTTATCTCGATGCGCGTTTCAGCCAGTCGGCGATTCGGGTACGTCCGGATGACAATACCGCCGCGATCGATCTGGTACTCGATACCGGCGAGCGCTACTACTTTGGCGATGTGACCTTCGATCAGGACGTGCTCAACGACAACTTCGTGCAACGTTTTGTGCCGTTCAAGGCAGGCGAGCCGTTCAATGCCGATCGGTTGGTGGATCTGCAGCTGATCCTCTCGGATACCGATTATTTCAACAAGATCGCGATTCAGGCCCAGCGCGGCGAGGCCGAACGCCAGGCCCCCATCGAAGACTGGCTGTTCGATATTCTCTACCCGCCGGACGACCCGTTGATCAGTATTGGTCGCCTGGAGGTACCGGTTATGGTCAACGCCGAGGCCAGCAAACCCCAGAGCTACGAAATCTCCGGTGGCTACGGGACCGATACCGGCCCGCGGGTGGGTTTCGGCGTGAAGTTCCGGCATCTGAACAAGCGCGGGCATCAGTTTCGTAGCGACCTGCGCCTGTCGGCGGTGCAGCAGGCGCTGCAAGCCTCCTACGATATTCCCATCGCCAATGTCGCCAGCGACAAGCTCAGCTTTACCGCCAATGTCTCCAACGAGGATTTCGGCGATATCACCTCGATCAACTACGGTATCGGCGCGGTACGCGATACCGCCTGGTCGCTCGGGCGCAAGCGGGCCTATATCAATCTCGAGCGCGAAACCTACGATCTGGGCGACGACGTGGGCGACCGGACCGCCACGCTGCTGTATCCGGGCTATACCATTACGTTGCAGAAAGCCGATGACCTGCTCAATACGCGCAAGGGCGTGAGTGCATCGCTGGATGTACATGGCGGCAGCGAATCGCTGGCCTCGAGTGTGGATTTTTTCCAGGCCAAGGTCAGCGGCAATGCGGTACTGCCGCTGACCGCGAAATCACGGCTGTTGCTGCGTAGCCAGTTCGGTGCGATCGAAGTCGACGATTTCGAGGAACTGCCGCCCTCGCAGCGGTTTTTTACCGGCGGCGATCGGACCGTGCGTGGCTACGGCTATCAGCAGATCAGCCCGGAAAACGCCGATGGCGACAATATCGGCGGGCGCTATCTGGTGGTGGGCAGCATCGAAGCCGATTACAAGGTCTACAAGGACTACGGCATCGCGGCCTTCTTCGACGCCGGTGACGTGGCCAATACCACGAGCTTCGATCTCAAGCGCGGCGTGGGCATCGGCTTTCGCTGGGCTTCGCCGGTCGGCCAGATTCGGCTCGATCTGGCGCATCCGCTGGACGATCCGGACAGCGATTTTCGTATCCACTTCAGTCTTGGCCCCGATCTGTGAGCGAACGCGACGACGCCCCCAACGCCCAGCCTGAACACAATCGGGCACCGACGGCGCCAGACAAACCGGCCCCCAAAAAACGTTCGCGCGCCTGGCGTATCGTCAAATGGACGCTGCTCGTGTTGTTGGTGGTGGTACTCGTGCTGGTGGGCCTGATCGCCTGGGTCGCGACCACGCGCAGCGGTCTGGACTTCGCCTGGGGCCAGATCGGCCCGCGCCTGCCCGAGGGTATTGAAGTCGCCAGCGTCGAAGGCCGGTTGATCGGCCCGCTGGAAGTACGCGGGGTGAACGTCGAAACCGAGACCATGAAGCTCTCGGTCGATGCTGTCGATCTCGACTGGGTGGCCAGCGAACTGTTCTCGGCCACCGTGCATGTACGCAATCTGGGCGTGCGCGGCGTGGATTACGAAGTCACGAAAGTGGTGGACACGCCCGAGCCCGAACAGCCATCCGAGCCTTTCAGCCTGCCGGATGCGATCGATCTGCCGGTGACGGTGCAAATCGATAACGTTGCCCTCGACAATATTTCGGCGATCACCGCCCCCGAGGCCGAGGCGTTCGTGGTCGATACTGCGCGCCTGAAAAACGCGCGTCTCGACGATGAATACTGGCGTATCGAATCGTTGACCGGCCACGGGCCGATGTTCGATGTCGATGCCCAGGCCCAGCTTGACCCGCGTGGCGGTTATGCCACCAATCTATCGCTCAATGCAGACCTGCGCCTGCCCGATCTGGCTCCGATTAGCGCCGATGCCGAGATCGAGGGCGATCTGGCCGATCTCGGCCTGCGTGCACGCGTAGCCGCGCCCTATAACCTTGCCGTCGATGGCCAGGTCACCGATGCGCTGGACAAGCCCGCCGTCGATGCGACGCTCAAGCTCGACAATACGCGCCTGCAGGCGATCCGCGCGGATCTGCCCGCGGCCGGCTTCACGGCGACGATCGGCGCCAAGGGGCCGATCGATGCGCTGGCGGTCGCTATCGATGTCGATGCGGATAGCGCCGAGTATGGGCGCGCGGCGCTGGCGGGCGCGTTGCGCTATACCGGCGATACGGTCGTTGTCGAACGACTGAACCTGTCCAGCCCGGACATGCCCGGCACGCTCGACGCCAAGGGCCAGGTGGCGTTGGCCCAAGGCAATGCCATGGATCTGTCGGTCGACTGGGCCGATCTGCAATGGCCACTGTCCGGCACGCCGGCCTACCGTTCGCAAAACGGCACGGTGCGCCTGACCGGCCAGATCAGCGACTATCAACTGGCCACGAATCTCGCCTGGCAGGTGGTGGGCCAGACCGCCGGCAAGCTCAGCCTCGACGGCCACGGCAGTATGCAGGCCTTCGAGCTGGCCAAGTTCGCTATTACCGGCGGGCCCGGCGATATCAAGGGCAATGCCGCGATTCGCTGGGCGCCGGCGCTGGATGTAACGGCGCATCTGGACGGCGAACATATCAATCCGGGCGCGGTTGTCGCCGACGTACCGGGCGATTTCAATCTCGTGGCCGATATCCGCGCCAAACAGGACGGCGAGCGGGTCATCGCGAATATCGATACCCTCACCGCCCGCGGCAGGCTGCGTGGCCAACCGCTACGTCTGGATGCCAAGGCCGAGTATCTGGGCGATCACGTCTTGGTGGATCGTTTCGATCTGGTCTCCGGGGCGACCGACGCCAAGATCAGTGGCCGCTTCGGCTGGACGCCCGATGCTGCGCTCGACGGGCGCTGGACGATCGATTCCAGCGACCTGTCCACGGCCTGGCCGACGCTGGCCGGCCGCTTGAAAAGCCGCGGCACGGTCAAGGGTCGGGTGGCTGCGCCCGATGTCGATGCCACGCTCACTGCGCGCAATATCGCCTTCGACGACAATCGCGTTGCCCGTGCCGATCTGAATGCGAAGGTCGACTGGTCGGGCAACAGCCGTTCCAATGTGGTGCTCGATATCGCCGGTGTGAACGCTGCCGGCCAGACGATCGATAGCGTGGCGCTGCGCATGAACGGCACGCCCAAAGCGCATTCGATCAGCGCGAACGTGGATTCCGAAATCGCCACCGCCGACATCGGCCTAGACGGCGCGCTCGACAAGAACAACATGGACTGGCGTTATTCGCTCAAGCAGCTCAAGGCCGCCTACGGTGAACTCGCCCCCTGGACGTTGACCACCACCGCACGTGGTTCGGTTTCGGCGCGCCGCCAGTCGATCGACAATGCCTGTCTCGCCTCGGGCGAGGCGCGCGTATGTCTGCGCGGTCAACACGACGCCAAAGCCAGTGTCGCGCATGTCGAACTGTCGGATTTTGCCTACGACTATGCGCGCATCTATTTCCCCGAGGGCCTGGATATCGACGGCACGGTATCCGGCACCATCGATGCGCGATTGCCGACCGGCGGTGATCCGGATGTGGATGCGCGTCTGAATACCAGTGCCGGCAGCGTGTCGATGACCCAGGCCGACGAAAGCGTGGTGCGGATCGTGGATATGCAGCCGGGCACGATTACCCTGCGCATGCAGCGTTCGGCCCTGGACGGGGCCATCGATCTGCCGCTCGGGCGCACCGGCGCGATCAAGGCCGATGTTGCGGTCGCCCCGGGCGCGGCGCCACTGACCGAGCGTGCGCTCAGCGGTTCGCTGAACCTGGATATTCAACGTCTGGCGATGATCGAGAAACTCTCGCCGGAAGTCGACGAGTTCGACGGCACGATCGCCGGCCAGCTCGATCTGGGCGGCACGATCGCGCGCCCGACCGTGCGCGGTGATATTGCCTTGAATGCGTCACGGTTGGTGCTGGTCACACCCGGGTTGGTGCTCACCGATGTGCGTCTGGCGGCGACTGGGCGCGGCGATGCCATCGATATCGATGCGAGCGCGAAATCTGGAGGCGGTACGCTATCCGCCAATGGTGCGATCGCCCTCAACGACGACGGCCAGGATGTGGATCTGGCGATTCGCGGCGAGCGTTTTCAGGTCGTCAATATTCCCGATGCCACGGCCTATGTCAGCCCGGATCTGCAGGTGGCGGTTACCCCCACACGGGTCGATGTGCGCGGGCGTGTCAATGTGCCCCAGGCCGCAATCACGCCGCGCGATCTGCCGGCGTCGGGGGTGACCACGGTGTCCGGCGATCAGGTGATCGTGACCGACGACGAATCCACCCCGGCTGCCGAGGCGATCAGCCGGGCCATTCATGCCGATGTGCAGGTCGTGCTGGGCGACAAGGTGCGTATCGAAGGTTTCGGGTTGAAAGCCAATCTCACCGGCGATCTGCGCGTGGTTCAGCAGCCCGGCGATGTCACCACCGGCACCGGCGAGATTCAGATCGTCGATGGTGCCTATCGGGCGTATGGTCAGAACCTGGATATCCAGGAAGGCCGGATTCTGTTTGCCGGCGGGCCGGTCAGCGAGCCGGGGCTGGATATCCGTGCGGCACGTTACCCGGCCGAAGACATCACGGTCGGCGTGCAAGTGCGCGGCAATATCGACAAACCGCAGCTGACGCTGTTTTCCGAACCGGCCATGAGCCAGTCCGAACAATTGTCGTGGCTGCTGCTCGGCCGGCCGCTCAACGGCGCAAACAGCCAGCAGTCCAGCCTGGTCGCACGCGCGGCGCTCGCGTTGGGTAACAATCGCGCCAATCAGACGCTGGAAAACGTGGGCGATCGACTGGGCCTGGATGAAATCGGTATCGGCGCAGGCGCCGGTGAGTCCAGCGACAATGCCGCCTTTACCGTCGGTAAGTATCTGTCGCCCAAGCTATATGTTAGCTACGGCATCGGTCTGTTCAACCCGGTATCGACGCTGTCGCTGCGCTATACGCTCAGTTCTCGCTGGCGCCTGGAAACCGAGTCCAGCAGTGTGGCAACCGGTGGCGATCTGATCTACTCGATCGACCGCTAAGCGCGATCTATCTCGAAACTGCCGCGAAGAGCAGTGCGGCTTCGATGCGCTGATGTATCGGCTTGAGCTGGGGGCTATGTTTCTCGAAGAAGTATCCGCAGATTCCACAGATTCACGCAGATGAAAAACTGGGGCGCGCTGCGGGCACTCGCCGAGGCGTGGGCAGCAAGCGAACCCGACACATCCAATAACTTGTCTTGATCTGCGCTGATGTGTGTCGATCTGCGGACAAAATGGTGGCCGCGTAACACTATCCTAATAGCGCTTTAATCTGTGTAAATCTGTGGTTAACCGTCTTTTAAAGAACGCGCCACCCGGGCGTTCGAGGCCACCGTAGCGGTTCGCGCAGATGATGGATCGGCCGAAGCGCTACGGGGATCGTCAGCGCTGGGCGGTGGTGTGGCGGCGCATCCAGTAGATGGCAATACCCAGCCCGGCCGCCACGAGCACGGCGGCGACCAGAATCTGTTCTGCGTCGTGAATATGGGCCAGGGCATGTTCGATCGCGCCGGCCAGATGCACACCGATGAACGTAACGGTGCCCACCCACAGCACGGTGCCGATGCTGGCCAGCACGAAGAAGCGTACCGGCGAAACGCCCAGCGAGCCGAGCAGGAACGGGGTGACGTAGCGCAACCCGTAGAGAAACCGAAAACCGATCATCACCGGCGCTCCGTAGCGCTCGAGCAGGCGTTCGATACGGGCGATCTTGGGCTGCCAGCCAGGGCGTCGCTCCAGGGCCGGGCGGCCCATGCGCCGGCCGATATGAAAGCACAGATTATCGCCAATGATGGTGGCGATCGCGGCCGCGATCATGACGCTTTCCAGCGAAAACCAGCCGCGGTGTGCGCCGAACACGCCGAGAAGAATTGCGGTTTCGCCTTCGAACAGGCAGCCGATGGCGACCGCGAACGCGCCGAAATCGGCGATCAGCCCCTGTAGCGTTTCGATCATCGCAGCAAACGCTCGCCCAACCAGCGGCCGATGGTCGCGATCTCGGGCATGCACACCTGATGCTGCATGGGGTATTCGTGCCAGGCCACGTCGTAACCGGCATCCAGCAGGTGATCACGGCTGGCCTGGCCGAGCTGGACCGGCACCACGGGATCCTGACTGCCGTGGGCCATCAGGATGGGTGTTTGCCGGTTCGCTTGGCTGGCCTCGTTCGCCAGCGTCTCGGCCAGCGGCAGATAGGTCGACAGGCCCATGATGCCGGCCAGGCGCTCGGCATGGCGCACGCCGGTATGCAGCGCGATCGCCCCGCCCTGGGAAAAGCCTGCGATCACGATCGACTCGGCCGCGATGCCCCGTTCGGCTTCGCGCGCGATCAATTGTTCGATTTCGCTGGCGCTGTCGCGAATGCCTTCGGCGTCCTGCTTGTCGGCGATCGCCATACCCTTGATGTCGTACCAGGCACGCATGGCCATGCCGTTGTTGATGGTCACCGGCCGGGTCTTGGCATTGGGAAACACGAACCGAATACCGTGGTCCGCGCCCAGGCCGAGCTCGTCGACGATGGGTACGAAGTCGTTACCGTCGGCGCCGAGCCCGTGCAGCCAGATCACGCTGGCGCGGGCGCTGGTTTTGGGTTCGATCTCGATACAGTCGAGCATGCTTGATCGCGAAGATGAGCAAACGAGAAGGCGAAGTCTGGCCAGCCACGGCCGTGGGCGCAAGCAATTCTTCGCTTGCGTACGCGCAGGAGCAATGCGCTAGACTCCCAGATCTGTGTTTTATACAAGGATGAGTCCGACGGATTCATCTCATAGCGAGGAGATGCCATGAAAAGTCGTGCCGCCGTGGCCTGGGAAGCAGGCAAGCCGCTGACACTCGAGGAAATTGAAGTCGCGCCGCCGAAAGCCGGCGAAGTACTGGTGCGGATCGTGGCGACCGGGGTCTGCCATACCGACGCATTCACCCTCTCGGGCGCCGACCCGGAAGGGTTCTTTCCGCGCATTCTCGGCCATGAAGGCGGGGGTGTGGTCGAGGAAGTCGGCGAAGGCGTGACCAGCGTATCGCCGGGCGATCACGTGATCCCGCTGTATACCGCCGAATGCGGCGAGTGCAAGTTCTGTAAATCCGGCAAGACCAATCTCTGTGGCGCGGTCCGCGAAACCCAGGGCCAGGGCCTGATGCCGGATGGCACCACCCGGTTTTCCAAGGACGGCACCGAGCTCTATCACTATATGGGGACGTCGACGTTCTCCGAATATACGGTCGTGCCGGAAGTGTCGCTGGCCAAGGTCAACAAGGAAGCGCCGCTGGACAAGGTCTGTCTGCTCGGCTGTGGCGTGACCACTGGTATCGGTGCGGTATTCAATACCGCCAAGGTGGAAGAAGGGTCGACCGTGGCCGTATTCGGTCTTGGTGCGATCGGCCTGTCGGTGATTCAGGGCGCGCGCATGGCCAATGCCAGCCGTATCATCGCCATCGATATCAACCCGTCGAAGTTCGATTTCGCCAAGCAGCTGGGCGCGACCGAGTGCGTGAACCCGAAGGACTATGACGATCCGATCCAGCAGGTGATCATCGAACTCACCGATGGCGGCGTGGATTATTCCTTCGAGTGCATCGGTAACGTCAACATCATGCGCGCAGCGCTGGAATGTGCCCACAAGGGCTGGGGCGAATCCACCATCATTGGCGTCGCCGGCGCGGGCGAAGAGATTTCTACCCGTCCGTTCCAGCTGGTGACCGGCCGTGTGTGGCGCGGGTCCGCCTTCGGTGGCGTCAAGGGCCGCACCCAGCTGCCGGATTACGTCAACCGCTACATGAACGGCGAGATCAATATCGACGACTTCGTCACCCACGATCTGCCGTTCGAGAAGATCAACGAAGCATTCGACCTGTTGCATGAAGGCAAGGCCATTCGTTCGGTGCTGCACTTCTAGATTCGGTGCATGAAACGGCGTCGCCGTGGTGTCGCACATGACATCACGGCGATGTCGTGCACACTGGAACGACTGTCTCGATTTGCGCGGAGCCCATGATGGAAAAGATTGACGAACACCGATCGTTCGGCGGCGTACAACGTCGCTATACCCACGCCTCGAAGGTCTGCAATTGCGATATGACCTTTGCGCTGTATCTGCCGCCGCTGGCCGATACCCGTCGCGTGCCGGTGGTCTACTGGCTGTCGGGGCTGACCTGTACCGATGAAAACTTCGTCACCAAGGCCGGCGCCCAGCGCGTGGCCGCAGAGCTGGGCATTGCCATCGTGGCACCCGACACCAGCCCCCGTGGCGAGGATGTGCCCGACGAGGACAGCTACGACATGGGCAAGGGCGCCGGCTTCTATGTGAATGCCACCGAGCAGCCCTGGGCACGGCACTATCAGATGTACGACTACGTGGTCAGCGAGTTGCCCGGTCTGCTTGCCGACGAGTTCGGCACCACACTGGACCTGTCGCGCGAGGCAATCTGCGGCCATTCCATGGGCGGCCACGGCGCCTTGGTGATCGGTTTGCGCAATATCGACCGATTCGCTGCCATCTCGGCGTTCTCGCCGATCTGTGCGCCCAGTGAGGTGCCCTGGGGCCACAAGGCGTTTTCGAAATATATCGGCGACGACAAGCAGGACTGGCATGCCTACGATGCCACCTACCTGCTGGCCAATGCCGACAACCCCGAAGCGCTGCCGCCGATTCGTATCGAGCAGGGCCTGGCCGACAATTTCCTCGAAGAACAGCTGCACCCGCATCGTATCGAGCAGGCCGCAGACGAGGTGGGCGCCGATGTCACGGTGCATCGCCGCGAAGGCTACGACCACAGCTATTTCTTCATCGCCAGCTTCATCGAAGATCATCTGCGGTTTTTGGCCGAGCATATGGGCGCGTCGAACTAGTAAAGCGCAGGGTCTATTCCCCCGGTCACGGGGGCGTGGCGGCGGTGTCGTACGAAAGGCTGGTAGCGTTGGCCGGGCTCGTATGAAACGTCAACAGGCCCTAGACTAGGCGCTCAATTCACGGTGGCGAGCGGATGATGAAGGCGCTTTCGACTGCATTGGTGGGGCTATTCGTAACGCTCGCGCTGGCGGGTTGCGGCCAGACCGGGCCGTTGTATCTGCCGGGCGATGCGCCCGAGTCGCAGACCGACGGGCCCTTCGGTATGGACGACGACACCGCGACCGACGACGAGGGCGCGTCTGACCAGACGTCTGAAGCCACCGACAATACCGCCGATTAGATGGATCATTTCGAATACCGCAACGGCGTCCTGCACGCCGAAGGCGTAGCGCTGTCCGACATCGCTGCACGCTTTGGTACCCCCTGCTATGTCTATAGCGCGGCGACGATCGCACGCCACTACCGGGTGTTCGACGAAGCGCTGGCCGGTATCGACCACGAGATCTGTTTTGCGGTCAAAGCCAACGGCAATATCGGCGTGCTCGGCCTGCTGGCCGATCTGGGCAGCGGTTTCGATATCGTCTCGGTCGGCGAGCTCGAACGGGTCATCACCGCTGGCGGCGACCCGGCCAAGGTGGTGTTCTCCGGTGTGGGCAAGCGCACGGACGAAATCGAGCGCGCGCTGGAAGTGGGCATTGCCTGCTTCAATGTGGAATCCGAAGTCGAGCTCGCGCGTATCGATGCGATCGCGCAACGCCTGGGTACTACGGCACCGATTTCGCTGCGCGTGAACCCGGATGTGGATGCTCAGACCCACCCCTATATCGCCACGGGCCTGAAAGAAAACAAGTTCGGCGTCGATATCGCCCGCGCCGAGGCACTGTATGCACAGGCCGCCAAAATGCCGGGCCTGACCATTCGCGGCGTGGATTGTCATATCGGTTCCCAGCTGACTCAGCTGGCGCCGTTTCGCGATGCCGTAACGCGCGTACTGGCGCTCATCGACCGGCTGGCCGAGCGCGGTATCATGATCGATCATCTGGACGTGGGCGGTGGCCTGGGCATTCGCTATCACGACGAAACCCCGCCCTCGCCGGCTGCGTACGCGGAAAACATCCGCGATCTGGTCGAAGGGCGCGATCTCAAACTCGTGTTCGAGCCGGGCCGGGTGCTGGTCGGCAACGCTGGCGTGCTGCTCACCCGGGTGGAACTGCTCAAGCCCGGCCAGGCCACGGACGAAAAGCACTTTGCCATCGTCGATGCGGCGATGAACGATCTGCTCAGACCGGCGCTCTATGGCGGCTGGCACGAAATCGTGGCCGTCGAGCCGCGCCGCGATATGCCCGCCCAGCGTTGGGAAATCGTCGGGCCGATTTGCGAGACCGGCGACTTCCTCGGCCATGACCGCGAACTGGCCCTGGCCGCGGACGATCTGCTGGCGGTCCGCAGCGCCGGTGCCTATGGTTTTACCATGGCATCGAGCTACAACGCCCGCCCGCGCGTGGCCGAAATCATGGTCGACGGCGATACGCCCCATGAAGTCCGTGCCCGCGAAACCGTCGCCGACCTCATGCGCGGCGAAAAACGCCTGCCGTTTGCCTGATATTCAGGCGTATCTTCGCCTCCGTTAAAGGCGGTTATCCGCAGATTACGCCGATTGCGCAGATTAAAAGGCGCCGAAAAGGCATACGTCGACGTGGTGGCACGAGCGGGTATTTTGTCCGCAGATCGGCACAGATCAACGCAGATCTGAACAGGGGGGGGGGCTGGCGCCGGCTGTGCATGGTGTCTGCGTGCCTGGCCGAGCACTGACGGCTCTGTGCGCTTTTCATCTGCGTGAATCTGCGTTGATCTGCGGACTACTCTTCGAGGAACGTGGCACCCGTCCGGAATGGATACCTCGACTTCAAATGCTCGGCGGCGTGTTCCTTGAAATCGGTTATCCGCAGATGACGCCGATTACGCAGATTCGAAGGCACTGAAAACGGGCGTGGCGGTATTAGCGCTTGCTTGATCGGCAGATCGGCGCAGACAAGGGCAAACGATTGATCGGTGCGCTATCCGCGCTACAGTGGTGCCTGCGCTGCGCGACCGATCTTTTGATCTGTGTGAATCTGCGTCGATCTGCGGATACTTCTTCGATAAACACAGCGCCCGGCGTAAACCGATACGTCGACTTCAAATGCCTTGGTTCCTTGAAAACGGATTACGCAGGTTAAAAGACACTGAAGACGGCCGCGGCGGCGTTAGCGCGTATTTGTCCGCAGATCGACACAGATCAACGCAGACAAGAACACAATGTTGGGTGGCTTGGGTAACGCATAAGCTGAGCTGCCCGCCTTTGATCTGCGTGAATCTGCGCCGATCTGCGGTTACGTCTTCGAAGAACGCGGCGCGATGCGCGTTGTGATCATGTTCCAAGTGCCGGCTTTGGGTACACCGAGCCGGATGGGTCTTAATCCATTGCCATCTGCGTTAATCTGCGGATCGATTCTTGTTTGTGGCCGCCACGCGATTCATGCGTGGGGCCGCTCGTTTGCCGGTTAATGCCATGTCCGATTCTGCCAACACTTCTGCCACGAAAGACCCCGCCACGCCGCGCGGGCCGTTGATTCTCATTGACGGGTCGTCCTGGTTGTATCGCGCGTATCACGTGCTGCCACCGCTGACCAATGCGGCCGGCGAGCCCACCGGTGCCATCTATGGCATGACCAACATGTTGCGCAAGTTCCTGCGCGAGTACGACGCCGATCGCATCGTGGTGGTCTTCGATCCGCGCGGGCCGACCTTTCGCAACGAGCTGTTTGCCGACTACAAGGCCAACCGCCCGCCCGTGCCCGAAGAATTATCCGCCCAGTTTGCGGGGATTCGTGATGTGGTCGTCGCACTCGGCCTGCCGCTGTTGCAGGTCGACGGCGTCGAAGCCGACGATGTGATTGGCACACTCGCCACGCGTGATGCCGGCGAGGTGTTGATCGTGACCGGCGACAAGGATATGGCGCAGCTGGTCAACGAGCGTGTGAACCTGCTCGATACCATGCAGGACAAGCGTACCGACGTGGCCCGTGTGCACGAGAAATTCGGCGTCGGCCCTGAGCTGATCACCGATTATCTGGCCCTGGTGGGGGATAGTTCCGACAATATTCCGGGCGTGGCCAAGGTCGGGCCCAAGACGGCCGCGAAATGGCTGTTGCAATACGACGGCCTCGACGGGGTGATCGCCCATGCCGACGAAATCGGCGGCAAGGTGGCGGACAATCTGCGTGCCGCGCTCGACGATCTGCCGCTGTACAAGGATCTGGCCACGATCCGTTGTGATCTCGAACTGGGCGCGGTCGGCGAAGCGCTTACGCGTCGCGAAGCCGACATCCAGGCGCTGTCCGATCTGTACCGCGGCTACGAATTCCACAAGTTTCTCGACGAGCTGGATGCGCCGGCCGAAGATACGCATGCCGATGTGCCGGCTGCACCGCAACATACGCAGTATCACGAAGTACTCGACGAAGGTGCGCTCGAGGCGATGATGGCCAAACTCGAGGCCGCGGAACTGATCTGCGTGGACACCGAAACCGATGCCCTGTCGGCGATGCAATCCAATCTGGTGGGGCTGTCGTTCGCGGTCGCGCCGGGCGAGGCCTGGTATGTACCGGTGGGCCACGACTATATGGGCGCGCCGAAACAGCTACCGATGAAAACCGTCATCGAGCGCGTGCGCGGCGTGCTGGAAAACCCGGCCATCGCCAAGCTCGGTCAGCACATCAAATACGACATCAATGTGCTGCGCCGCCACGGTATCGATGTGCGCGGGGCCGATCACGACACCATGCTCGAATCCTATGTGCTCAACAGCACCGCCACCCGCCACGATATGGATTCGCTGGCCCAGAAGTACCTCGAACGCAGTACTACGAAATTCGAAGAGGTGGCCGGCAAGGGGGCCAAGCAGATCACCTTCAATCAGGTATCGCTGGAACAGGCGACGCCCTATGCGGCCGAAGATGCCGATATCACCCTGCAGCTGCATCATCGGCTGTATGGCGAACTGGCCGAAAGCCCGCGCCTGAAAGCCCTGTACGAAGATATCGAAATGCCGCTCATGCCGGTGCTCGCACGGGTCGAGGCCAACGGCGTGCTGGTTGATCGCGACCTGCTCGGGCGGGTGAGCCAGCAAATGGCCGAGCGCATGGCCGAGATCCAGACCCAGGCATTCGAGGCCGCGGGCGGCGAGTTCAATCTCGGCTCCCCGGCCCAGCTCAAGGATATTCTCTTCGATCGGCTGGCCCTGCCGGTCATTCGCAAAACACCCAAGGGTGCGCCGTCGACGGCCGAAGACGTGCTGCGCGAATTGGCCGATCAGCACGAGCTGCCGGCGTTGATCGTGTCCTGGCGCGAACTCTCCAAGCTGCGTTCGACTTATGCCGAAAAGCTGCCCACCCAGATCAACCCGCAGACCGGTCGCATCCATACCTCCTATCACCAGGCAGTGGCCGCGACCGGCCGCCTGTCGTCTTCCGATCCCAACCTGCAGAATATTCCGATCCGCACCGAGTCCGGCCGGCGTATTCGCGAAGCGTTCATCGCGCCGCAAGGCCAGCAGATTCTCGCGGTGGACTATTCGCAGATCGAGCTGCGCATCATGGCGCATCTGTCCGGCGATCGCGGCCTGCTCGATGCCTTTAACGAAGCGCGCGATATTCATGCGGCCACGGCCTCGGAAGTCTTCGATACGCCGTTGGCCGACGTGACCACCAATCAGCGGCGCGCGGCCAAGGCGATCAACTTCGGGCTGATGTACGGCATGTCGGCCTTCGGGCTGGCCAAGCAGCTGGAAACCTCGCGCGAAGAAGCCGGTGCCTATATCGATCGCTTTTTCGAACGGTTTGCCGGGGTTCGCCGCTACATGGACGAAACACGCAAGCTCGCCAAGGCCGATGGCTACGTGGAAACGTTGTACGGACGCCGGCTGTATCTACCGGAAATCAATTCGCGCAATGGCGCGCGTCGGCAAGGTGCCGAGCGCGCCGCCATCAATGCGCCGCTACAAGGCACGGCGGCCGATCTGATCAAGAAAGCCATGATCGATGTCGATGCCTGGCTGCGCGATACCGGCGAGCCGGCGCGCATGATCATGCAGGTACACGACGAACTGGTCTTCGAAGTGCCCACCGACGAGGCCGAGCGATTGGGCAAGGCCATCAGCCAGCGCATGGGCGCGGTGGCCGAACTCGATGTGCCGTTGCTCGCAGAAGCCGGCATCGCGGCGAATTGGCAACAGGCACATTGATACCCGGCCGGGAGAAAATTTTTTTCGAATAACGGGAACTCGGCGCGCAACGCCCGGTCTGACCTACCATGAGCGTTACGACGCTCGACCGCTTTTCTCCCTGAGCGGTAACCGAAGTCCGGTTTTCCCCCCAAGAACCGGACTGCTTGCCCCGACGGCGTTCCCCCGCGCCGTCGGGGTTTTTTCTTTGTGCTCGACCCAGCTTCGGACGCATCCGTACCGTATCAATAATAGCCATTAAAACAGGCGTTTGGCGGAACGTAAAAAATAATTGCCCGGTTCGGGAACCTGGCGCCACCGCCGTTGGTCTGACCTGTTACAAGCGCGATGCTTGACCGCTTTTCTCCCTGAGCGGTAACCGAATCCGGTTTTCCCCCAAGAACCGGTCTCTTGCCCCGATCGGCTTTCCCCCAGCCATCGGGGTTTTTTTTTGCCTCGATTCCGCGCGTTTTCCTGGTCCGTTCTCCCCAGAACCGACCGTAAAAAAGTCCGCGAAAATTTTTTTCGAAATTTCTGGAACAAACCGATTCGATGCCGGTCTGACCTTATGCAAGCGCAATGCTTGCCCGCTTTTCTCCCTGAGCGGTAACTTCGATCCGGTTTCCCCCCAAGGCCGGATCGGGCGCCCCGGCGGTATTCCCCCTGCTGCCGGGGCTTTTTTATTCCCTGAGCAATCAATTCGTTGTCGTGCAGACTTTATGCCATAGAAAAACCGGCGCGTCGATTAAAACGGCCGGTTTTCCGATGAGCGGTCGATGACCGCGTAGTGCAGGCGATCACGATCGGTCAGTTTGGATGCGCGGACATGCGGCGGTTGAGGTCTTCGCGCACGCTCAACAGGATGAGCTCATGAAACAGCGACTTGATCGCGGGAGAGCGTTCGCCGCCGCAATCCCAGGATAGCTGCACGTCGCCGGAATCGATGTCGATGATCTCTAGCTGGGGGCGGCCCTGGCGATCGAGCCAGGCCCGTATGTCATATCCCATGTGTCGGCCCTCCTTGTTAACCAGGCATAAGACAGCTGCTGCTCGGCTGCTTTCCACGCCTTCAGGAATCAAGGTCGGCGCTTGGCCGTCTTTATTCTAGAAGACTTCACGACCCATGGCCGCGGCGAGCACAGGCTTGCCTACGCCCTTATCAACCGGACATGAAGCGCTCTTCAATGCACTGTGGATAAGGACGTCGCTCGATCATACATGAGAATAATTCTCATTTACATCTATTCCACCACTTGTTCGTTCACGCCGTCGGCAAACGCCGCGATCGCAGCGCGTGCCTCGTCGATGCCCTGGCGCTTGGTCGCCGAGAACAACTGCGCGCTTGCCTCGGGCATCTCGCGCTCGACGCGTCGTAAGGTATTGACCTGCTGATTGCGTGAAAGTTTGTCGGCCTTGGTCAGCAGCAGATGAAAACCCAGCCCCTGCTGCATGCCCCAATCGATGAGCTGGCGGTCGAAATCCAGCAGCGGCCGGCGTGAATCCATGATCAGCACGATCCCGGCCAGTGGCGCGCGCGTGGCCAGATAGCCTTCGATGAGCGACTGCCAGGCGGCCTTGACCGCCGGCGGCACGCGGGCGAAGCCGTAGCCGGGCAGGTCGGCAAAGCGCAGCCGATCGCTGCTGAAGAAATTGATCGCCTGCGTGCGACCCGGTGTCTTGCTCGTGCGTGCCAGTCCGGTACGCTCGCATAAGGCATTGAGTGCGCTTGACTTGCCGGCATTGGAGCGCCCGGCAAACGCGATCTCCGCGCCGTCCGGCTCGGGAAAGGCGCGCGCATTGGGCGCGGAGCACACAAAGCGCATGGCTTTGAAATCGGCAGGGGTGATGCTTGTCATGGTCAACGAACCGTCGGGGACACAGGCGCAGGGCAACAGGCTCTCGCGTGTGCAAGACTGTGGCGCAGCTGGCGGGTGGTATACAATAAAGGCTATATCCAGTGGGCAGCCAAAATCCGGTAGGCATCGGATAGCGTCATTGTGCTGCCGTTTTGCGTCGGAGACGACTACGACATGACCAAGCGCTTTTTTGTGTTGTTCGGCTTGATGATTTGTGCCGGGGCCGTCGCTGCCGAGCCATTGGTGGACGGTGACGTCGAGGCCGGCAAGACGCGATCGGCCCAGTGCGCGGCCTGCCATGGCCCGCAGGGCAATATGCAGTCCGAGCAGTTTCCCAAGCTCGCCGGCCAGGGCGCGCCCTATATCTACGAGCAGCTCAAGCTGTTCAAGTCGGGCGAGCGCCAGAACGCGATCATGGCCGGCCAGGCCGCCGGTCTGAGCGACGAAGACATGAAAAATCTGGCGGTCTATTTCGCCGCCCAGCAAACGCGTCCCGGCGCGGCGGATGTGTCGGTCGCCCCCGCGGGCGCGGTGCTCTATCACGGTGGCAACGCGGACAAGGGCGTACCGGCGTGTTCCGGCTGCCACGGGCCGAGTGGTCTGGGCAATGCCGCGGCCAAGTTCCCGCGCCTGTCGGGCCAGTCGCCGCAATATATCGCCACCCAGCTCAAGGCCTATCGTAGCGGCGATCGTTCGGGCTATCGCAACGCCACCATCATGAACGGCGTGGCCGAAAATCTCACCGATGCCGATATTCAGGCCCTGGCATCCTATGTGGCCGGTCTGCGTCCGGCCACCGGCGAAACCAATGGCGAGGACTACGGCGCCTTGATGCAGCATGCGGGTGGACCGGGCGGCGCCGCGGCAGGCGCAGGCGATCAGAACGGCGCGAGCGATGGCGAAGGCCAGCCGGCGCCGGAAGATGCTGAGGAAAACGCCCAGCAGTCGCAGGCGGCCGATGCCGCCGCGAAGCAGGAAGCCGACGCTGCGGCCGGCCAGGACAGCAGCCCGGATAACGACGCCGCCGAGAACGGCGAAGACGATGATCAGATGGATGCCGGGGCAGACCAGCAGACCACCGAGGCGCAGTAGTAGCGAGCGGGCTGCACGCGAACGAGGGCGAGGCAACGTATGAAGACATGGCGCATCGCAACGGGTCTGTTGCTGCTGCTGATGGCCGGATTGGTCCAGGCGCAGGGACTGATGATTTCGCGCTATGTCGAAGGCGAGCATTATCTCGATGCGCGCCAGCCCCTCGAACAACCCGATGACGGCAAGATTCACGTCACCGAGTTCTTCCTCTACAGCTGCCCGCACTGCTATCACATGGAGCCCGATCTCAACGCCTGGCGCGAGACGCTGGGCGATGATGTCGTGTTCTCACGCGTGCCGGTATTGTTCAGCGCCGGCGGCGAACCCTATGCGCGGCTCTACTACACGGCCGAAGCCCTGGGTGTGCTCGCCAAGGTGCACGACAAGATCTTCGCGGCCATTCATGAACAGGGCCGACGCCTGCTCAGCGAGTCGGCCATGCGCGACTTCATGGTGGCCCAAGGCGTGGACGGCGATCGCTTCAGCGAGATCTATGAAAGCGACGAGATCACCGCGAAGCTGCGTGAAGCCGCCCAGGCCATGCAGGCGTATCCGGTGACCGCGACGCCGAGTATCACCGTGGCCGGGCGTTACTATGTCACCGGCCGTACCGCTGGCAGCAACGATCGGATGCTCGAGGTGGCCGACTACCTCATCGCCCAACAGCGCGCTCGCAAACCTTAGGAAAACGCTGCATAACCTGTCGTGGGCCGTGTTCGAGTGCTCGAATGCGTTGCGCCAAAGCGTCCGGTCGCAGCGCCTGGCGCATTGGCAGGTCAAGTTCGGCAACGTAGCCGCAGCCTCCAGTGAGGCCGAACCGCTGAGCGGCCGGGGCTTTGCACGCGCCTAATCGGCATCCGTGTTCGCTACCGTGCAACCTGTTATTGGCTTGGGCACGCTATGCGCTCACTGTCTGTCGATCGCGCGCAAAGAGCACGCCAGCGCGACCCTGACAGGCTATACAGATCTTGCTTAGACAGATACTCCGCACGCCGGTTCGAACCGGTTTCCAAGCACGGACGCAGTCACTGGCCACGCGTTATAGGTCAGGCGCCGGCTTCGCGCCAGCGTCCGAGACGGCCGTGCTGCACGCATGGGCCGCGCAAGCCATGCGTGCGCCCCGGTGTTGATGCGCTGCGGCCGGCGCACCGACAGGCGCGCCTGACTTATCTTGGATGGGCGCGCTGCGCGCCGAGGGGTGCCTGCAGGGGGCGCTGCGAGCGCGTTGGGCGCAGGCCTGAAAAGGCGCGATCAGTCCTGTTCGGTCTCCAGCACGATCTGCCACTCGCCGTCGTCGTTCTGTTGCCAGTACTGCACCTTGCGATCTTCGGCGTGGTAGTTATTACTGGTGTAGTCCTGGTTGAACATCACCTTCATCATGTTGTTCTCGCCGGGATAGCGCATGATGCTGATATTGCTCAAATCGACTTCGATCTTGGTCTTGGTCGCGTTGATACGCTTCTTTTCGATCGCGAAATCCTGCTTGTCGAGCCCTTTGTCGCTGACGAAGCTGGGCGCGTAATAGGCCAGATAGGATTTCGTATCGATCGCCTGCCAGCTGTGGCGCCAGGATTCGATCGCGGCGAGCATGGCGCTGCGTTGTGCCTCGATCTCGGCCGCCGACACCCAGTTAAGGCCGCTGGTCATGATCACCGGCGTCTTGCCGATGCTCACGTGCTCGCGAATCGACTGGAAATCGTCGTTGGCGATGACCACGCAGCCTTCGCTGGCACGCGGCGTACGCGAATAGGTGGTGCGGGGCACGCCATGCAACCAGATACCATAGCCGGTGCGCCCGCGTAGCCGATCCAGCGCGTTGGGATAGTTCACCGGCAGGGCGCCCACGCCGTAGAGTTCGGGCAGCTGGTTGTCGTCGATATAGCGGGTGATGTGATAGATGCCGATGGGCGTACGCATATCGCCCTCCACCTGCTTGCCCGCGCCGCCCCGGCCGATGGTGGTATAGAAATCCGACACCAGCCGCGGTACGCCCTGTTCGTTTTCGAAAAGATACAGGCGATTGTTGGACAGATCGACCACCACCGCGTTTTCGTATTCCGGGCCCAGCTGCAGGATGACATCCGGCACCTTGCCGTCGGTGGCGGCCGACACGCGGTGTGCCCAGCGGCTTTTGGCCTCGTCGAGCAGGGCATCGCGCTGATCGCGCATTTTTTCGCTGATGGCCGGGTCGATGCTGCGGCCGGTGCGCGCGACCATGAGTTCGCCGTAGACCAGCTGGGCGAGACGGAAATTCGGGCGCGCCTCGATCAGGTCGGTGAGGTCATTGATCGCGCTGTCGTAATCGCCCTTCTGGGCGAGATTGAGCACGGCCAGCAGCTGTGCCTCGGCGCTGGAATGGACCTTGCCGGCCCCCGGCGCCTGGGTTTCCGTGCCGGCCGCGAACGCCATCGCGCCCATCGCCCAGCAGGCGACCAGCAAAAAGCACTGAATGGCGTGGCGCATACCCATGGAAACTAGTTCGTACCGGTGGTTTCGCGCAAAATGCGCCAGCCGGCTGGCGTACGGGTGAGAATCAGCTGTTTGTCGACCCGGTCGCTATAACGCGGCGACTCGTATTCCTGGGTGAAATCGACCTGCACGGCGCCATTGGCCAGCCGCGTGATCGAGGGATCCTCGATCCGGATATGGATATCTTCGGGCTTGGCCAGGCGGGCCTTACGCAAATCCAGCCATTCGGCACGGCTCATGCCATCCCCCGGGTCGTAGCCATCGGCATAGAAATCGGTGTACGCATCGAAATCCTGCGCGGACCACGCCAGTGCCCAGGCACGAACGGTCTGGACAATGCTGCGACTGGCCTGGTCGCTGATCGTATTGTTGTTCGAATCCGGCGTGGCGGGTCGTTTCGCCGGCGCCGGCGTCGGCGCGTTCCCCGGCGCGACCGACTCCTGTGCATAATATAGACGATCGAGCATGGTCAACGGTAGTTTGCTGTCGTTGTCCTCGCTACCGAGCGCCTTGCGATAGGCCAGTTCCGCGAGCGCGGTATACACATCGCCCAGATTGCGGTGTGCGGTCGCATAGGCCGGCTGGGTCGCCAGCGCCTTTTCCAGCCATTTGCGTGCCTTGTCGTATTCGCCCTGATCGGCGTAGAGCACGGCCAGGTTATTCGCCGGCTCCACGCGCAACGGGTAGTCCGCGGCGAGTTTTTCGTACTCGGCGATCGATTCGTCGACATGACCCTGGCCAGCCAGCGCGCGCGCATGAAAGAAACGCGCATCGCGATTGCCCGGGTGGGCCTCCAGATAGGTCTGGGACAGACGCGCGGCGGCATCGAACTTGCCGGTATCGATTTCGTGCTGCAGTTCGTCGAGGGTCACCGCCGAGGCCACCGACGACACGAAAAGCAGCGCGCCCAGCAGGGCGGCGAACGGCTTTGTCGCTATGCGTCGTGTCACGGGTGCATCGTCCTGTCCTGCGAGTAAGCGTGAGAGCGCACGCCGTTGCGTGTTGAATCGCCCGGTCGTGGTCCCGACTACAAGAAATTATACTAGACGCCGAGCCTGCCCTCGCATCGGGCGCGGATAAGGCATCATTTTTGTTATAAAAGCCGCGATACGATAGACGATATCGCAGTATCTCATTCCTATTACGGCGCACTTGGAGAAACCTGATGCTGGTACCGGTCTTGCTCGCAGGCGGCGTCGGCACACGCTTGTGGCCGTTGTCGCGAGAAAGCCGGCCCAAGCAGTTCCTCGCACTTAACGGTCAGTCCAGCTTACTGGAACAAACGCTTGCGCGTGTGTCGCGCCTGGCCGATGTGGCGCCGGCGCTGTTGATTGGCAATGCCGAACATCGCTTCGTCATGGCCGAACAGCTGCGTACATCGACGATGGCCGGGCAGGTGGTGATCGAGCCCGCGCGCCGTGATACCGCGCCTGCGGTCGCTGCCGCGGCTTTCGAAGCCCTGGCACGCCACGGCGAGGATGCCGAACTGCTGGTGCTGCCCACCGACCATGCAGTGGCCGACGAATCGGCCTTCGAGCAGGCGATCGCGCGCGCACGGGCACGCGCTGCCGATGGCGGGCTGACCCTGTTCGGCGTGCGTCCGGCGCGCGCCGAGCCGGGCTTTGGCTATATCCAGGCCGGTGCGAACGTTGCCGATGGCGTCCGGCGGGTACGCAGCTTCGTGGAAAAACCGGACAAGGCGCGCGCGGCCGTTTATCTGGCCGACCCGGACTACTACTGGAACAGCGGCATGTTCCTGTTTCGGGCGCGCGACTACCTGGCCTCACTCAAGCGCCAGGCGCCGGCGATTCATGCCGCGGCGCGTGCTGCGCATGCCGGCGCGCATATCGATATCGATTTCCTGCGTCTGGACGAAACCGCCTTTGAACAAAGCCCGTCGAAATCCATCGACTATGCCGTCATGGAAGGCGCGGATGATGCGGTGATGGTCGAGCTGGATGCCGGCTGGACCGATCTGGGCAGCTGGTCGGCCGTGGCCGAGGCCCAGGGCGCGGATGCCCGGGGCAACAGCGTACAGGGCGATGTCGTGCTCGAGGACAGTCAGGGCTGTATCGTGCGTAGCGAGGATCGACTGGTCACCACCATTGGTTTGCGCGATACCATCGTCATCGAAACCGCCGATGCCGTGCTCGTAGCGCATCGTGACAGCGAACAGCAGATTCGCCAGCTGGTCGCGCGACTGGTGGAAAACGGCCGCGACGAGGCGAAAGCCTATCGCAAGGCCTATCGGCCCTGGGGCAGCTACGAACAGATCGCCGTGGGTGAGCGTTTCCAGGTCAAGCATATTCGTGTGACCCCCGGCGGCCGGCTGTCGCTGCAAAAGCATCACCACCGGGCAGAACACTGGGTGGTGGTCCATGGCACCGCCAAGGTCACCTGCGACGGGCGTGAAAGCCTGCTCACCGAAAACGAATCCACCTTCATTCCGCTGGGGGCGGTGCACCGGCTGGAAAACCCGGGCAAGGTCGATCTCGATCTGATCGAAGTGCAGTCCGGCAGCTATCTCGGCGAAGACGATATCGTGCGCCTGGACGATGTCTACGGCCGCAGCGACAACGAACCCGCCACCGACAACCCGCAGCCGATGGCGGGCGCCGCCGGCGCAAGTCCGGATTCAACCAAGGAGTAACCCGATGGGCCAGTATTATCCGTTCTTCAAGGCCTACGACGTACGTGCGAAGGTGCCGGACGAACTCGACGCCGATCTGGCGCGGCGTATCGGCCGGGCCTTCGTGGCCGAACTGGGCGCGGGCACGGTCGTGGTCGGCCGCGATATGCGGCTGTCCAGCGAAGAACTCGCCGACGCCCTTATCGACGGGCTGACCACCGCCGGGGCCGACGTGCTGGATATCGGCCTGTGCGGTACCGAGGAAGTCTATTACGGCACGTTTTCGCAGAATGCGGATGGCGGGATCATGGTCACCGCCAGCCATAACCCAAAGGATTACAATGGCTTGAAGTTCGTGCGCGAGCAGGCCAAGCCCATTTCCAGCGATACCGGCCTGTTCGATATCGAAAAGATGGCCTATGACAACGACTTCCCCGAGCCCGCGCGGTGCGGCGAGCGCAAGCCGCTGGACCAGCGCGACGATTATGTGCGTTTTCTGCTCGACCAGATCAAACCCGAGCAGATGAAACCGCTCAAGATCGTGGCCAATCCCGGCAACGGCTGCGCCGGGCTGGTCGCGGCGGCCCTGGAAGGGCATCTGCCGTTCGATATCGTGCGCGTGCATTTCGAACCCGATGGCCAGCTGCCCAACGGCATTCCCAACCCGCTGCTACCCGAAAACCGGGACGCCACCGCCGCTGCCGTACGTGAGAACAACGCCGACTTCGGCGTGGCCTGGGACGGCGATTTCGATCGCTGCTTCTTCTTCGACGAGCGCGGCGAGTTCATCGAGGGCTATTACATCGTCGGCCTGATCGCCCAAACGCTGCTCAAGATGAACCCGGGCGAGGCCATCGTGCACGACCCGCGTTTGACCTGGAACACGCTCGCCCAGGTCGAGGAAAACGGCGGCCGGCCGGTGCAGTCCAAATCCGGACATTCGTTCATGAAACAGACCATGCGCGAGGTCGATGCGATCTATGGCGGCGAGATGAGCGCGCATCATTATTTCCGCGACTTTTCCTATGCCGACAACGGCCATCTGCCCTGGCTGCTGCTCGCGCAGCTGATTTCGGAAACCGGCAAACCGCTATCGACCCTGGTCGAAGAACGCATCGCGGCGTTCCCGGCCTCGGGCGAAATCAACCGTGAGATCGGCGATCCCGATGCCGCCCTGGCCGATCTGGAAGCGCATTACGGGGCGACCGCCAAGGCCGTGGAACATGTCGACGGGCTATCGATGGACTTCGGCGACTGGCGCTTCAACCTGCGCAAATCCAATACCGAACCCGTGGTGCGCTTGAACGTGGAAGCGCGCGGCGATATCCAGCTCATGCGCGACAAGACCGACGAATTGCTGGCGCGTCTCGCGCAACACTGACCGGGGGCGTCCAGGCGTGTATTCGACGTGTTCGCGCGTTCAATAACAGGAGGATTGTCATGATCACCTGCTATCTGCGCTACGAGATCGACCCGACCAAGATCGGCGAATTCGAACACTATGCGCGTTTGTGGATCCCCCTGGTCGAGCGCTTCGGCGGGACGCATCACGGCTATTTTCTGCCGCATGAAGGCGCCAGTGATATTGCGGTGGCCCTGTTCAGCTTCGACAACCTCGCCGCTTACGAACGCTATCGCGAACGCGCGGCGAATGATGCCGAGTGCCAGGCCGCCTTCGCCTATGCCGAGCGTACGCGTTGCATCCGTCGCTATGAACGCAGCTTCATGCGGCCGGTGTTCGACGCGCCCGCGCCACAGGAATCGTTTGTCGTATGAAAGATCGTGAGTGTCTTGCCCTGTGCGTACGCGACGGGCGGCTGAGTCTGCTGGATCAGTCACGTCTGCCGCATCGCCAGGATTGGTTCGCGGTGGACGATGTGAATACGCTCATCGCGGCGATCCATGCCCTGCAAACCCGCGGTGCGCCGATGATCGCGATTGCCGCTGCCTTGCTCGTGGCGGTACGCGTCGAAGCCGGCGACGATCACGCCGCGGTGGGTGAGGCGATCGCCCGGCTGCGCGCGGCGCGCCCGACGGCGGTAAATCTCATGCATGCGATGGATGCCCTGGCCCGCGCGCTCGAAGACGACGACTGGCGCACGGCGGTGGTCGAAACGGCCGAAGCGTTGTTCGACGACGATCGCGCGCTCTGCGATGCCATGGCGGAACACGGCGCGGCGCTGATTTCGTCCGGCGAACGGATTCTCACCCACTGCAACACCGGTGGTCTGGCCACGGCCGGCATCGGAACCGCGCTCGGCGTGATCCGCCGTGCCCACGAACAGGACAAGAATATTTCCGTGTGGGTGGATGAAACCCGTCCGTTATTGCAGGGCGGCCGGCTCACGGCCTGGGAGCTGGCCACGTTGGGCATCGATTACCGACTGATCACCGACAGCATGGCCGCCAGCTTCATGGCCGCCGGCGAAGTCGACCGGGTGCTGGTCGGCGCGGATCGCATCGCCGCCAATGGCGATTTTGCCAACAAGATCGGCACCTATTCGCTGGCCGTGCTCGCGCAGTATCACGACATCCCCTTTGGCGTGGTCGCACCGCGTACGAGCGTGGATGCCGGCTGTGCCCGCGGCGCCGATATTCCTATCGAACAACGCGCCGCTGCCGAAGTGCGCGGCGTGACCGGCGCCGCAGGCGAATTGGCCTGGGCGCCGGCCGATGCGGCGGTGGCCAACCCGGCCTTCGATGTCACGCCCGCGGCGTTGATCGATCACTGGATACTGGATAGCGGTGTATTCGATCGGCTCGAAGTCGAGGCCGGCGTATTCCAGTTCGGCGGCGCGGCGGTGATCAACGGCTAGCCGGGCCATCGGTTTCGATAAGCCCGCGCTCGGTGAAGACGTCTCGGGCCGCCGTCATACCGTTGAGCGCAGCCGGAAAGCCGGCATAGACCGCCATCTGAATAATGACTTCCACGACCTGCTCGGGGGCCACGCCCACATTCAGCGCGCCATGAATATGGACCTTGAGCTGGGGCGCGCAGTGGCCAAGCGCGGTCAGCGCGGCGACCGTGGCTATTTCGCGGCTTTGCAGATCCAGGCCCGGACGTTGATAGATATCGCCAAACGGAAATTCGATGGTGTAACGCGCCAGATCGGGCGCGATCTCACGCAGATTGTCGATGACGGCTTCGCCTGCCGCCCCATCGATTTCCTTGAGTTTCGCCAGACCGGATTCGTAACGTGTGGTTGCCATGCGCTGCTCCTGAAGAAAAACGAGAGCTAGCAACCTACGGCTTGGAGTACACTCCAAGTCAAGCGTTTGCTCAGGTCGGATCGTGTTGCGCGTAATACGCGATCTTGGCGCGAATACCGGCAAGATGGTCGCGATCGCGCGCGAGTTTGTCTTGCAGATGCCGGGCATGGCGTTCCAGCATGCGACGGCGCTCGGCGAAGGTGGCCGCGCCCTCGGCGCGAAGCTGGGCATAGCGGCGGATATCGGCTAGCGGCATGGCCGTGGCCTTGAGGCGCAGCACAAAACCAATCCAGTCCAGATCGCGGTCGTCGAACACGCGATGCCCGCTGGCATCGCGTGTAATCCGGCGCAGTACGCCCACTTTTTCGTAGTAGCGCAGCGTATCGGCCGACACGCCCGTGCGCGCCGCGAATTCGCCGATATTCAAAACGCGAACCGTGTATGCGTGCGTTCAGCCCTGGCCCAGCATCTGCTCGCCCGCGGGACGGAAATCCTTGGCGATATCGGTGCCGGTGAAATTGGCCACCCAGCCTTCCTGGTTGTTGAACAGACGAATCACCTTGAAATGCGGTTTGTCGCCCATGTCGAACCAATGCGGCGTGCCGGCGGGTACGCTGATCAGATCATCGGCTTCGCAGAGCGTGGCATAGACGCGATCGCCGATATGCAATGTGAACAGGCCGGCGCCATCGACGAAGAACCGGACTTCGTCTTCGCTGTGCGTGTGTTCGTCGAGAAACTTGGCCCGCATGGCATCTTTCTGCGGATGCTCGGGGTGCAGGCCGATGACGTCCCAGGTCGCATAGCCGAACTGGGCCTGCAACCGCTCGATATCGCTGGCATAGGCCTCGCCAATCTGTTCGGCTGTCGCGTCGGCCGGCAGCGCGTGCTCGGCGGGCCAGCGCTCGAACAATACGCCGACCTTGTCCATTTCGGCGGCGATGCGTTCAGCGTCGTCGGTATCGAGCAACGGGTTGTCGGTATCGTTTTCGTTGTAGACGGTCAGTCGGCTCATGCTTGGCTCCTGTGTGCACTGGCGCGCCGGCCCATCGCGGCACGCGGCCCGGTCTCAGACGAGTTCGATATCCTCGAACGAGGTCACCACCGGGTGTCTTTCGCTCATTCTAGCTTTTTCCTGGGTGTTTTCATCGCGGGCAACCCAGCAGGTCTGCAGGCCGGCGTTGGCCGCGGCATCCAGCTCTTCACCCACATCGGACAGAAACAGCAAAGAGGCCGGCAGCTCGCCGAGTTCGGCCGCGATCGTCTTGTAGCTGCGCATCTTTTTCTTGCCACCGATACGGGTATCGAAATAGCCCGAAAACAGATCGCTCAGATCGCCGTGATCGCTGTAGGTGAACAGCAGCTTCTGGGCCGCGACGGAACCGGAGGAATAGACATACAGCGCGCGCCGGTCATCGGCCCAGGCCTGCAGCGTGGCCACCGCGTCGTCGTAGACATGGCCGGTGAAATCGCCGTCCGTGTAGCCTTTTTCCCAGACCAAGCCCTGCAAGGTCTTGAGCGGGGTGGCCTTGCGGTCCTCGTCCATCCATTTTTCGAGAATGGTGATCACGCGATCGAGGTCGGCGTCCGGTTCCTCGGCTTCGGTGCGCACGTCTTCGATCAGGGCCGCGACCGTGGGCTCCTGGGCATGGGCGCGTACGAACGGCGGCAAATACTCGCGTGCGTAGGGGAACAGCACCTCGTGCACGAAGGCGATATCGGAGGTCGTACCTTCGATATCGGTAATCACGGCACGCACGTCCGGCGTGGGTTCTTCCAGGCGCAGGCGATCGTGATCGCCCATGAATTCGCTCATTGCATGTTCTCCAGTTGCCGGCGCTGCAGTTCGCAGGCCAGCAGAAATTCCCAGCCTTCCAGATGACGCCGTGCTGTCACAAGGTCGGCGCCCCAGGCATAGATACCGTGGCCACGTACCAGAAAACCGAACGCGGGCGCGGCTTCGTCGAAGCGTGCTTCCAGCGCGGCGGCGAGCGTGTCCATATCCTGGCTGTTGTCGAGCACGGGCAGTTCGATGCGCGCATCGTGGGTGGGGTTGCCGGTGATGCTCTTTTGCATTTCGTAGCCTTCGAAGACCAGCCGCTTCGGCTTGTCGATACGCGAAAGCAGCGTATTGGCGACCGAATGCACATGCAGGACTGCGCCGATCGCCGGATCGCGCCGGTACAGTGCCAGATGCAGTCCGGTTTCGGCCGACGGTTTGCCCTCGGCAAGCAGTTCCCCATGAGTCGTCATGGGCAGTAGATCGGCGGGCGTGAGCGCGGTCTTGTCCACGCCCGAGGCCGTAATCAGTACGCGCTCGCTATCCAGCCGGCGCGAGAAATTGCCGCCGGTGGCCGGGCAATAGCCGCGCGACGCAAACCAGCGCACGGTTTCGCACAGCGCCTGCGCGGCAGCGGTGGTAGCGGCGTCATCCATTCGTCGGCGTCTCGATTCGGGCCTGATTCGCGCATGCTAGCGCTGTGGCTGCGGCCTCGCCAATGCCGGGCCGTGCCGATTAACTCCGTGCTCGCGCTTTCTCGCGTTCTGAGCTAATGGAAGCGATGAATTAGATCTGGGGTTTTGCTCTGTCGTGCAAGTGCGTTTCATCGGCATTAAGCCGACAAGGACACAGCAGTGCGAAACCTGAGGTTGGACAAACTCGGGAGTGCCGAAAGTCTGATAGCTCGGGCTCCCGGGTTCAGAACCAATGCTGGGGCAACTTTGAGCCCGGGGTTTCGCGCTGCTGCGCGAGTGACTTTCATTTGCTTGTCCAAATGAAAGTAACCAAAGCAAAGGACACCCTGTCTTGCGCCGATGCTGCGCATCGGTTCCCTCCCATCGCAGCCGGCAAGCGGGACGGCCGGAAACTCGCTGCGCTCAAACATCCGGCCGTCCCTAGGCAATTAACAAGGCCGCTTGCCGGCTGCGCTGCTCGGCGCTGCGCCCAAGGGGCCCGAATACAGACAAGCTCGCTGGCGCTTGCTCAAGGTCGCTCTTTTTGTAGGTCGGCTTAGCGAAGCGTAAGCCGACAAGAACGTGGCCAACCCGTTTCAGGCTTTTGCACTCTCGCGCGCCGACACCGCATCGTGCCAGCGCTTGAGGTGGGTATGGTCCTCGCCGATGCGCAGCTTGACCACGCGCGCGAAGTCGACGGTGCACAGGGCGGTGATATCGGCCACCGAATAGGAATCGCCGGCGATGTATTCGTTGTTGGCCAGATGCTCGTTGAGAAAGCCGAACATCTTGCCGGCCCGTTCGAGGCTGATCTCGCCGAACTCGCGCGAGCATTTCTCGCGGTCCGAGAAGGCACCGCTGATATTGCGAAATGCCATGGCCACCGGGAACAGGAAGGCCAGTTCCATGCGCCGATTCCACATTTCCACGATCGCCTTGTCTTCGGCGCTGGTGCCCATCAACGGCGGTTCGGGATAAATCTCCTCGAAATAACGGCTGATCGCCATCGACTCGGCGATACAGGTGCCGTTGTCGAGCTCGAGCGTCGGCACGCCGCCCAGCGGGTTCTTGCGCTTGTATTCGTCGGTCAGGTTTTCCGCGGCCATGAGATCGAGATTGATGATCTCGATGTCGTTGAAATCGATGCCTTTTTCGGCCATGAAAACGCGTACGCGGCGCGGGTTGGGGGCACGGTCGCTCTGGTAAAGCTTCATATCGATACTCGCGGTGGGTTCGTCGTTATACGGGCGTGGGCTCAGGCCGAGCGGATCACGCGCTCGCATTGATCATGCAATACGTTCACGGCATGGCCAAAGCTGGCGAAGCGTTTGTCGCGGGTCTTGCCTTCGACATAGCGCTTGTAAATCTGTTGCAGGATCACGGCCAGCCGGAACAGGCCGAAGACCTGGTAGAAGGGCCAGTCGTCTATCGTGTGCCCGGTCTTTTCACGATAGCGGGCCAGCATTTCGTCGCGGGTGAGCATGCCCGGCAGATGGGTCGGGCCCATGCGGATCGCGCGCATCGGCTGGGGATCGTCGGCCTGCACCCAGTAGGCCATCGAACAGGCGAAATCCATCACCGGGTCGCCGAGCGTGGCCATTTCCCAGTCGAGCACGCCGATAATGTCGTTGAGCTTTTCATCGAAGACGACGTTATCGAGCTTGTAGTCGTTATGGATGATCGCGCGCCGGGTCACATCGGGTATACGCGCTTCAAGCCATTGCATGAGGGCTTCGCAGTCGGGCACGTCATCGGTGCGGGCATTGCGATAGCGCTTGTTCCAGCCGGTGATCTGGCGCTCGATATAGCCTTCGGGTTTGCCGAAATCGGCCATGCCGGCGGCATCGATATCGGTGGTATGCAACGCCGCCTGTACGTCGAGCAGCTGTTCGCAAAGACGCCCGGCCTCGGCCTCGGACAGGTCCACGCCCTCGGGCAGGTCCCGGCGTACGATCACGCCGCGCAGGCGTTGCATCACATAGAATTCGGCGCCGATCACAGACTCGTCGGTACAGTGCACGATCGGCTCGGGGGCGTAGTCGTACACGCCATGCAGGCGCGACAGCACGCCGTACTCGCGGCCCATGTCATGGGCGGATTTCACCTGACTGCCGAAGGGCGGACGGCGCAGCACGTATTCCTTGTCGTCGACCGCGAGCAGATAGGTGAGATTGGACGCCCCGCCCGGGAACTGGCGAATGGTCATGTCGCCCTGTTCGGGCACGAGTACCGGCGCGTGTGTACGACACCACTCGGTCAGCGCGGCGGCGTCGATGCCTTCGCCCTCGCGAATATCGCGGGCCTGATCGATGGCAGTCATGGAAGTCTCCTCAACCGTGGGTCGTCGTTTTC
The DNA here is from genome assembly GCF_040361255.1 of Salinisphaera sp. T5B8. Lineage (NCBI taxonomy): Bacteria > Pseudomonadati > Pseudomonadota > Gammaproteobacteria > Salinisphaerales > Salinisphaeraceae > Salinisphaera > Salinisphaera sp. T5B8. The sequence continues at coordinate 15,436 of NZ_APNG01000019.1, read as the reverse complement.
GTTTTGTCGCTTGCCTGGAGCAGGGCTTCGGCGGCCGCGGTGACGATATCGGCATAGGCGCTCACGTCGAGGCCGCGTTCGCCGTGCTTGTGGCGTTTGAGATACCAGTCCTGGAGCATGGCCTTGAGCAGCCCGGCGGCGATATCGGCATCCATCCCGCCGTAGCGGCCTTCGGCCTGGCCCTGACGGATGATGTCGGCGAATATCTGTTCGGAGTTACGCTCGGCCGCCACGGCCTGGCGGCGTTCATCGGCGGCCAGGTGGTGGGCTTCCATGTACAAAAAGAAGAACCATTCGCGCAGCGCTTCGGTAGTCAGCAGATGGGCTTCGATGGCGCTTGCCAGACGCGCGTGGCTGTCGTGGATATCTTCCAGCACATGGGCCATGACACGGCGCAGCGTGCGCGAAACCCAGGACTGGATCAGCCGTGCCAGCTCGTCCTTGCTGCCGATATAGGCATACAGGCCGCCCAGCGAGAGGCCGCTCTCGCGGGCCAGCTCGCGTAGCGTCATCGCCGCGAAGCCCTTGCGGTTGGCCAGCCTGAGCGTGGCTTCGATGATGCGGGTGAGATTGTCGGTGGCCGCCTCGGCGCTGCGTACCGCAATTGCGCCTTCACGCGCTTCGAGGATCTGCGCGCACAGGCTGCGGCTATCCAGATGGTGCCGTGCGGTAAAGCTTTCGAGGCTGCGCCGTTCCATGTCGAAGCGATCCGCGCTAGCGGAACGTCACCAGGCTGTCGTCGCCGGCGGCGTGCAGGGCGGCGATATCGTTGAAGGCGAGCATGCGCCAGCCATCTCGGGTCGAGCGCAGTTCCGCAACCGCTGCGTTGTAGACGCTCCAGTTGATCTCGATCGCTTTGGCGTCGGGTGCACCGGTCGCGGTCGCGATCGAGATGGCTATCGGCCCACCGGAGCTGCATAGGCCGATCCGTGCATCCTTCGGGTATTCGCCGCGCAGCTTTTCCAGCGCGGTTTGTACACGCGCTTTGAAATCCAGCCAGGATTCGCAGCTGTCATGTTCGTGTGGTGTGCCGGCGAGCCAGTGCCGGGTCACCTGTTCGAATACCTTCTGGAACAGGCGGCGATCGGTCTTCAATTGATCGCGCGCGGCGCCCAGTTCGGGGTTGTCGGCGAAAACGCGCGGCGTATAGGCGGCAAAGATCGCGTCGGCGTCATACTCGTTGAACGCAGCCTCGGTGTGTATCGTGGGCGCGTCGTCGAACGCTTCATTAACGAGTTCCGCGGTACGCTGCTGGCGTTGCATGGTGCCGGCGATTAGAACGTCGAAGCGTTGGCCGGAGGCAGCCAAATGACGGCCGACCAGCCGGGCCTGACGTTCGCCGATTTCGGACAGACGGTCGTAGTTGGCCGTGCCGAAACTGGCCTGGCCATGACGGATGAGTACGAGCTGGGTCATGGCGCGACTATAGGCAGGCGATGTTTGAACGGTCAATGTAAAACGGACGTTCGTTCTATTTTCGCTATGCTGTGCGCGCGCGCACGCTCGGTGCGCCACAGCTTGCAGGCTACTCATGACCCAGAAAACTCCGAATTCCAATACGTCACGTATTGCCATTACGGGCGCCGGCAGCGGCCTCGGCCGCGAGCTTGCGCTGCGCTATGCCCGGGAAGGCTGGCGTGTGGCGGTAACTGATCTTCAGAGCGGGCGGGCGAAGCGCGTGGCCGGCGAGGTCAATGCTGCCGGTGGCGATGCGATCGCGCAAACGTTGGATACCCGCAAGCCAGAGGATTTCGATGCGCTGCTCGATCGAATCCGAGAGGAATGGGGCGGGCTCGACGTGTTCGTGAACAACGCCGGCGTGTCCAATGCCGGCAGCGTGGTCGATACGCCGCTCGAAGACTGGGACTGGATGCTGGATATCAATCTCATGGGCGCGGTACGCGGCGCCCGCGCCGCACTGCCCATGCTGCGTGAAAGTCGGGGCCATCTGGTCAATATCGCCTCCTTCGCCGCGATCGCCAGTGCCCCCGGGATGAGCGCCTATAACGTCGCCAAGGCCGGCGTGTTGTCGCTGTCGGAATCGATCCGCGGCGAGGAATATGGTCACGGCGTCGGCGTTACCGTGGCCTGTCCGGCCTTTTTCGCCACCAATCTGCTGGATTCGTTTCGTGGCACGAACGACCGCCAACGGGCCATGGTGGAAAAACTCATGCGGCGTGCTCGCGTGAGTGCTGAAGATGTGGCCAACGATATCTATGATGCCGTGCGCGAAAATCGTTTCCTCGTGATTTCGCACCGCGATTCGCGTTGGCAGTATCGCTTCAAGCGTTTGTCGCCGGAACGATTCTTTACTGCTGTCCGCAAGGCCACACGTTCCTTTACTGGCTGATCTGTGGCCTGTGTCCGCATTCAAGAGACTCACGATGACCCAACCGACGTTCATGATCTACGGCGCCTATGGCTATACCGGTGAACTGATCGCCCGTCAGGCTGTAGCCGAAGGTTTGACTCCCGTACTGGCAGGCCGTCGTGCCGAGGCGCTGGCGCCGCTGGCTCAGGAACTGGGGCTGGACTATCGCGATTTCGGCATGCACGAGGCCGCCGATATCGCGCCCCATCTGGACGGTATCGATGTGCTGCTGCATTGCGCCGGCCCGTTTTCGGCGACCGCGCCGCAGGCTATGGCGGCCTGTATCAGGGCGGGCGTGCACTATCTCGATATCACTGGCGAGATCAATATTTTCGAGCATTCGTTCAGCCGTCACGACCATGCGGCGAAGGCGGGCGTCGTGCTGTGCTGTGGTGTCGGCTTCGACGTGGTGCCCACCGACTGTATTGCGGCCTATCTGGCCGAAGCGATGCCCGATGCCGTGGAACTCGCCCTGGGTTTCGACTCACGCTCGGGTTTTTCGCCGGGTACGGCCAAGACGTCGGTCGAAGGTCTGGCCGACGGCGGCAAGATTCGTCGCAATGGCCGCATCACCACCGTACCGCTGGCCGCCAGTGTGCGCGAGATCGATTTTGGCGACGGCCCGAAACAGGCGATGACCATCCCCTGGGGGGATATCTCGACCGCTTGGCATACGACGAGCATCGACGATATCGAAGTCTATATGCCGATGTCACCGAAACGCATCAAACAGGTGCAGCGTCTGAACTGGGTGCGCCCGTTGCTGGGGTTGTCGCCGGTACAGTCGCTTTTGAAAAAACGTGCCGCCAAGGTCGCGGGCCCTGACGAATCGCGGCGCGAGCAAGCCACGACCCATGTATGGGGCGAGGTCGTGAACGCGCGTGGTGAGCATCGGGTTGCGCGTGTGCACGTGGCCAATGGCTACGATGTGACCGTGCATGCCAGTCTGGCGATCGTGAAACAACTCTTGACCGAGGCGCCTGCAGGCGGCAGCTACACGCCCTCGCGACTGGCCGGCAAGGAACTCGTCGAGCGTCTGCCTGGCAGTTCGAACGTCGAGCTCAGCTCGGAATAGCGTTGCTGAATTCGGGCGGCTGGAGCGCCGTGTCGATATCGAAATAGGCCGCCATCAGGCGATACAGGTCGCGGTGTGCGGCTGCGAGTTCGGCGCCGCGTTGAAAGAAGGCCTCGACCGCGACAGCAAAGAACTCCGCAGGATTTTCGGCGCCGTAAATATCGATGGCCGGTGAGCCGCGCTCGCGCAGCGTCTCGAAAGCTGCGCCGAATACATGCGTCCAATCGTCTGCGTCATCGAGTGGCGGTGCGCCTTCTTGCGACGGGGCTGCAAAGTCCAGCAGATGGGCGAATTCGTGGAGTACGACATTGTGCTCGGCGCCGGCCAGCGCGGCTTCGATATCGGCCCAGGAAAGCACCACGCGGCTGTCGTCCCAGGCTTCGCCCGACGCCAGTAATGGCAGATCGTCCATCAGTCCCTGCTCGTCGGGCCACGTCTGCGGGATATAAAAGGCATCGGGATAGATCAGCACTTCGCTTGGTAACGTGAAGGCCCCCGGCGTGGCGCCCAGACACAGCAAGCTGGCCTGGCCGGCGACAACGAGGCGCATATCGTCTGTGATTTCAAGGCCCTGGCAGCCGATGAAACGCACATCGGCAATCAGCTGTGCCGCCAGTCGTGGCATGCGTGCGCGCTGGCGTGCGTCGAGCAAACCCCGCCAGGGCAGCAATGCCCAAAGCCGGCGGCGCTCGGCTTCACTTAATCGTGCCGGGCCACGCACGAGCAGGCGCAGGCGCGGATAAGCGATAATACCCGCCGCTGCGACGAGGCTACCGACGAGAACGGTAAGCGCGGCAATCGTATTCATAACGTATCGATCCCGGCGCCCGGCGTTTGCCCGGCGAATTGTCGATTAAAAAAGGACGGAAAGATCCCGGTGAGTTGGTCTCAAGTCGCGCTAAGCATATTTTCGACCGTAACGTCGTTCATTATCTGGTCGTTTCTGGTCTACGCGTTTTATGTGCTGCGTAATCGCAGTCTTGAGCATAAGCTCAAGCAGTTGATCCAGCCCGAGCGCAGCGTACCCGACGAGGACCGCGTGCATATCGTATGTGCCAACGCGACCGGCGTTCGGGTGACCGTGCGCGATGTGCGTCTGATCACCGACGACGACGTTCACGTCAGTCTGGCCTATATCGGCGATACCGGCGATGTGGTTCGCCCGCGCAAGCCGAACGACATTATCGCCCGGCGGCGCAATCCGGTGATCACATGCCACGAAAAGGCGGGCCTCATCGAGCGAAACTTCGTGGAGTTGCCGGCGCAGAGCGCGGGCATGTGGGCGCTGACCGCCAATCAGGTCGAAAGCTCAAAATGGCACTTCGTGGAATGCTTGCTGGTGATCGACTATCCGACCCTGCTTAACACCCGCAAATTGATGGTGGTGTACGCAAAGCAGTCGATCGTCGACAGCATCAACGAGGACTTCAATCGTTATATCGTCGATGCGCGCCGCCGTCATCGGCACGAAAGCTAACCCTGGGTTATTCGTTCGCGACGCCGTGGGGCACGTGGCCGGCGGCTACACGTTGAGAAGCGCTACCGATATGGGTCGCCTGATCGTCGAAGAAAATATCCGCACCGAAGGCTTCCAGAAACTCGGCCTTGGTCATGCCGCCGAGGAACAACGCTTCATCGATTCGGATATGCCAGGCGCGCAGGGTGCGAATGACGCGTTCATGCGCGGGCGCACTGCGTGAAGTCACCAGCGCGGTACGAATCGGGCACCGGGCCGGGTCGAACTCGGCCTGGATCCGCGTCAGTGCTTCCAGAAACGCCTTAAAGGGCCCGCCCGGCAGCGGTTTGCCGGCAGAGCTGACTTCGCTGGCGGCGAAGGCTTCGAGCCCCTGTTCCTTGAAGATGCGTTCGGCTTCATCGGAAAACAGGACGGCGTCACCATCGAAAGCGATCTTGAGTTCGCCGTCTTCATGCGCCAGCGAGTGGCCAGGCACGATAGTCGCGGCGGCACAGCCGGCCTTGAGCGCGGCGCGTACGTCGTCCGGATCGGCAGAAAGAAACAGATCGGCACCAAAGGCGCTCACATAGCGATAGGGCGAACTGCCGCTGGTAAACGCGGCGCGGGTAATCGGTAGCTTGTGATGGGCGATGGAGTTGAACACGCGCAGACCCGTATCGGCACTGTTACGCGAGAGCAGGATCACTTCCACGCGTTCGCTTTCGGCCTCGTTGAGCGCCAGCAGCTTGCGAACCAGCCCGAAGGCCACGCCGGGCTCGAGCACGTTTTCTTCGTGCTCGATCTGATAGTTGCAGTACGCCTCACGGCCATCGGTTTCGAACACCCGATGGCTTTCCTCGAGATCGAACAGTGCTCGCGAAGAAATGCCAATGACCAGTTTTTCGGGCCGGGTATTCATGCGCACAGTGTAGCGCCATTGCGCGCGATGAGCGCGCAATGCGTGTTCTTAAGTGGTGCGCCTAACCGCTTGAGACTAAAGTTCGAGCGCTGAACTTGGCCGCCGGAAAGGTGGTCTCGCTACCCACCGCGAGCGCGATTTTTTTATGGCAAAACCTTGATTCCATCGAAAATAAAAAGAAAACCTTCCGTTTCTCTTTAGGGGCCGGCATTCGCTTGGCAGGTTGTTTGCTTATACGCCGGATCTGCGCCGCGCTACCGCAGGTCCGGCACGGCCTTGGCAATGTCCCAGCCTTCTGGGGTAACGTACAGGGCAAGCCGGATCGTGGTGGGACACGGTCAGGGGGATCCAGCTTTTATCTCAGGGAGAAAAGGGATGAGTACGTTCAAATCGAACAAGGTTCGTGCGTCTGTGCGTGGCGCGATTGGTACGGCCGTTGCGGTACCGCTGCTGTTTTCGGCGATGCCGGCGATGGCACAAAGTCAGCAAGAGCAGATGCAGCAGCTGCGCGATCAGATTCAGCAGATGCAGCAGCGTTTCGACGAGCTGCAGTCGCAGCAGGAAGAAATGAAGCAGGCGCAGGAGTCGCCGCGTTCGGAAGAACGTCTGGTTTCGAAGTCTGAAGACGGCGAAGGCTTCATGGTTGGCGATACCAACGTGAAGATCAACGGTTACTTCAAGTTCGACGCCATCTATGATTTCGAAGACGATCACGACGCCTTGCTGGGCCCGTCTGATGCGATTGGCACCCTCAACGCCAAGGGCACCGACTCGCCCGGTGACGGCGATTTTGGCGTTACCGTCAAGCAAACCCGTCTCAAGATCGCGACCACCACTCCCACTGAGTTTGGCGATCTGGGCGGTTATATCGAGATGGACTTCTATGGCAAGCCCTACGATGAGTCGTTCGACAGCGCCCCTTCTCCGCGTGTGCGTCGTGCCTATCTGACGTTTGGCAACTGGCTGATCGGTCGCGACTGGTCGACCTTCTCGGACTTCAACTACGGCACCACGCTCAACTTCTACGGCCCGCAGGCGCAGCTGTTCGAGCGCCAGGCGCAGGTGCGCTACACCATGGACGCCGGCGAAAACACCAGTGTCGATTTCGCCTTGGAAAATCCGGGTGGCGGCAGCGTGCTCGCTGGTGATGGTGGCACTGCTGCTTCTGCGGGGCCGGATGGCCTTGATGGCACTGCCGACGACGTCGCCGCTACTCCTGCCGATCCGAATTTTCGTGGCTTGGAGGATGGCTCCGATACCGAAAATACGCTGCCGGACGTTGTGGTTCGTCTCAAGACTTCCAGTGGCCCCTTCAGCTTCCAGGCTGCCGCTATCGGACGCTACCTTACTACCGATATCAACCAGTTGGACGGCGATGGTTCCGACGAGGATTCCGTGGTCGGTTACGGTCTGAACCTCGGTGGTTCGCTGTCGCTGCCGACCAATACCACGTTCATGCTGTCGAGCGTGTATGGCAAGGGCATTGGTAAGTACGTCTATGCACCGGCCGGCGGCGCCGACGCCTATGTGACCAGCGACGGCGACCTGGAAGCACTCGAGCGCTACGGCTTCATCGCCACGATTTCGCAGGAGCTCACCTCGACGCTCACCACGAATCTGATCTACGGCAAGGCCTACTCCGAGAATCCCGACGATTTCGTCGGCAGCACGGACGCTCTGCATGACAGCTCGTCGTCGGCGCACGTGAACCTGCTCTACACGCCGGTCGATCCGCTGACCTTCGGTATCGAGTACAACCGCGTGGAATACGAAACCCAGGGCGGCGTCGACGCCGATGCCCAGAACGTACAGTTCTCCACGATCTACAACTTCTAGATCGTGACTGTATGACGCGCCCAGCGTTCGCGCCGGGCGCCTTGAAGCCCCGGTTCGCCGGGGCTTTTTTGTGGGCGCGGTTCGGCACGTCCCGGCGCGCCGGGACGAGTGACAGGTTAGGATGAGCGCATGAGTCGTCGTTTTGTATCCCGCACTCGAAACGCACAACACGCGCCGTCCGCGGCACTGGCCGACGGTATTGCGCTGCATCGTTCCGGGCGCTTCGACGAAGCCGAGGCCTGTTACCGGCGTATCAAGCGGCGTGATCCCGACTATGCCGAAGCGCTGCGTATGCGTGCGCTGCTCGCCCACCAGCGCGGCGACGGCGAAGCGGCGGTCAAGCTGCTGCGCCGCGCGGTCGACCAGCAGCCGGCCAATCCGATCTATCACCATAGCCTGGCCGGCTTGCTGCGTGCGCGCGCCGATCTGGCGGGCGCGATCGCAGCCTACCGGCGGGCCTGGGCGCTGCAGCCCGAGCGCGTCCAGAATGGCCTCGATCTGGCCGATGTCCTCGCCACGGCCGGCCACAGCGAGGCCGCACTGGCGGTTTATGATGAATTACGCGAAGCCGCCCCATCGCTGCTGGCACCCTATTTACAGAGCGCGGGCCTGCTATTCGAACGGGGTGCCCCCGACGCCGCCGCCACGTGCCTGCACCAGGCCGAAGCAGCGCTCGATCCGGATATCGACACCCGCTGCGACCTTGCTGCGGCCTGGGCGGGCATTGGCGCCTACGAGCGGGCGGCTGCGGGCTACGAGGCGGTGCTGGCTCAGGCGCCGGCTAATGCCCGTGCCGAGGCGGGACTGGGCAGCGCCTATCAGAGCCTGGGTCAGTTCGAGGCCTCGACACGGCATTTCGAACGGGCGCTCGATCTGGATGACCGTCTGGGCTGGGTCTATGCGGCCTTGATGACCAATCGCCGCTACGTGTTGTCCGACACACGCCGCGCGGCAATGCAGCGCGCGATGGCCGATCCGAAGCTCGACGATATCGCACGTAGCCATATGCATTTCGCGCTCGGCCAGTATTTCGATGCCCAGCAGCTCCCCGAGCAGGCCTTTGGCCATTTCGAGGCGGGCAACCGCCTGCATGCGCGCCGTTACCCGTTCGACCGGCGCGTGTTCGACAGGCGTATCGAGCGTATCGTGGCCTGCTGTACGCAGGATTTCTTCGACGCGCGTGAGAACATGGGCGATGCCAGCGAGCGCCCGCTGCTGATCGTGGGTATGCCGCGCTCGGGCACGAGCCTGGTCGAGCAGATCATCGCCAGCCATCCGCAGGCCTACGGCGCGGGCGAACTCAGTGATATCGCGCGTTTGGCCCGCGAACTGCCGGCCGTCACCGGGTCCGATCGGCGCTATCCGGAATGTCTCGAGCGACTATCGCCAGCCGATGCCGCGACGCTGGCCGCGCGCTATCTGGGCGGGCTCGAAGCCCGGTCCCCGGATGCTACACGGGTGACCGACAAGATGCCTTTCAATATGCTCTGGTTGGGGCTTGTCGCGTTGATTCTGCCCAATGCGCGGGTGATCTATTGTCGCCGTGAGGCCATGGACAATGCCCTGTCCTGTTATTTCCAGCTGTTCAGCCGCGGGCTGCGATTCGCCTACGATCTGGGCGATGTCGGCCATGTCTATCGCCAGCACGAACGCTTGATGACGCACTGGCAGACGCATCTTCCGCTACCCATGCTCACGGTCGATTATGAAGCCCTGGTAGCCGATCCCGAGCGCGAATCGCGGCGGCTGATCGAATTCACCGGCCTCGACTGGGATGCGCGTTGTCTGGATTTTCATCACCATGCCCGCGACGTACGTACCGCCAGTGTCTGGCAGGTACGCCAGCCCGTGTATCAATCCTCGCTGGCGCGCTGGAAGGCCTACGAGCCGTGGCTGGGGCCGCTGCGCGAAAGTCTGGCCGACGGGGCGTAAACGCTGACGTCGTTGCGGTTGTGCCGTTCGCCTAATCGAGCGGCGTTTTGCAACGGTTTGCGAATGCACGCCAAGAAACGCGAATGGGAGACGATGTTTGCGGGTGTCGCCTGGACCGTGCCTGGATCGCACCGGGCGCCAGGGGGCTTTCTGTATGATGGATCAGGCACCCATGTCAGCATGGGGCTTGAAGCGTTGATCACGCACGTTTCAAGCGATCTGGCTTCCCCGCATTGGCGTTTGTTCGCGTTCATCGGCGGCCAAAAGGTTTGCTGAAGCGAAGCGGGCGGGCGCTCATCCATGCGCAAGACCGTGCCACGCGACGACCCGGAGACGGCCATGGCCGCTGTGATCGAACTCACCGACAAGGGCCTCTACTGCGCGGCCGGCGATTTTCATATCGACCCGTGGCGTCCGGTCGAGCGTGCCTTGATCACCCACGCCCATGCCGACCATGCCCGTAGCGGGCACGGCCACTACTGGGCCACCACGCAAAGCGCGCCGATTCTCTACAAGCGGCTGGGCAGCGCGATCGCGCTCACCGGTGTCGCGTATGGCCAGGAACTGACATTCGGTACGGCGCGGGTCTCGTTTCATCCGGCCGGGCATGTGCTTGGGTCGGCGCAGATCCGGGTCGAGGTCGATGGCGAGGTCTGGGTCGCATCCGGCGACTACAAGCGCGATGCGGATCCGACCTGTGCCGATTTCGAAGTCGTGCCCTGCGACACCTTCATCACCGAGGCCACCTTTGCATTGCCGGTCTATCGCTGGGCGGATACCGCGGACGTGGCGGCCGATATCCATGCCTGGTGGCAGGCCAATGCCGCGGCCGGCAAGACCAGCGTGCTGTTTTCCTATTCCCTGGGCAAGGCGCAGCGGCTGCTGGCGGAGTTGGCGCGCCTGACCGACGAAACGGTCTATCTGCACGGCGCGCTGGTACCGCTGACCCAGATCTATCGCGATGCCGGCATCGCCATGCTGCCTACCGAACCGGTCAGCGCCCAGGACCGAAAAGCCGATTTTGCCGGCGCGTTGGTCATGGCGCCGCCCTCGGCAGCCGGTTCGCGCTGGATGCGGCGTTTCAAGCAACACGAAACCGGCTTCGCCTCCGGCTGGATGCGGATTCGCGGCAACCGCCGCCGGCGTGGCTACGATCGCGGCTTCGTGCTCTCCGATCATGTCGACTGGCCGGGCCTGATTCGGACCATCGAACAGACCGGCGCCCGCCGCGTGCTGGCCACACATGGGCGTACCGACGTACTGGTGGCCTATCTGCGTGAGCGGGGCCTCGATGCGGCACCCCTGGTCACCGAATATGCCGACAGCCTTGAAACTGACGAGGGTTGAGTTGCGCGAATGGTCTGCCGATATGTCCTGTGGGTACGTTATGCTGGTCAGATTGTCAGGCAGGATCGAAAAGGCGAGACGCATGTCGCATATCACGGCCGCCGCGAGGCAGCGCGCCGCGCCGCAACCCGGCGTGGCTGCGCTCGCTGGATTCGATAACGCGCTGGCTTGCGCCTCGGGCGGCGTGGGCGCACTACATAATCCAGGCATCGCCGGCCATGTTTGCGCCGCTGCATTGGCGAAGGCCCGGCGCGGTCTTGTCGGCACCTCGCAGGCCGGGCCGGACCGCGGATGAGTGCTTCGGTGGGCGCCGATGTCTCGAGTCCGGTCGGGCAGAACGCCGCGGCCGATCGTGACGAGCGCGAACGCCTGCAGCTCCAGCGCATGGAACGTTCACTCGTGCGCGCCTGGCTGGCCGCGCCCTCGGGCGTGTCGCAGACCGACTATGAATGCCTGCGCTATGCCCTGGGGATGGCGCGTTTGCATGTGTTTCGTATTCCCGGCACGCGGCGCGATATCGAGGTCGATGCCGCGCGCATCATGCCGCTGCGCGCCTGGCTGCTCGAACATCTCTACGATCGCCTGCGCGGCTCGGCCACGGCCGAACAGAAATTGCTGTATTGCCATGAAGCCGTGCCCGAGGCACGACGACGCTGTATCGAGTTGCGTCGGGAACTGCTGGCCACCCATGCCGACGACTTCGACGCGGCAGCGCTCGATCGCGAGGCGGGCAAGCGCTCGCTGGTCATCGTGGCAGGTGGGGGCGGTGGTGCTGGCTATGTCTACGCCGGCGCGTTCGCCCGCCTCATGGAAGACGGGCTGATTCCCGACTATATGGTCGGTAACTCGATTGGCGCGATTCTGGGCCTGTTTCGGGCCCAGCGCCGGCATGCCGATGTGGGCGACTATCTGGATTTCGCCCGCAAGCTCAAGAACGGCGATATCTTCACTGCCGCCCGCCGGCGCAGTGAATTCTGTCTGCCGGGGCTGTTGCATCTGCACCTGCGCGCCTTGCATCAGCGCATGTCCACCGGCGATCTGCGCCGACCGCTGCGGCTGGATGAAATGGAGATCCCGCTGGATCTCGTGGTCGCCGGCATCCGTCGCAGGCCCTACGAACGTCTGCCATCGGATGTCCGTTCGCCCAACGAGGGCGCCGAGCGCTGGTTGCCGATGTGGATGCGCGTGGCCGCGCGTTTCGCCCGGCTACTCCAGTTTTTCAGTGCCGACGTGGTGGAACCCATCGTGCTCGGGCGCGATACCGACACCCGCCAGGTGCACGCCGTGGACGCCGCCGGGTTTTCCGCGGCCGTGCCCAGCATTCTGCAATACGAACCGGGCCCCGGCGCCGGTGTGACCCGCGAGATCTTCGCCGAGCTCATGGCCACCCGCGAACTGGCTGCGATCGTCGACGGGGGCGTGGCCGACAATGTGCCGGCGCGCGCCGCCTGGCGCGGCGTGGCGGCCGGACGCGCGGCTACCCGTAATGCCTACTATCTGGCCTTCGACTGTTTCTTTCCGCGCGTGGATGCCAAGAATCTGTGGCTGTGGCCGATCACCCAGACCGTACAGATGCAGATGCGGGTCAACCGGGTCTATGCCGATACCATGGTGCGCTTCGATCGCACCCTGTCGCCGTTGAATATCGTGCCCAGTCCCGACGCACTCGATCTGTCGGTCGGCTGGGGTTATCAGGAAATGGACGCCCGTATGCCCGAGGTGCGTGAAATGCTGCGCGCGGTGAGCCTGTTCTCCGACGCAGCCCAGGCGCGTGCCTCGTGAGCGAGCGCGATCCGCAGGCACAAGAAGAACACCCGCCGCGGCCATTCGCCGTTGTCACCGGCGATCGTACGCTCAGCGAGCGGCTGTTTCTGCTCTGGGATCTGGCGATCATCGTGCTGGTATCGCTCAATCTCGCGCTGATTCTCTTCGATGCCCTGTTTGCCATCGGCCCGCTGGCCGATGTGTTCGCCTCGGTCGCGCCGGGCATGCATGGCTGGTATGAAAGCGCGGTGCACGAAAACTTCGTGGCCATCGACCTCGCCTTCGTGGCCATCTTCGTGGCTGATGTGCTGGCCGGCTGGGTGCTGGCCATCGTGCAGCAGCGTTATTACCGCTGGTATTTCTATCCGTTCGCGCGCTGGTACGACGTGCTCGGCTGTATTCCGGTGGCGGGTTTTCGGTTTCTGCGCGTACTGCGCGTGGTCACGATCCTCATGCGCCTGCAACGCCTGGGCGTGATCGATATCCGCAACTGGGCGGTCTACAAGACCTTCATGGTCTACTACGACATCGTGGTCGAAGAGATTTCCGATCGCGTGGTCATCAAGGTGCTCGCCGGCGCCCAGGAAGAACTGGAAAGCGGCGGCCAGGAGCTGTCGCATCGGGTGGTGCGCGAAGTCATCCAGCCGCGCCAGCAGCGGCTGGTCAATGCCACCAGCACGCATATCGAAAACGCGATCATGGCTGCCTACAAGGCCAATCGCGACGAATTGCAGGCCTATGTGGCCAATGTCGTCAACCGCGGGGTCAATAACAACACCGCGCTACGCAATCTCGAGCGTGTGCCCATGCTCGGCAGCTTCGTCACCCATGCGCTGGACGATGCCATTACCGAAACCGTCAACAATATTCTCGATGAGGCCGTCGATGGATTGTCGTCGGCGGATTTCGACGCGCTGGTACAGAATGTCACCGACAGCGTGATCACGCGCCTGCTCGCCGACGATATCGGCCAGAATTCCGAGTTGCGCGATGCGGTTATCGAAATCCTGGATCTGGTCAAGGAACAAGTCGCGGTACAGCGCTGGCGTGAGCATTTCGAGTAGGATCGAGGCTTGGTCGTTCGTTCGAGGGTTCATGATGACGTTCATATCGTTTGGCAAAACCCGGCGCAGCCTGTTGTTGCTGTGCCTGCTCGTCCTGGTCGTGGCCCTTTCGGCCTGTGAGTGGAGCGACCTGCTCGATGGCGACGACGACAGCGACGAAAACGACAACACCCCGCCGGCGGCCGAAACCAATATTCCGGGCTTGAGTCTGGCGGTCTCCGGGCGCGGCTTCGATGCCACGCGTACGGCCTTGCGCGATGCGATTGCCGATCGCGCCAATCTGAGCGTGCGTACGGAAGTCGACCACCAGGCCAACGCCAATCAGGCCAATCTGAGCCTGCGCCCGACCACGGTGTTGTTCATCCGCGATAGCAACCGCGAACGCGCGCTGCTCACCGCCGATGCGCGCGTTGCACTGGATTTGCCCCTGCGGGTGCTCGTCTATCGCGATAGCGACGACGATACCGGCGTGGCGTTCACCAACGCAGCCTATCTGGACGCCCGTTACGATCTCGACGATGTCGAAAACGCGACCCTCGACGGCGTCGACGACGATCTCGAAGCCGTGGTAAGCGCCGCCGCTAATGCCGATCTGGATATTCGTGCCAGTGCGGCCGGTATTGCCGAAGGCGAGGGCATCAGAACCGTGGCCAGCGACGACGATTTCAATACCGTGGTCAATCGCCTGGCCAATGCGATCGACAGCCGCGATGCGCTTACACGAGTCGATACGATCGATTTCCAGGACACCGGCACGGGCATTGGCCCGAGCCGCCTGTTCATCTTCGGCAATCCGCGCGTGGGCACGCCGCTCATGCGTTCGAACCAGACGGTGGGTATCGACCTGCCCCAGAAGATGCTGGTCGTGCAGGCCAGCGACGGCGCTGTGCGGATCTATTACAACGATCCGGGTTTTATTGCCGATCGCCACGATATCGACGACCGGGACGACGAAGTCGACACGATCGCCGAATTACTCGCCGACATCGCAGACGAGGCCGCCGGATCATCCGTGCGCGTGAGCGAGGACAGCACGCCCGACTAATAACGTCAGAATCGCTGTCACGCACCGGGCGCCGTCAAATGTGCCGGCGTCGGTTTTTCGTGCGGAAACAGTCCGCCGATCCACAGCTCTATTCGCGTGTCTTCGCGTTCATTGGCGGACAATCCGCCTGCTTGATAAAAGCCGGCCCGGTTCATACATTTGCGCATGAAAGCCGTGGGATTCGAAAAATCGGCTGAACCAAGAGTGCGGTTCATGAAGATCGAAAGCGCAGCAAGTGCAGAGCATCACCAGCTTATCGAGATATGGGAAGCCTCGGTTCGGGCGACGCATGATTTTCTGGCTGAGCGTGACCTTATTGAACTGAAGCCACTGATCCTGAATGAGTATTTCAAGGCCGTCAGCCTGAGTGTTGCAAAGCGCGAGGACGGCCAAATTCTGGGGTTCTGCGGTGTGAGCGATGGCAATATCGAGATGCTTTTCGTTGCACCGCAAGCGCGGGGCCAGGGTGTCGGGGCGTTACTTGCCCAGCATGCAATAAGCACCGAAGGCGGCACGAAAGTGGACGTCAATGAACAAAACGCGCAGGCGCTGGGATTCTACAAGCATCTGGGCTTTAGGGGGCTGCTGAAAAACCCCGCCAATTTGCCTGATAATTCGAGCCGAGCG